>JAVEUP010000070.1:5028-36286 GCA_034005525.1 Thermoguttaceae bacterium | reverse complement strand
CTTCCAGGGAAGCCGCCCTGCCAGCGAGCGCATTACCACCGCCCTGATCGGCTCGGGCGCCCGCGGACTGCAAATCGCCGCAGGGGGCGAGCAAATCGTCGCCGTTTGCGACGTCGACGCGAAGCACCGCGAGGACGCAAAGCGCCAGGTGGAGGCGATGCTGGGCGGCCGCGGGGTGGATGCCGTGGGCGATTTCCGCGAAGTGCTCGCTCGCGACGATCTCGACGCGGTGATTATCGCCTCGCCCGACCACTGGCACGCGCCGATGGCCATGGCGGCCATGCAGGCCGGCAAGGCGGCGTACGTGGAGAAGCCGCTTTCGCTCACGATCGAGGAAGGCCGGATTCTGGCCGATGCCGCACGCCGCTACCGGTCCATCCTCCAGGTGGGCAGCCAGCAGCGGTCGGATGAGAAATTCCTCCTCGCGTGCGAACTGGTTCGCAACGGGCGCATCGGCGAGCTGAAGAACGTGTGGGTGGAGATCCCGGCGCGAGGCGGCAGCGACGCCCCGTGGTCGCCTCGGCCCGTGCCGCCGGAACTCGACTACGAGATGTGGCTCGGCCCCGCGCCCTGGGCGCCGTACCATCCGCACCGCTGCCATTACCGGTTCCGGTTCGTCAGCGATTACTCCGGGGGCGACGTGACCAACTGGGGTGCGCACCAGCTCGACATCGCCCAATGGGGCATCGGGGCCGACGATTCGGGGCCACTGACGGTTGAAGGGCACGGCAAGCGTTACTGGACGGGCCTGCACGACGTCTACTTTGACGTGCACGTGGATCTCACGTTCGCCGGCGGGGTGACCGTACAGCTTCGCAGCGGCGACGCCGTGAAGTACGACGGCAACGGCGTTCGGTTCGAGGGAACGGAAGGCTGGGTATACGTTACGCGTCAGAAGCTCGAGGCCGAGCCGAAGTCGCTGCTGACCGGCCGGATCGGGCCGGGCGACGTGCGTCTGCTGCCCGATTTCTCCGAGACGGGCGACACACACATGGGCAATTGGCTCCACGCGATACGCACCCGCCGGCCCGACGCGTTGCGGGTGCCGGTCGAAGCGAGTCACCGGTCGGCCACGGTTTGCCACTTGGCGAATATTGCCATGGAACTGGAACGTCCCTTACAATGGGACCCGGTCGCCGAGGCATTTCCCGGCGACGACGAGGCCAACCGCCTGCGCAGCCGCCCAATGCGCGAGCCATGGCGGGTTTGAGGCGGAAGCTGGGAGCTAGGAGTTGGAAGCTAGGAGTTGGAAGCTAGGAGTTGGAAGCTAGGAGTTGGAAGCTAGGAGTTGGAAGCTAGGAGTTGGAAGCTAGGAGTTGGAAGCTGGGAGTTGGGAGCTGGGAGTTGGGAGCGAAGGTAGGGTGGGTGGTTCTGGGCGCGTAGCGGCCAGGTTCACCCACGCGATCAGCAGGGGTGCGTGATTCAGCGCGCATTGAATACCGCACGGCGGTTTGCCTTCGCGCTGAAGGGTGAATGCGAGCAGACCGCATGGATGGACCCCGCTGACAAGACAGCCGGAACCACTCGCCTTGCAGGAAGTCGCAAATGGAGGACCACATGAGAATCCAACGAGAGTTCACCAGTCGGCGGCGATTCCTCAAGCGAATTGGGGTGCAAGGAGCACTCGCTGTTGCCGCTCCCTATCTGATCGCCTCGTCGGCCCTGGGCGACGGCGACCAACCTCCTGCAAGCCAGCGCATCACTGTGGGTTTCATCGGTGTTGGCAGCCACGGCATCGACCGGAACCTGAAGATGTTCCTCGGACAGCAGGACGCGCAGGTCGCCGCAATTTGCGACGTGCATCAGGCACAGATCGATAAGGCGTTCGGCGTGCTCCGGGAACGGTTTGGCGAAGACTACGCCTGCCAGGCGACGCGCGACTGGCGAGACGTTGTTGCCCGCGACGATATCGACGCCGTGATGATCTCCACGCACGACCCGTGGCACGTGCCGATGTCGCTGGCGGCAATCCGGTCGGGCAAGGACGTGATTTCCGAGAAGCCCACGCTCACCGTTGCGGAAGGGCGTGCTCTGGCCGATACGGTCCAGCGGTTCGGCGCCGTGTTCCAGTTCTCCACCGAGGGGCGGTCCGTCGGTGTCTATCATCGCATGGCGGAACTGGTGCGCAACGGGCGCATCGGGAAACTCGAGCGCATTCGGGTCATGCTTCCGGCCGGCCCGGGCGGACCCGGCGATGCAGCCCCGAAGCCCGTACCGCCCGATTTCGACTGGGACATGTGGCTCGGCCCGGCCCCTTGGGCGCCGTACCGCGAGGGGCTCCATCCGTTTCATTGGCGGTGGGTATCCGACTATTCCGGCGGCATGCTGACCGATTGGGGCGCCCACCTGCTGGACTTCTCCCAATGGGCCAACGACACCGAGCGCACCGGGCCCGTCGAGGTGGAAGGCACCGGCCGGCGTCACGAGGCCGGGCTGTACGATACCTATCACGAATATCACCTGAAGTATCGTTACGCCAACGGAGTCGAATTGACCATTGACAGCGGCGGCACGGGCATCCGCTTCGAGGGTTCCGATGGGTGGGTGGGCAACGCAAGCTGGCGCGCGCCGCTGGAGGCCAGTTCCGACGAGATCCTCCGCAGCGAAATCGGCCCTGACGACGTCCACCTGTTCACCTGCCCCGCGGGCGAGCACCGGAACTTCCTCGACTGCGTGAAGAGCCGGCGCGATCCGTATTTCCCCGCCGAAATCGGCCATCGCTGCTGCACGATTGCCCACCTAGGCAACATTGCCATCACGTTGGGGCGAAGACTACAATGGGACCCGAACCTGGAACGCTTTACCAACAACGACACGGCCAACCTCATGCTCGCCCGCGCGATGCGCGAGCCGTGGGGACTGCACTGACTCGTGGGCTCCTACCGGGAACGCACTGTTGTGGGGGCGAGCAGGACGTTCGATGCGGCCAACATCAGCCACTCGCCCATCCACGCTGAACGCCCCTCGAGATCCAGCCGGCTCAGTTCCCGTTGGTCTTCACTGAGATAGGGGCAGTCTTCCCGGATTCGGTAAGGACGAAGCAATCGCTCGCTTGCTGCAACGATTTCCTGATCGGTCATAGCACTTCCTTCCGAAGTGATTCGGCCTCGATGACCAGTTCCCGATGTTGTTCGGGAAGCGGTGTCCCTGTCCGACGCCACCGCGAGCGCAGCTTGCCGAACTGGCTGGCATACGCTTCAAACTTTGCTTGCATTGCGGCAATTCGTGCCTGATCCTCCTGGATCCGGGCGTCTTGCTCGACGGCAATTGCAGCGACAACTTCGGTCCGTGGGGCATCGCCTCGCAGCCGTCGAACGGCCTCCCGCTCACACGCTGCTGCCTCGGCCGGCCAACGCTGGACGGCACGCAGGAGGCCGTCATAGTCTTGCAGGTATTGAAGGGCCAATTCGGGCAGATCCTCCTCCCACCCGGCAACCTCTGCCAACGCTCCGATGATCGAATAGTCGCGCTGGCGCCGCGTTTGCTTCAGTCGGATGAGCGACTCCACGTCCACGACATCCAATCCGGCTGCCTTGACGGCACGAGACCATAGATTGTCAACAAGGGGCACACGCGGCGGACGCGAACAGAAGTCGGTCCGCATTCTTAGGCCCGCCTGCGCACGGAACTCGAAGTGGCTGGTCCATCCCACGCAGAGCCAGCCAGGATGCAGCGGCGCACCCAATCGATACATCGCACCGTGCTTCCCCAGCACGGAGAGCACAGCGTTGCAGGATGCCTCGTTCTCGCGGATGATCCAATCGCCGTCTTTCGAAAATGTGGCGATTCCAAAGGCGACGCACGCCTGGCCGGAGCTGATTAGCACCTCCGCACCGGCTTCCCGAAACTCGTGATGCAGCGTGAAATACGGGTTCTCCATGATCAGTGGCAGGATACCACGGTCGGAACTTCAACGCAAGCCAAGTGTGGCAGACGGGGGATAGTGGAAATTGGGGTTTGCGCATCGCCGGTGTACTTCGCCGAACTCCTTCGGGGGGCGTATGCCGCCTCGCCAAACGCATGCGGGCCCGGGCTTCGAGTCGCCCAACCGCTTCGGTAGCTCGCATTCGAACGGGATGAACATGACGTTCTGCGACGGCAGCGTGCGGTTCATTTCGTACCGCATCGACCCGGAAATTCACTCGCGATTGGGCCAACTCGCGTCCGGCGAAGTGATCGACGCCAGCCGGTTTTGAGGGCCGGCATCCCCCTTGCAACTTGGCCGGGGGCCGGGTAACTTCATGGCAGGACCATCGAACTCGACGAAGACGTAGGCCTTCCGGATGGGGAAGAAGTCGAGGTTGTCGTCCAACGTGCAATGCGCCTGCATGCGTGGGGCGAAAGCATCAAACGTTCAGCCGGTGTGGCTGCCGACACTCCCGAGTTCGATGCCGTGTTTGGTCGGATCGCGGAAGAACGCTGGTGAGTAAGACCATGGTGGGACTCGTTCCACTCGGCGCATCCTGCCACCTCACGTTACCAATGGAGACTATCTCATGCGAACGAACCCAGTAACTCGCCGACGATTCTTGCGGGGCGCCTCGGCCGCACTGGCGGCGCCGTACGTCATCACGTCCAACGCCTTGGGCGCCCCGGACACACCGCCGGCCAGCGAGCGGGTAACCATCGGCCTGATCGGCTGCGGTTCTCGGGGCAGCGGGGTGTTCCGTGGCATGATCGGCAGCGGCGGCCAGCCCATCGCCGTGGCCGATCCCTGGAAGGACCGGCGCGATCGCTGGGCCGAGGAGATCAAAGGCACGGCCTACGCCGACTATCGCGACATGCTCGCCCGCGACGACCTCGACGCCGTCTGCATCGGAAGTACCGACTGCTGGCACGTCCACCAAACGATCGCTGCGGCGCGGGCGGGCAAGGACATGTACGTCGAGAAGCCGCTGGGCGTCTGCCTGCACGAAAACCTCGTCTGCCGCGAGGCCGTCCGCCGGTATGACCGCATGTTCCAGTACGGAACCCAGCAGCGCTCCAGCGCCCATTGCCGCTACGGGTGCGAACTGGTCCGGAGCGGTTACATCGGGGAGGTTAAAGAGGTTCTCGTGGTCGCTCCCGACAGCCAACCGGGCAACACAACCACACCGCAGCCGGTGCCCGAGGGGCTCGACTATGATCAGTGGCTCGGCCCCGCGCCGTGGCGGCCGTACTGCGGGCAGGCGTCCGGCGGCAACGGCTGGTGGCACGACTACGAATACGCGATCGGATTCATTGCCGGCTGGGGCGCCCATCCGCTGGACATTCTCGTGTGGGGGTACGATACGCACCTGGCCGGCAAGTGGGAAGTCGAGGGCACGGCGCACATTCCCTACGAAGGTCGCAATAACGTGGTGATGCGTTGGGACGTGGACATCCGGTTCGAGAACGGCGTGACCATGAAGTTCCGCCCCGGCGGCGACTACACCCAGTTCACCGGCACGGAGGGCTGGATCGGCATTTCGCGCGGCGGCATCAAGGCGGAACCGGCCTCGCTGTTGGAAGTCAAGCTGAAGCCCGACGGCGTCCGGTTGCAGGAAAGCCGCAACCAGGCCGGCAACTTCCTCGATGCGGTCCGGCGCCGCAGCGACCCGGTCAGCAACATCGAGGACGCCGTCCACAGCGACAACATCAGCCAGATTTCCGACATCGCCATCCGCTCCGGGCGGAAGATCGTTTGGGACCCGGTGAACGAAGAGATTCTGGGCGACGAGCAGGCGAGCCGCCGGCTTACCCGCGCATACCGGGCGCCGTGGAGTCAGATCTAAGTAGGGTGGATGGTTCCGGACGCGGCAGCGGCCGGGTTCATCCACGCGTTAAAAAGTGGAAGTGGAAGCAGGGTGGACCGAGCGGAGCGAGTCCCACCTGAGTATTGAGTACCGAGTACCGAGTACCGAGTACCGAGTACCGAGTACTTGGTGCTGAGTACTTGTTACCGAGTACTGAGAAGTGGGCCGTGCGGAACGAGTCAAACCCTACTCGACTTGATTTCGCGGAGAACGCGATGCACTACACAAGACGCCATCTCCTTCGCCGGGCCGCGGCGACGGCGGCTGTCGCGGCGTGCCCAACCCTGATCCCGGCCGGTGCGTTAGGGAACGGAGAGAAGCCCGCCCCGAGCAACCGGGTTACCCTCGGTTACCTTGGCGTCGGGCCGCGCGGGCTGCTGAACTGTCGCGAGGCGCTCGGCTGTCCCGAGGCCCAGGTGTTGGCCGTGTGCGACGTGTGGGACCACGTGCTGCTGCAGGCGAAGCAAACGGTCGATGCCCATTACGGCAACCAAGACTGCCGGTCTTACGTCGACTTCCGCGACATCCTCGTCCGCGACGATATCGACGCGGTGAGCATCGCCACGCCCGACCACTGGCACGTGCCCATGGCCGTGCTGGCCGCCGAGGCAGGCAAGGACGTTTCGCTCGAGAAGCCGATGGGCGTCGCATTTGCCGAGGACCAAGCCTGCCGCGCGGCAGTGCGGCGTTATGGTCGCGTGTTTCAGTACGGCACCGAGGCGCGGGCCATGGCGGCGTGCCGCCTGGGCTGCGAGTTGATCCGCAACGGCTGCATGGGCGAGCTTCGTGAAATCCGCGTGAAGGCGCCCGACAGCGTCGGCGGCGGGTCCCGGATCCCGAAGCCTGTCCCCGACGGGTTGCATTACGACCTTTGGCTCGGCCCGGCCCCGTGGCGGCCCTACTCCGGATGCCCGGACAACGGCCCCGGCTGGTATCACGTGTATGATTATGCATTGGGCTTCATCGCCGGCTGGGGCGCCCATCCGCTGGACCTGCTTGTGTGGGCCTACGATGCCCACGAGCACGGCCCGTGGGAAGTGGAAGGGACCGGCAGGATCAACCGCGGCGACTGTAACGACGCCGTGCATAACTGGGACGTGCGCATCCGGCTGGCCAACGGCGTGACGATAAGCTATTGGGCTCACGGCTTGCCCACGGATGAAGACCCCCGGCTAGCGAAACTGGGCAATTATGTGCAGTTTATCGGGACCGAAGGGTGGATCGCCCCATATTACGGCGGTATGCTATCCGAGCCGGCATCGCTCGGAGAGACGCCGTTGGAGGCCGACGCGGTTCGCTTGCCCGTTAGCAGCGGGCAGGAACGGAACTTCATCGAGTGTGTCCGAAGCCGGCAAACGCCGGTCGGTAACATCGACGATGCCGTCCGCAGCGATATGATCTCGCACATTGCCGACATTGCCGTCCGCTCCGGGCGGAAGATCGTGTGGGACCCGGTGAAGGAGAGGATTGAGGGGGACGAGCAGGCGAGCCGACGCCTTACCCGAGCCTACCGAGCACCATGGAATGAGATCTAAGTAGGGTGGATGGTTCCGGACGCGGTAGCGGCCGGGTTCATCCACGCGCCAAGAAGTAGGGTGGGCCGAGTGGAGCGAGTCCCACCAGAACAAGAGAGGAAAGAAGCAAGAGAGGAACGAGGAAGCAGGGAGAGAGACCACGGATTTGAATTGGCGGGACTGGAATAACTCGGCCCACCCTACCCCCTGAGACATCCGGAACCACCCACCCTACTAACCGGCTGACGCCTGTGCTACAATAGTGTTTTTCACCAGCACCACCTTGTTTAATTGGAGGACACCCAGATGAACCCAGGAAACCGGATGATTGGCGGGCTGCTGATTGCGGCCCTGTTCCTTGGTGGCGCCATGCCGCTTTGCGCCGACGAGGCATTGGACAAGGCGTTCGATGCGCTGAAGACTTACGATTGGGGCGACAACCGCGAGGCTCTGAAACCCATCGACGACGCGGTCGTGGCCGCCGGCAAGGACGCTGAGGCAGCCAAGGCAATTGAGGCGAAGCTCAGTGCTGTCTTGGGCGAAGATATCCCCCAGGCGGCAAAGGACTTCGTGTGCCGCAAGTTGAGCCTGGTTGGTACCGCAACATCGGTCCCCGCGCTGGCGAAGCTGCTGCCCGATGAAAAGCTCTCGCACATGGCGCGCTATGCGTTGGAGCGCATGCCGTGCGATGAAGCGCTTCAGGCAATGCGAGAAGCGCTGGGCAATACCAGCGGCTTGGTGAAGGTGGGTATCGTCAATTCATTGGGTGCGCGGCGCGATAAGGCCGCCGTCGATGAGCTTTCGAAGCTGCTGGCCGATTCCGACAAGCAGGTTGCCGCCGCGGCGGCGGCCGCCCTGGGCTCGATTGGCACCGTGGAGGCGGCCAAGTCGCTGGAAGGGTTCCTCGGCAGTGCGCCCGAGCCCCTGAAGAACGACGCCGCCCACGCCTACTTGCTCTGCGCCGACCGCCTGTTGGCCGATGGCAACCGGATGCAGGCTCTGCTGATTTACAGGGCCCTGGCCGCCGCCGACGTGCCCAGGCACATCAAAGTGGCCGCGACGCGCGGCATGTTGTCGGCAACGGGCAAACAGTAAGACGCCCGTGTCCCACCATCAGTCAATTGCCTTCGAAGGAGGAGATTCCTTGAGAGTCTACCGGTTCCGGTATTTATTCGTTGCCTGGATTGCGCTGGCCGTACTCCTTGCAGGAGTTCCCGGCCCGAGTTCCGTTCGAGCTGATCAGAGCGACGAGCTGTTGGATATGGTCGTCGAACTGCTGGCCAGCCCCGATCGCGACATGCGCGGGCTTGCCCTCCAGCAAGTGCGCGAGGAACTGCCGGGCGAAGCGGCGACCAAACGCTTCGTCGAGTCGCTTCCGAAACTGCCGGTCGACGCGCAAGCGGCGCTTCTTGAGGCGTTGGGCGAGCGGGGCGACGTTGCAGCCCGGGTTGCCGTGGTGGATATGGCGGAAGCCGAGAACGAGTCGGTTCGGGCCGCAGCCGTCGGCGCCCTGGCAAAGCTGGGCGGCGCAGACGACGTGCCCTTGCTTGCCAGTGAAATGGCGGCCGGCCCCGACACCGTGCAGGCCGTTGCCCGGCAGAGCCTGATCCGCCTCCAGGGCGAGAAGGTGAACGAAGCCATTTTGGCCGCCTTCGAGAAAGCCGAGCCCGACTCCCAGGCCCCTCTGCTGGACGTTCTCGCTCGCCGGAACGCCCGGGAAGCCATGCCGGTCGTCCTTGACGCTGCCAAAGGGGACGCGGAAGCGGTTCGCATTGCCGCGATCCGAGCCCTGCGGCTGCTGGCGGGTGAAGAACATGCTGCGGAACTGGTCGAGGCGGTCAAGTCGGCAAGTGAAGGCGCGGAACGCTACCAGGCGAAGCTGGCCTTGATGGCCGTGTGCGGCCGCGCTCGCGAGAAGGGCGCCAAGGCGATCATCGCCGGATTGGAGGATGCCGACCCCGACGCGACCGCGGCACTGCTTCAATCGCTTGCCCGCGCCGGTGGCGACGAGGCACTTGGCGCCGTTGTCAAAAGGCTTGACGATGAACACGAGGTAGTGCGCAACGCGGCCATTCGCACGCTTGCCATCTGGGGCGACACAGCTGCTGCCGAGCATCTGGTGAGGATCGCGGAAACGGCCGAGGACCTGCGCCATCACGTCGTGGCGGTTCGGGGGCTGGCCCTCTTGGCACAGCCCCGCCCGGATCGGCCGGCCGAGATTGATTTGCTGGTCAAAGCCCTGGAACTGGCCAAACGCAACGAGGAAAAGCTCTTGGTACTGGGCTTCGCCGGCGCCAGTGCCAATCCGGCTGCAACTGCCGTCGTCCTCCCCGCAATGGACGATCCCGATCTTGCTGAAGCAGCCGGCCTTGCCGCCGTGCTCATTGCGGAACGGATGGAAGAAGGCGACAGGACCGCCGTCCGCGAGGCACTCCAGAAAGTCATCGACACAACCAAGGACAACGAACTGCGCCAACGTGCCAAGAAGGCGATCGAGGCAAAGTAGTGCTCTGCCAAGACGGCACTGTTCGGTTTCCGCAAACGTGGCGCAACCTTCCAGGCTGCGATCGCGGGCCCAAATGTCTTGGCAAGCGAGATGCTTACCCCACGCCTTGAACTTGGCAAACCGACCGCCCAACAGTTACCCGACTCCAGGAGATTGTCTTGTGAAGATAAGTTTTCGTCTTCCGTATTATGGTCCGGCTCTGACGCTGATTGTAACCATGGCGATCCTCGGCTGTACGCCGGCCGAGCGGCCGATGCCCAGCGTGACGGTTCCTCCATCGGTCACCGTTGTCGATCCGCTCTGGCCCATGGACGTGCCAGAACCGGACGAGCCCGACCTTCCCGAGACACCTGTGGAACCTGAAACCGAACCCGGCGAATCTGCGGTAATGCCCGAGGCCGACGAGCCGGCCGAGGTTGCGGCGGCCAAACCCGCGGTTGACGAGCTGCCCGCGGTTGCGTTTGGCAATCTCGTCGAGATCGACCTGGGACTACCGGCCCCGGCGTTCCGGGGCACGCCGGTGCCTGTCGATGAACCGAACGTCGAGAAGCCTCGCGGCGGGCCGCGGCCGCCGTTCCTCGCTCCGGAAGGCACAGCCAATTTGGCACTGGGCATGCCGGTATCGGCCAGCGACCCCGACCCCGCGGCCGGCGAACTCGACTATATCACCAACGGCGACAAGGAGGCATCGGACTTCGGCTACCTGGAACTTCGGCCCGGCACGCAATGGGTCCAGGTGGATCTCGGCCGGCGGGCGACGATCTTCGCCGTACTCCTTTGGCACAACCATGCCGAGGCCCGCGTGTACCGCGACGTTGTCGTGCAAATCAGTGATTGCCCCGATTTCATCGAAGCCGAAACGGTGTTCAACAACGATTACGACAATACCTCGGGCCTGGGCGTCGGCGAGGACATGGGCTACGTGGAAACCGCCGAGGGGAAGCTGATCGACGCGCGTGGTGTTGAAGGCCGATACGTGCGGTTCTTTTCGCGCGGCAACCACATTGACGAAGGAAACCATTACACGGAAGTCGCTGTTTACGGCATACCGCTTGAGCAAAGCGAGTAAGTTCAGTGCAATCCCTCCGCGCGAGTCCGGCCGCCGCCGCCGTTCTGATGCTCGCCATCCTGGCCGGTGGAGCGGTTTTCCGGTTGGCCGACTTGGCCAATCGGCCGATGCATTGCGATGAAGCGGTCCACGGCATCAAGTTCGGCCGGCTGCTCGAAGAAGACTCCTATGTGTATAACCCGCGCGAGTACCACGGCCCCAGCCTGAATTATCTCACCTTGCCCATCGCCTGGGCTGCCGGCGCGGAGCGGGTGACCGAGGTGACGGAAACGCAACTCCGGCTCGTTCCCGCGGTATTGGGCATCCTGTTGATAGGGCTTCCTTGGCTGCTGCGCCGCGAGTTGGGCCTGACGGCCATGCTCGGCGCTGCCGTGCTGACGGCCCTCTCAACGGCAATGGTCTTTTTCAGCCGGTACTACATCCAGGAAATGCTGCTGGTCGCCTTCACGCTGCTGGCGATCGCCGCGATGTGGCGTTGGGCGAGGTTTCTTGACGGGCCGAACGAGGACGGTTCCGGTTCCGCCACGGAAAACCGCCCTTGTGAACCGGCAAACGACTGCGCCGCGAGAGCGGAAACAATCCCGCGCGATGCCAATACGGGGATGGAATCGGGCACGGTGGGCCGGCTGCGGGCCATTCGGGCGGGATTCTGGCTGTTCGTGCTCGGTGCAGCGATTGCCATGATGCATGCCAGCAAGGAAACCTGCGTGTTGGCGCTGGCGGCAATGGCTGCGGCGGGTGTATTGACCTTGCCGGGCTTCTGGCGCGCCGGGTGGAAGCGATGCGTGTTTTCCGTGCTTCTGGTCGTGTTGGTAGCTGCCGCCGTCTCGGCCGTCTTCTTCTCGTCATTCGGGAAGAACCCCAGCGGTATCGTCGACTCGTACAGCACATACTTCCACTATCTCGGGCAGGCCTCGGGCGAAGGGAGCGTCGGCCGGCACGTGCAGCCGTGGCACTATTACTTCCGGAACCTCTTCTGGTGGCCCGCCGGCAGCCGCGGCTTCTGGTCGGAAGGATTCATCGCCGTGCTGGCCTTGGTGGGCATGACCGCTGCGGCGGCGGGCAAGGGGCTCGATCCACGGCAGCGCCGCTTCGCCCTCTTCCTCTCGATATACACTGTCCTTTTGACGTTGATCTACTCGGTGCTCCCCTACAAGACGCCTTGGTGTTCGCTGAGTTTCCTCAGCAGCATGATTCTGCTGGCAGGCATCGGTGCAGCCGCGCTGCTGAGGTCGCTGCCCGGCGTCGTGCTTAAGACATTGGGCGGAGTGGTACTCGCTGCGTTCTCGGCCCACCTGGGGTGGCAGGCGTACCAGGCGAGTTTCGTGTTCTATGAGCATCCCCGGAACCCGTACGTGTACTCGCACACGACCGACGACGTTCCCATGTTGGTCGAGCGAATCCGCCAGGTTGCCGCCCATCATCCGGACGGAACGGCCATGTACGTTCAAGCGATATGCCCCGACCACGACTACTGGCCGTTGCCGTGGTGCCTGCGCGACTTCTCCACGGTTGCGTGGCTCGATACGATTCCCGGGGGCCCGCCGGCGCTGCTGATCATCACTCAGCCGGAAATGGAAAAGGAACTGCTCCGCTACCTGTACATGGCGCAACCGCCCGGACAGCGCCACCTGTACGTGCCGCTGCCTCCACCGGAGGGCCGGGAGGAGTGGCTGTTCCGCCCTAACGTACCCATTCGCGTGTACGTGCAGTTGCGTCTATGGGAAGCCTGCCGGGCCATGGGTGAAGAGTAGGCGGCATTCTCCTGCCGCGCATTGCTCACGATAGGTAGGGTGGGTCAAACAAGCCGCTTCTTTGGTGGGCCATCGGTTGCTGCAACCGGCGTGCTTCCAAGCACGCGGGCTGCAAATCAGCTTGATTGCGGCTTGTGCGGGCCCACCAACCCGGATGATTCATGACGATGTAGGGTGGTGACAAGCAAGCCAAGACCCTGGTGGGCCTGCCTGCCGCCAGGCAGGCCTTCGGTCGCTTGGCCGGGCCTGCTTCCAGCGCACGACGTGCAAATCACCCCGGGCTTGGCTTGCGCAGGCCCACCAAGGACTTACGCGACCTTGTCCCACCCTACACGAACAATTCGGGCCAACGACCTACGCAACCCTGTCCCCCCTTACGTAGATGAGTCACCCGGGCTACGCCGACTCGGCCTTCGCATCGGCAGGGGCCGCGGCGGGGTTCACCAACAGGGCATGCCCCAGCAGCAGCAAGGCCCCGACCACGAGCAGGCTGTCGGCCACGTTGAAGGTTGGCCACGGCCACGTCCCGATCATCACCAGAATCCAGTCGCGCACGGCGTGAACCGGCTCGCCGGCCGAAGGGTATCCTGCGGGCCAGGTAAGACCATGCCATCCCAGCCGATCGTACAGGTTGCCGAGGATTCCCGCCTCGACGCAGCCCAGTGCAATCGTCAGCCACCAGTCCTCGGCGGCGCGATAGACGAACAACCAGACCAGCACGGCCACGGCCGCGATGATCGAAAGGGCCGCAAACACCGGCGTGAAACCCTGGCCCAAGCCGAACAGGGCGCCTTGGTTGAGACTGGTGTGAAACCCGAATACGTCTGGAATGAGCCACCAGACGGGTTGCTGGCCCGGCATACCAAGCCAATCGAAAAACAACGACTTGGTCCAAAGGTCGAGTCCGCAGCCGGTCAGGGCGATCGCAAGGAATACCAGGATGCGGCTCGGCATGACGGATTTCATGGATTCGGAGACGTCCTAGTCTCCTTGCTCGATTTTCTCGGCACAGCGAACGCACAGGTCAGCGTACGGAATGGCATTCAGCCGCGTCTTCGGGATGCGCACTCCACACTCTTCGCATGTTCCGTACGTGCCCTCTTCAATGCGTTCGAGTGAAGTTTCGATCTTGCCGAGCAGGTCCTCTTCGCTCTGCATGAGGCTAAGCGTGAACTCTTGCTCGAAGTTGTCGCTGCCGATATCGGCCATGTGGATCGGCATGCTGGACAGGTCGCCGTTGCCTTCCATGCGATTCTTGTTCAGCGCCGCCTCGGCCATATGGTTTACATCGCCCCGCAGGCGGGCGCGAAGGGCAATCAACCGATCGTGGTAGACCTTCATGTCAGTTTTTTTCATGGCATTCTCTCCGGGTGATATCGACTCGGTGCAATACCGTCTCAACGCGCCGAGAACCATTATTATAAACTCATTCCGTTTCGGTGTCAAAGAGTGCCCCGCAAACTCCCGAAAGGCAAACCTCACAATATTTCCGGCGCCGCGACCATCCGACTGCAATCTGCCGAAATCTGCCAATACGCCGAATCTCGGAACGATCCCGCGGAAAAAGCGACATGCTCGGAAGCACTGCCTCTTTTTTTTCGAGATTTCTCGCGGATTCCGCAACCGGGCTTACACTTTCGCCCAGGTTGCGGTATGTTCTAGCAAGATGACGGTTTCTGAACAGCCTCTCCCTTGCCAAGAACGTGACTTCCTTGACTGCCAAGCTTGCCTACCAGCGATGTATCGGGCCGGATTGCGCGGCTACCTTCGGAATTGACGAGGTACTTGTTGCATGCCCCAAATGTGGGGATCTGGTCGACGCGGCCTACGAGTGGGATCGTTTGCCGGTGCCGACCTCACTCCGGGCACTCGAAGCCCAATGGGCCCGTCGCGATAACCCTCACGCCTTTAGTGGGGTGTGGCGATTTCACGGGCTCCTGCCTTTTGCGCCGGTCGAACAGTGTGTGACCGTGGGCGAAGGCCAGACACTGTTGCTCCCTTCCGAGGGCGCGGCCGAGTACGCGGGTATGCGATCCGGGCGCCTGCTGTTGCAGTACGAGGGCATGAACCCTTCGGGGAGTTTCAAGGATAACGGCATGGCCGGAGCCTTCACGCACGCGCGGCTTGTCGGCGCCGATCGGGCCGCGTGCGCCTCCACGGGCAACACGAGCGCCTCGCTGGCCCTCTATTGCTCGGTTACCCGACTGATGAAGGCGGTGATCTTCATCGGCTCCGGCAAGATTTCCTATGGAAAGCTCTCGCAAGCGCTCGACTACGGCGCGCTGACGGTGCAAATCAACGGCGACTTCGACGACGCAATGGCCCGCGTCAAACAGGTTTCGCAGCAGTTGGGCATCTACCTGGTCAACAGCGTCAACCCGTTCCGGTTGGAGGGCCAGAAGACCATCATGTTCCGCATCCTTGAGGCGTTGCGCTGGCAGGTGCCGGATTGGATTGTCGTTCCCGGAGGGAACTTGGGGAACTCGAGTGCGTTCGGCAAGGCCTTTCACGAGTTGCACGAGTTGGGACTGATTTCGCGCATTCCCCGATTGGCGGTCATCAACGCCGCCGGCGCCAATACGCTGTTCGACCTGGTGGAACACAAGGGCCTGTGCTGGAACGGCGGCCGGCCCGACCGCAACGCGATCGCCGGATTCTATTCGGACATGGACGCTACCCAGCGACGTGCCTCGACCATCGCCAGCGCCATCGAGATCAACCGGCCCGTGAACTTGAACAAATGCCTTCGGGCACTCCACTGGTGCAACGGCGTGGTGCGCGAAGTGACGGATCAGGAAATCCTCGACGCGAAGGCTCGCGTCGGCGCCAGCGGACTAGGCTGCGAGCCGGCCAGCGCCGCCAGCCTGGCCGGCGCGAAGCGGCTTGTCGAGGAAGGAGTCATTGATCCCGAGGAACAGGTGGTGTGCGTGCTCACCGGCCACCAACTCAAGGATCCCACGGCAACGGTTGCCTACCACACGACCGACCAGAAGGTATTTAACGACGTTCTGGGCAGCCGTGGAGTTCGCCGGGCCGCGTTCGCCAACCGGGCCGTGGTCGTGCCGAACGATCTTGACGAAATCATCAAGGCCATCCGGCTGTATAGTTGACTGTCGCCGGAAGAATCCTGCGTCGCCCCTTAGCAACAGAAGGTTTGAACGTCCATGTTGAATGTCGCCATCCACGGCGCCGCCGGACGGATGGGGCGGCGGCTGGTTGCCCTCGCCTCGGCCGATCCGGAACTGCGCCCCGTCGCCGCCCTCGACGCGCCGAACCACCCCCAACTGGGAACCGATGCCGGGGAACTGGCCGGCGTGGGACAAATCGGCTTGCCGCTGACCGATGCCTTGCCGCCTCGCGCGGAAGCCCGCGTGGTCATCGACTTCTCTCTGCCGGCGGGCACGGAGGCCATCGTCCCGATATGCGTGGCGGCCGGGCTTCCGCTGGTGGTGGCGACGACGGGTCTCAACGAACGGTTGGTGCAGCAATTGGCCGATGCCGCCCGCGAAATCGCCCTGCTGCACGCGCCGAACATGAGTCTCGCGGTCAACCTCACGATGAAGTTGGCCCAGGTTGCCGCCCAATCGCTACATGACCATGATGCCGACGTGGAGATCCTCGAACGTCACCACCGGTTCAAGGAAGACGCCCCCAGCGGCACCGCCCTGGAGTTCGGCCGGTTGATCGCAGCGATCATGGGTCAGGACCAGCACCGGCACGGGCGAGAAGGACGCACCGGGAAACGGCCGCACGGCGAAATCGGCTACCATGCCATTCGCACCGGCGACAACCCCGGCGAACATACGATTGTCTTTGCGATGCTCGGCGAGATGGTCGAACTGACGGTTCGCGCGTCCAGCCGCGACTGTTACGCGCTGGGCGCCCTGGCGGCCGCGAAGTTCCTGGCCGGCAAACCTCCCGGAAAGTACGCGATGGCCGACGTCCTGGGTCTTTGACCGTCTCATTCTCCCGTGCGCCGCCGGGAATGATCCGGGGCCGGCCAATACGAATGGTCACCACTGCCTGAGACTGCGTTCTGGAAGAACCCGATGATACTGGCCGCTGCCGCCGTCGTTTTTGGTCTGCTATTCCTGGTACTTAGTGCCGACCGGTTCGTCGAAGGATCGGCCGCCACGGCCCGGCATATCGGCGTGCCACCCTTGGTCATCGGCATGGTGATTGTCGGATTCGGCACTTCGGCGCCGGAAATGGTGGTTTCCGCCATCTCTGCCGCTCAGGGGAATCCGGGGCTTGCGATGGGCAACGCCTACGGCTCGAACATCGCCAACATCGGGCTGATTCTCGGGCTGACCGCACTGATCAGCCCGATCGCCGTCCACTCTCAAGTGCTCCGCAAGGAACTGCCCGTTCTCTTGGCAATTACGTTGTTGGCCGCCTTTCAGATTCACAATGGCGAGATCACTCGGACAGATGCCTGGGTGCTCTTGGTACTCTTCGCCCTCATTATGATCTGGACCGTCATCCAGGGAGTACGTCAACGCGGCGATAGCTTCAGCTCGCTGGTTCAGAAGGAAACTGAAGCCTACCAAATGCCGCTGGGGAGGGCGGTGTTTTGGCTTGTCGTGGGACTTCTGGGGCTGATCCTCAGTTCGCGCATCCTGGTATGGGGTGCGGTCGAAATTGCCGAGGCACTTGGAGTAAGCGACCTGGTGATCGGGCTGACCATCGTGGCCTTGGGCACGTCGCTTCCGGAATTGGCCTCCTCACTGGCGGCCATGCGTAAGGGCGAACACGACATCGCGCTGGGCAACGTGCTCGGTTCGAATCTGTTCAATACGCTTGCGGTGGTCGGCATCGCCGGGGCCATTCATCCCATGGCGGTTGCACCGGAGGTGCTTTCGCGCGATTGGCTGGTGATGGGCCTAATGACCCTCGCCCTCTCTGTGATCGGCTACGGTTTTGGCCGGCCGGGACGCATCAACCGCTTCGAAGGGGGGGCACTTCTGACATGCTATGTCTGCTACATGGCGTGGCTGGTTAGCACTTCACTGCCTCGACCGTAGTGGAATTAGCCCCCAGGTAGGTGCAGACTACGGTTGCCTCTCTCGACATAGCCCCCAAGGTGTCGCATGGCACCCAGGTTAGGTAGTTTTCGCTCGAATACCTAAAACTACTTCCACCCGCTAGTGCGGATTTGCGCAAAATCGAAGTTTTTTGCGCCTCCCCCTATTATTTCTCTTTTGAATCTGTTAAACTTGTCTATATATAATATCACTCGGGAGCTGTGCAATACTATGAAGCTTTCCAGAACGGTCGCCTATGCCCTTCAGGCAACGCTCCAGCTTGCCAAGACAAACTCGCATTCGCCGGTGCCGTGCAGCCGGCTTGCGGCGGAGGGGAAGATGCCGGAACGATTCCTGCTTCAGATTCTAAGAAATCTTGTGGCGCATGGAATCCTCACATCGACGCGCGGTGTCGACGGTGGCTACACCCTCGACCGCGGCCCCGACGAGATATCGCTGCTGGAAGTCATCGAGGCAATTGACGGTCCACTTGCATCGACGCTGCCGATCAACGAAGGACTGGACGATGAGTCGCGGACCAAGTTGGAAGCGGTGTTGAGCCAAGTAACCGACACAGCTCGGGAGCAGCTTGATAGCTACAAGCTGGTCCACTTGCTGCCCGCGGGCGACACTAGCGCTGGTGTCTGACCGCGCTGCATGGCGTGAGACGCTTGTCTGAGCCTCCCCCGGCATGTTGTCCGGAGGCGGCGTTCGTGCTACACTTCGATCTGGATTGCGTGAACCCCCGATACACCGGGTGCCTCATGATTGAGATCGAAGATCGTCTGAATTTGGCAGTAGCTGCGGCCCGCGAGGCGGGTTGGATTACACTAGAGTACTTTGGCAGTTCCAGTTTGCGCGTCGAACGAAAGGCCGACGACTCGCCTGTAACCGCGGCCGATCGCCGCGCGGAGGAGCATCTCCGGCACCGCATTGCCGAGACCTTCCCCGACGACGCCATCCTGGGCGAGGAATTGCCCGACCGTCCAGGCAATAGTCCGTTCCGCTGGATCCTCGATCCGATCGATGGCACGAAATCGTTCATTCACGGGATACCGCTGTTCGGAACGCTTGTCGGCGTCGAGTACGATGGGCGGCCAGTCATTGGCGTGGTATACATTCCCGGCACTGGCGAGTCGGTCTATGCCGCACAGGGCCAAGGAGCTTGGTATGTGAAGGGCGAGTCGCAACCGAAACCCGCACGCGTTTCCTCCTGCCGCCAACTCAGCCAGGGACTGTTCGTTACCAGTGAGACGAAGCTATGGTGGGAACTGGGTCGGGGCGAGGCCTTCTGCCGCCTGCAATCCGCCGCACGTCTGACGCGCACCTGGGGCGACTGCTACGGGTATCTGATGGTAGCCACGGGCCGGGCCGACCTGATGATCGATCCCCAGATGGCCATTTGGGACGCCGCCCCCCTGCTGCCCATCCTCGAAGAAGCCGGTGGTTCCTTCACTGACTGGCGGGGAACTCCCACAATCCGCGGGGGCGAAGGGATAGGCGCCAATCGCCTCTTGCTCGACGAGGTGCTGGCACTGCTGCGAACTACGTAGGGTGGGTCGAGGTCGCGTGGATCGTTGGTGGGCCCGCACAAGCCGCAACCTACCTGATTCACAGCCCGCCGCCTGGACGCACGCCGGTTGCAGCGGCCGATGGCCCACCAAAGAAGCGGCTTGCTTGACCCACCCTACCTATCTGCTACGAATGAGGTAGCGTGGGTCAAGGTCGCGCGGCTCGTTGGTGGGTCTCACCGCAGGGGCATTCCGATCGGGGGACAACAACCAGGAAGTCACCCCTTCGCGCCAATCCGCCCGGCTGCTATACTAATGCTTTCTATTGCGTCCTGGAGGAGTTGCGGAAAGGTAGCGTCCTATGGCATTTGCTTGCGAAGTGTGTGGAAAGAAGACCGTCATGGGCAATTCGGTCGCCCATAGAGGGAAAGCAAAATACCTCGGTGGAGTGGGTACCAAGGTCACTGGGATCGCCCGCCGAAAGTTCAAGCCCAACCTCCAGCGCGTCCGCGTTACTACGGCAAACGGCACACACAAAACGGTGCGGCTCTGCACACAATGCATCCGCAGCGGTGCGGTTACAAAGCGGGTCCGTGCAGCGCCGTTCCAGTTGCCGAAAGAAGTCAAGCCGGCGTAGCTTCCTTGCGGGTTGCGTCATTGCGGTGCTGTTTGCCCCGCCGGGCGTGCCGGCGAGACGGGTGTGGTGGTGTGCGCCGTGACACGGGCAGGGCACGGCCGCGGGTTTTCCTGTTCAAGTAGTCCGTCCTATTGACGCCCAACGTGTGCAGTTCATGGCCATCTCCCGTAAACAAGTTGAAGACGTTTCCCTCCTGGCAAGGCTGTTGCTTTCGGAAGCGGAACTCGACCAGATGACCGGCCAGCTTGGCAAGGTCTTGGAGTACGTGGCACTTCTACGCGAAGTCGATACCGAGGGCGTCGAGCCGATGGCCCACCCACTCGACGTGGTCGATGCCTTTCGCGACGACGAAGTTCGGCCCAGCCTCGGACGCGATCAAGCGCTGGCCAATGCACCCAGCCGCGATGCCGAGTGTTACCGGGTTCCTGCGGTATTGGGAGAGTTCTGATGGGCCTTCTCGAGCATACGGCAACCGAGTTGCTTGACCGGCTTCAGTCCGGCTCGCTTGGGGCGGTGGAACTCACCAAGGCCTGCATCGAACAAATTGAACGTTGCGACGGCCAAGTTAAGGCATTTCTTCATATCGACGCCAAAGGTTCCCTCGAACAGGCCGAAGCGATCGACCGCCGGCGCGCGGCAGGCGAGCCGCTCGGCCGGTTAGCGGGCCTGCCGGTCGCGGTGAAGGACCTTGCCTGCCAGGCGGGGCAGCCGACCACGTGTGCGTCGCGCATGCTCGCCGGGTTCCGTCCGCCGTACGATGCCACGGTCATTGTGAAGCTCAAGCAGGCCGACGCCGTGCTGCTGGGCCGCACGAACATGGACGAGTTCGCCATGGGCGGCTCGACCGAGAACTCGGCCTTCCAGAAGACCACCAACCCCTGGAACCCTGAGCGAATCCCCGGCGGGTCCAGCGGCGGCTCGGCCGCGTGCGTTGCCGCCCGCATGACCCCGCTGGCAGTCGGAACCGATACGGGCGGCTCCATCCGCTGCCCCGCGGCGGTATGCGGCGTGACCGGCCTGAAGCCAAGCTACGGGCGGGTAAGCCGTTTCGGAGTGGTGGCCTTCGCCAGCAGCCTGGATCAGGTCGGCCCGATTGCCCAAACCGCCGAAGACTGCGCCCTGTTGCTCGAAGTGCTCGCCGGCCACGATCCGAACGACTCCACCTCGGTCGACCGCCCCGTGCCCGCGTATACCCAAACCGTCCGGCAGCCGCTTGACGGCTTGCGGCTGGGCCTGGTGCGAGAACATTTCAGCGACGGGCTCGACCGCGAGGTCGAGCGCGCGGTACGCGAGGCGATTGCGGTGTACGAATCGCTCGGCGCCACGGTCGATGAAGTCTCCCTGCCGCACAACCGGTATGCCGTTGCCACGTACTATATCATCGCGTCGTGCGAGGCGTCGGCCAATCTTGCACGCTACAGCGGCGCCCATTATGGCCACCGGGCTGACGAGCGGCCGCTGCTCGACGAGTTGGAAGCCGAACGCAAGCGCCTGAGCGAAGCGGGCGACGCGGCCGGGCTCGAGGCGATGGACACCGCCCTGGTACGCATGTATCGGCACAGCCGCGCCGAGGGATTCGGCCCGGAGGTCAAGCGGCGCATCATGCTGGGCACCTACGCGCTCAGCGCCGGATATTATGACGCCTACTACCTGAAAGCCTTGCGGGTGCGGCGGCTCATTTGGCAGGATTTGGCTGAGGCATTCAAGCGGGTCGATTTGATTGTGGGGCCCGTCACACCCACTCCGGCCTACAAGCTGGGAGAGAAGGCCGGCGATCCCTTGGCCATGTACCTGCTCGACCTGTACACGGCAAGTACGAACCTGGCCGGACTGGCCGGACTATCGGTGCCATGTGGTTTCAGCACAAGTGGATTGCCGATTGGGCTGCACTTGCAGGCGCCGCCGTTTGAAGAGGAGCGGCTGCTGCGGGCGGCGGCCATGTTCCAGCAGGCTACCGATTGGCATACAAGAACGCCATGAACGAACCCTATACCATCCTGATCGGGCTGGAAGTCCACGTGCAGTTGCTCACTCGCAGCAAGCTGTTCTGCGGGTGCAGCACGCAGTTCGGCGCACCGCCGAATACACAGACTTGCCCGGTATGCATCGGCTTACCCGGCGCCCTGCCCGTGATGAACCGCCAGGCCGTTGCGCTTGCCCTCCGCACGGCGGTGGCACTGAACTGCACCATCCCCCGCTTCACCAAGTGGGACCGCAAGCAGTATTTCTATCCCGATCTGCCCAAGGGCTACCAAATCAGCCAGTTCGACCTGCCACTGAGCCAAAACGGCTGGCTGGAAATCAGCGACCCGAAGGGTGCATTCGAGCTGAAGCGGGTGGGCATTACGCGGGCGCACCTGGAGGAAGACGCCGGCAAGAGCATGCACGACGAGGCGGCTGGACGAGCCGATAGCCGAATCGACTTGAACCGCTCCGGAACCCCGCTGCTGGAAATCGTCAGCGAGCCCGACATGCGCAGTCCGGCCGAGGCCCGGGCCTATTTGACGGAACTGAAGCTGCTGCTGGGCTATCTGGGCGTGAGCGACTGCAACATGCAGGAGGGCTCACTGCGGGTCGACGCGAACGTCAATCTGCACGTCGCCACGCCCGCGGGAACCGCGGCAACGCCCATTGCCGAAGTGAAGAACATGAACAGCTTCCGGGCGGTGGAGCGGGCGCTGGCTTACGAGGTCGAGCGGCAGTACCGCCAATGGCAGGAGCGGGGCATCCGGCGGGGCGACCCCGGCGGACACAAGACGACACGCGGTTGGGATGAAGCCCGCCAGACCACCTACGAGCAGCGGGCGAAGGAGGAATCGAGCGATTACCGCTACTTCCCCGATCCGGACCTCCTGCCGCTGATCCTCAACGAGGCGGAGGTTGACCGCATTCGGTCGTCGCTGGGCGAGTTGCCGGCGGCCCTTCGCGCCCGGCTTGTGGCCGACTATGCCGTCACGCCCTACGATGCCGACGTGCTGGTAAATCAGGGCCGTCCGCTTGTGGACTACTACGTTGCCGTCGCCGAAGCCTGCGGCGACGGCAAGACGGCGTCCAACTGGATTGGTCAGGACGTGCTTCGATGGCTCAACGAGCGCCAGGAGCCGATCGACGCGTATCCCGTTCCGGCCGCCGAACTGGCTGCCCTGCTGAAGGCGGTTATCGCCGGTGAACTGACTACCAGCCGGGGCCGCGAAGTCCTCGCCCAAATGGTCGCCGAGGGCGTCTCGGTCGAGCAAGCCATGAAGCGGCTGGGAATCGAAAAGGTGGACGACGCTGACCTTGAAGACCTGTGCCGGCAACTTCTTGAGGCCAATCCGAAGATCGCCGAACAGGTCCGTAGTGGCAAGGAAAAAGCCATTGGCGCCCTGATCGGGCAAGCCAAGAAGCAGAATCCGAATGCAGACCCCGGGCGTGTGAAGGATATCTGCCTGGCACTGATCGCACGTGGTTAACCAGCCGTGGGAGTTTCGCCATGAGCATCATCACGCTGACCACCGACTTCGGCGCCGGCAGTCCGTACGTGGCGGCTATGAAGGGTGTGATCCTTTCGATCAACCCCGACGTGACGCTGGTCGATCTGACGCACGACGTGCCGGCCCAGGACGTTCGGTACGGCGCCATGATCCTCGATTCGGTTTGCCCCCGGTTCCCCGCCGGCACCGTCCACGTGGCGGTGGTCGATCCCGGCGTTGGCACGGACCGGGCGATTGTCTATGCGCGGATCGGCGGCCAGCAGTTCATTGCCCCCGATAACGGATTGCTCAGCCGGCTGGCGGAACGCAACCGGCCGGATCAGATCATCCGGCTGGTCAATCCCGAGTTCTGGCTGCCCGAGGTCTCCGCCACGTTCCACGGCCGCGACATCATGGCGCCTGCGGCGGCCCACCTGACCCGCGGCGTAGCGCCCGAACAACTCGGCCCGCCGCACGAAGGCTTGGTGGCCATCCAGTGGTTGAGGGTCCACCGGGGCGAGCGCCGGCTCGAAGGGGCCGTCGAGCAGATCGATTCATACGGAAATCTGATCACCAACATCACCGTCGACATGCTTGAAGGCCGTCCCACCGATGAGCGGGCGTGCATCATCTGCGGCATCTACGAGACCTTCGGCATCTATCGGACCTACGCCGACCAGCCGCCCGGTACGCTTGTGGCCCTGATCGGTTCCAGCGGGCAGCTCGAACTGGCCGTCGTGGGCGACAACGCCGCCAGCCGGCTGGGAATCGAGATCGGCGCCCTCGTGGTCGTCGCCTGGGAATGAACCCGACGCGCGAACAACTCGAAACGTGGGACCGCACGCTCGTGTGGCATGCGTTCACGCAAATGGCCGAGTATCAGCCCCTACTGCTCGAACGGGCCGAAGGGTGTACGCTCGTCGATATCGACGGCAACCGCTATCTCGACGGCACCAGCAGCCTGTGGTGCAACATCCACGGGCACCGGCATCCCCGGATCGACGCTGCGATCCGCGAGCAGCTTGACCGCGTGGCGCACGTGACCAACCTGGGTTCGTCGAACCCGACGACCGTCAAGTTGGCCCGCCGCCTAGTCGACCTTGCCCCGGAGGGGCTTGGCCACGTGTTCTTCTCCGACGACGGGGCGACGGCCGTCGAAGTGGCGCTGAAGATGGCGTTCCAATACTGGCGCCAGCGAGAGAACCCGTGCCCCGAAAAGTCGGTCTACGTCGCATTGGGCGACGCCTATCACGGCGATACACTGGGCAGCGTCAGCGTGGGCGGCGTCGAGCGGTTCCACGCCATGTTCCAGCCGCTGCTGTTCGACGTGCTCCGCCTGCCGGCGCCCGATCCCTGCCGGCCGCCCGACGGCGTGGCCCCAGACGACGTGGCCGCGCACCACCTGGCCAAGCTGGAAGAAGTGCTCAAGCAGCATCACCGGCGCATCGCGGCGATGGTCATCGAGCCGCTCGTCCAGGCCGCGGCCGGCATGATCGTCCATCCGCCCGGCTACCTGCGCGGCGCGCGGGAACTTACCCGCAAGTACGATGTCCTGCTCATTGCCGACGAAGTTGCGGTCGGCATGGGCCGCACGGGCAAGATGTTCGCCTGCGAACACGAGCAGGTTGCTCCCGACTTCCTTTGCTTGGCCAAGGGGCTGACCGGCGGTTACCTTCCCCTGGCCGCCACACTGACAACCAGCGAGGTCTGGAACGCCTTTCTAGGCGATTACTCTGAAGGGAAGACCTTCTTTCACGGGCATACCTACGGCGGCAACCCGCTGGGCGCCGCCGCGGCCCTCGCAACACTCGACGTGTTCGACGAAGAACGAACGCTTGACCGTTTGCCGGAAAAGATCGATCGGCTGGCCATGCACCTTCAGCGGATTGCCCGGCTTCCCCACGTCGGCTTCGTCCGGCAGCGCGGGCTTATTGCCGGCATTGAACTGGTTCGCGACAAGGCCACGAAAGACCCCTACCCGTGGGCCGAGAAGCGCGGCCTGCTCGCGTGCGATCACGCCCGAACGCTCGGCGTGCTGCTGAGGCCGCTTGGCAACGTGATCGTACTCATGCCGCCGCTGACCATTACACTTGACGAGCTGGACCGAATTTGCACCGCCGCCGAGACGGGTATCCGGAACGCAACCGGATAATGGCCCGCAGTGCACGGGCCCTGAATTGGCCCTGGTGAATCGGCCTACCCCGGATGATTCATGTGGGGTGGGACAAGGTCGCGTAAGTCTTTGGTGGGCCTGCGCAAGCCACGCCCGGAGTGGTTTGCACGCCGTGCGATGGAAGCAGGCCCGGCCAAGCGACCGAAGGCCCACCAGGGTCGTGGCTTGCTTGTCACCACCCTACACCGTCATGAGTGTTCCGGGCTAATCGCATGCCGCGGGCATGGCGAACGCCTCTTCATGATTCGAATCAGCATATATCGCCGTCTGTTCAGGCTCAGTCTGCGTGCGTTGTGTGATCTGCATAGGTGTTTCCGGGACGTCGAACACCCGCACAACGCCCAGCGTACTCTGCTCGACCCGGGCTCGACCCGTGAACTGGCAGCCGACCCGGTGCCACAGTCGCCCCTTACGCGGCACTTGCCGGACCTGGACTACGCGGGCGCACAAGTAGATCATGCTGGGGGCTTTCCCGAGTGCAACGACGTATTCGTTCGCCTTGGGCTCCTCCGCCAGGTAGAACGCGATCCCGCTGCAGGACATGTCTTCGCAAGGCACGGCACGGAAATCGGTCAAAGAGGGCATCTTGCCATCGATTACCGTGGCGATGAGCTGTTCGTAGGGGAAGCCATGCCGAGGGTTTGTTCGCAGTTCGTTGGCCATCGTACACATTCTCGCTCGCGAGTCTTAAGACTGAACACTCCGCAAACAGGCTACTGCTCCGGGCATCCGATGCACGGCTGTTCGTCAATCCGGGCCGTGGTTGAAGCCTCTTCCCCCGACGGCGATGCTGAAATGCAGCGCGCGATCGTGGGCAAGAACGTGGCATGGTCAATGGGTTTGGTCAGGTGCCCGTCGCACCCGGCGGCCCGGCATTTTTCCTGGTCTCCCGCCATGGCGTGGGCCGTCAGGGCGATAATCGGGCCGGCATAGCCCGCCGCCCGTAACCGGCGCGTGGCCTCGTAGCCGTCCATGACGGGCATCTGGATGTCCATCAGGACCAGATCAAAGGACTCGCCGCGTTCGAGGGCCGCCAGGGCTTCGTCGTACGCGATCTGCCCGTTCTCGGCTACTGTCACCTCGGCACCCGCCTTCTTGAGCAGGAATGCGATCAGCCGCTGATTATCCGGCCCGTCCTCGGCCAGCAGGATCCGGCCAGTAAGCCGCACAGCGGCGGCCTTCTCTGTCGCGGGCGGCGGGCAGGCCCGTGCATCCGTCTCCTCAGGTGCTTTAATCAGCTTCACGCCCTCCAAATCGCCCGCATCGACTGTGACGGTGAACGTGCTTCCTTTGCCGGGCTCACTACGGAGGACGATATTGCCGCCGAGTATCTCGGCCAACCGTTTGCTGATGGTCAGTCCCAGCCCGGTGCC
The DNA here is from genome assembly GCA_034005525.1 of Thermoguttaceae bacterium. GTDB lineage: Bacteria > Planctomycetota > Planctomycetia > Pirellulales > Thermoguttaceae > PWXP01. The sequence continues at coordinate 9,499 of JAVEUP010000070.1, read as the reverse complement.
GCCGTATTTGCGCGCGGTGGACGAATCGGCCTGACTGAACGGCTGGAATAGGTTTCGTGCCTGTTCGTCGGTCAGGCCGATGCCCGTGTCAATCACATCGACTTGCAGCAACGGAAGTCCGGCAAAACGATGGGCAACACTTGCCACCAAACGCACGCTGCCGGTCTCGGTGAACTTAATGGCGTTGCCCATCAGATTGATCAGAATCTGCTTCAGCCGCAACGGGTCGCAGCAGATCTTCTCGGGAATGCCGCCGGCATAATCGAGCTCCAGCGGCAGGCCCTTTGAATCAGCCCGCACGCGCATGAGCGTCACGACCTCGTCAAGCACCTGCAAGGGCGAGCAACTCGTGCGTTCCACGTCGAGTTTTCCGGCTTCGATCTTCGACAGGTCGAGAATATCGTTGATCAACTCAAGCAGGTACATGCCGTTCCGCCGGATTGTCCTGAAAGCCTCGACCCGTTCCGGCGGCGCATGCTCGAGCCCCGGCTCCCCGAGAAGTAAGTCGGCGAATCCTAGTATGGCCGTCATGGGCGTGCGGATTTCGTGGCTCATGTTGGCCAGGAACTCGCTCTTGGCGCGGGTTGCCGTCTCCGCAAGCTGGTTGAACTCTTCCAGCGCCGTGTTCGCCGACTCGAGTGCCTCAACGGTTTGTTCCAACTCCTCCTTGGCCTCTTCCAAGGCGTCAAAGTTCCGGCTATTCAGCAGGGCGACAGCGGCGATGTCGGAAAATGAAGCAGCGACTTTGACGTCTTCGTGGGTGAACTCGGCCGGTTTGTTGGCCAGTCCAATCAGACCGACGGCCCGGCCATCGAGCATCAGCGGGGCGAACATTGCATTCTTCAGGTGAACATGGCCTTTGGGCATGAACCTGGCCCATTCGCTGTTTGCGAGATCGTTTTCGTAGGCGGGGGCGCCGATGCGATACGCCACACTTCGCAGCCCCCGGATCGGCATGGGCAGCGATGGATCGACCGTGCATGGCGCTCCACCGGCATCCAGGAAGACCACTTCGTTTTCCTCGCCGTTGTCGGCCAGCAAGGCCACGTAGCCGGCGGTTGCCCCGACACGCTCCTTGCAGAGCGCGAAGATATGCCGCGCCGCGTCTTCAAAGTGGCGGTGCTTGAGCACGGCGTGGGCGGCTTCGAGCAGGGAAGAGCTTTCCAACTCATGCCGGGTCGACTGGGCAAGGGCGTCCCGGAGTGCCTCCTCCGACCGCTTCCGCTCGGTGATGTCGCGCGCGATGCCGATGTACGAAGTGACGCGACCTTCCGAGTCGCGCAGAGCCGACGCGTTCGACGTATGCCAACGCCAAGAGCCGTCTGTGTGGCGCACCCGATACTCCACGCCAGCCTGTTTTTGTCCCGATGTGAGCACCTTCGTCAGGAACGCCTGGCAGGTTGCGACGTCGTCCGGATGGACAAACACTGCGAAGTTGCTGCCCTCGGCTTCACTGGGATCGTGTCCCAGCATCGTCGCCCAGTTAGGCGACACGTATTGGAACACGCCCTCCGGTGAGAGCGAGTAGATAATGTCGTTCGCGTTCTCTACCAGCGCACGGTATTTGCTCTCGCTATCGAGAAGGGCAGCCTCGGCCAGCTTCCGGTCATTGATGTCGTCGTGAGTGCCGAACATCATAAGCGGCTTGCCTTCGGCGTCGCGGGTCATGATGCGGCCCCGGTCCTGCATCCAGACCCAGTGGCCGTCCTTGTGCTTCATGCGCAGTTCGCATTGATAGTCGGACAATTCACCGGCCAAGCACGGTGCCAGAAGCGATTTGGCCTTCTGCAGGTCATCGGGATGAGTCAAGCTTTCCCAAGTCTCGATGCTGGTTGGTGTCAGATCATCCAACGTATAGCCGAGCATGGTCGCCCACGTTTCGTTGAAGATGGTCTCGTTCGTTTGGAGGTTCCACATCCAAGTACCCAGGCGTGAACCCTCGATCACGAATTCCAACCGTTCCTGTTGAGCCCGCAGTGCCTGCTGCGCCTGCTCCCGGTTCAACCAGTCGCCCAGAATTTGCGTAACGGCGTCCGCCAGGTGCTGTTCTTCCGGCAGCAGAAACGCCGTTCCCTGCGGGCAGAAGACGGAGATGCGTCCGTGAACCTGGTCCCCCGAGGCGATCTGGGCGTGCAGTCCATGCGCGGCGCCGGCAACCGGTGCGCCCTGAATAAACTGCCGGTCGTCAATCTGGATGACCGCCTGGCTCCGCTCGGGAATCCGCATGGCATCGACCAGGTGTCCCGCGGCCCGGCCGCACACGTCCTCGAGGGACAGGCCGGCGTCGATGTCGTTGCGGACCTTCTGAAGGCACGCCAACTCCTTGACCCGTTCGGCCAGCGTCTCCTCCGCCCGCTTCCGTTCGGTGATGTCGATGGTCGTTGCCAGGATTCTCTCGGCGCCGTTGATGGTCACCGGGCACAGATGCACCTGCTCCCAGAAGGTCTCCCCCGTGGCCTTCTGACCGAGCCATTCAAAATGCTGCGGGCCTTCCTGGGCGGCCTTGCGGAGCCAGGCCATCGCTTCTGCGAACGAATAGGGCGGGGCCGCCCACATATTGCAGTTTCGGGACTCCTCCGCAGAAGTAAGGCCGTACAGGGAGCATGCGGTTGGGTTGGCATCGACAATCGCGCCCGTGTCCCGGTCGTGGATGAGAATGGACACCGGCGAGTCCATGAACAGCGACTTGAACCGCTGCTCGCTCTGCCACAATGCCGCCTGCTGAACGCGAATGCCCGCGTCGGTGCAGCGCAGCATGACAAAGACGACTCCGAACAACACGGCCAGCAGCACCAGCGTGGCGTCTGCCAGGACGGCCGTCACCCGGTTCTGCGCGGCTTCCAGTGCCGAGACGTCGTTGAGCACAATCAGCCGGCCCACCGTGGCGCTGGAAGCATCGGCCAGCGGGCTGGCCAATACGTGCCAATAGCGGCCGTCGAACGCGATGCTCTCGCACGTTGTGCCGGCTTGGGACGCGGACGAAGGGGACAGTCCCCTGTCAACGGTGCCGCCGTGCGTAGGCAAGGCGGTCGCGACGAATCGCTCGGCTTCCGCGGGGAACGGAGCGAGGGACGAGTAGATGATCACGTCGTCGGCGAAGCGGTCCCAGTCGGCCTCGCGGCCCAGCATCCTCATGCCGGCTTCCCACTTCGCACGGTCCAGGGCGCTCTTGCGGATGACGACCGCCAACTTGACTTCCTCGTGCCGGCCGATGCCGTCCAAGACGTCCTCGATTTCCTTCCCCAATTCGAGATAGCCGATCAACTCGTCCTCGTCGAACACCGGGCGCACTACCCGCAAGGTGAAGGTGCCCAGCGGGCCGAGTTCGATGCCTGCGGCGGTCCGGCTGGTGCGTTGGGCCTCGAGGGCCGTAAACCGGTCGAAGCGGTCGCCGTGCTTTTCCGGCTTGTGGACGCGGAGCAGGCAAACCCGGTTCGGGTCGGAAAAGTAGAAATGCGTGATGGCATGTTCCGCGTTCAGCCGCTCGAACAGCGGAAGGTAGTCGGCCAGCAGGCGCCGGCGATCGCGCGCCCGAAGCGACTTGGCGAGTGCCGGTTCGCGCACAAGCACTTCTTGAACCGCGGCCAGCCCGCGGGCCTGCTCGGCCAGCAGTTGCTTTAGGTCGCCGGTTGCGTCCTCCAGTATCCTCCGGCTGACGTCTGTCAGCCGCTCTTGTCGCTGGTTGACCAGCACGGCGCCGAACCCGCCGATCAGCAGCAGCAGCAGCGCGGCCAGCGGCACCATCAGCCGGCCCGTCACGGGCCTGGCCGAGGCTTTTCCCGGCGTTCGCAGCGTAACGACCGCCACAATCAGCAGGACCAGCAATGCCAGCGCAACCCCCGCAGGCAGGGCAACCCGGCCAACCTCGTCCCATTCCCAACCGCGGGCGTCGGCGTCCACAGCCCCGGCCACAACGCGTGCCTGGTCGAGCAGGTCGGTACGCATGTTGCCGTCGGCCGGTGCGGTCATCCACCAGGCGAGCAGTGCGCCCCCGGCCAGAACGGCCGCCAGAGCGACCACCGGGAGGAACGGCCTTCTACGCAGCAATAGCGGTATCGGCATTAGTTCCGCCTTCTCTCATTACCCATGCATATGGCTCGGGTCAATAGGTGGCGTGCGTGCCGGTACCGTCTGGTATCGTCTTGAACGCCCTATTCATCTTGCCCTGAAGGGTTCCCTCGCATACTATAGCTCGCCCTTTAGCTCCCTGCCCCAGTCTGCCCCGCGACATCTTACGCTCTTCGCTTCCCCTCCCCCGATGCCCCGGCTTGCCCGGGGGAGCTTCACGTTCTTCGCTACTGCACCGCCGCCCGCTCCCATGCCTCCTCGATGCCCCCGGCTTGCCCGGGGGAGCCTCACCCTTTTCGCTACAGCCGCCCGCTCCCATGCCTCCTCGATGCCCCCGGCTTGCCCGGGGGAGCCTCACCCTTTTCGCTACAGCCGCCCGCTCCCATGCCTCCTCGATGCCCCC
>JAVEUP010000070.1:0-5018 GCA_034005525.1 Thermoguttaceae bacterium | reverse complement strand
GCCGCCCGCTCCCATGCCTCCTCGATGCCCCCGGCTTGCCCGGGGGAGCCTCACCCTTTTCGCTACAGCCGCCCGCTCCCATGCCTCCTCGATGCCCCCGGCTTGCCCGGGGGAGCCTCACGTTCTTCGCTACCCGCGTGACGCCTCGTGTTATGCAGCCAGCCATTTCTCCACCTTCTCGCGAAGAATGTTCGGCTCGAAGGGCTTGATCAGGTAGTCGGAAGCGCCGGCATGGATTGCCTGAAGAACATTTCCGCGCTCGTTCTTAGCGGTCACCATGATGACTGGCGTCGTGCAACCTTGCTCGCGGAGGGCCTTGAGTATCTCCACGCCATTCTGTCCCGGCATGTCCCAGTCGAGGAGCACCAGGCCGAAATGCTGCTCGCGCAGTAGGTGCAGTGCTTCCGTGCCGTCGGCTGCCTCAACGGTCTCAGCGACGTCTGTCAGTGATACGTTTGCAAAGACCCGCATCAGTGGATCGTCGTCGGCAACCAGGATGCGAATGCTCATCGGTCATTTCCCATGCAGGTTTACAAGCTGGCGAGTCAAAGGAAGGTCCGACGGGAGCTTCCATTCACTGCCGATGGTTGGAATGTGTGTGAAGATGCGGCCGCACGGGACCCGGCACAGTGGGCCCCGCGCAGCCGCGGGAGGTGTCTTGTTACGCGCGTCCTTCATGCGCCATGCGAGTAACCTGCCTTCTCCGTTACGCACCGCCGCGACCGGCGGCATCCATCAAGGCGCGGGTTTCGTCGTCGCCCAGCAGGCGATCAACGTCCAGGAGGATCAGCAGGTCCTCTTTCAGACGCACCAGTCCGGTCATGTATTCGTTCCCACCGCTGATCACGGTCGGCGGCGACGGGGAAAGCTGCTCCTGGGTTACGCGGAGCACCTCGTTGACCGAATCCACCACGATTCCGATCATCCGGCTGCCCACGTTGAGCACCATGATCCGGCTGTCGGCAGTCAACTCGCTCTCGGCCAACGAGAAGCGGGTCCGCAGGTCGATCACCGGGATGACCGTACTGCGAAGGTTGATCAGTCCCTTGACGTAAGGGGGTGTTTCCGGTACCCGCGTGATCTCTCCAATAAGGATGATCTCGCGGATCCTAGTAATCTCAATCCCGAAAGTCTCCTCGCCCAGCTTGAAGCTGACCAGTTGCATCGAACCGGCGTGGCCGGAGGCGTCGTGCTGCAGAATTGGGGGTTCGTAGGTGGTTGGCGACATGGGACGGCTCCCAGTACTTAGGATGTTCGTTGGATTGCGGGTGGTATGGTAATCGCGGAATTGGAGTGATGTCCTGCTCCCGCATCATACCGATCCGTCCGTGCGGGCGTTGCGGCCGGGGGCCTTAGACGGCAACGGCCCTGGCTTGCTCACCGGCCCGGATCGCTCGGCTTGCGTCCGACTGACCGTTGCCGATGGTGAACTGGGTAACCAGGTCCTTCAGTGCGGCAGCCTGTGCGCCAAGCTGCTCGCTGCTGGACGCCATCTCTTCGCTGCCCGCGGCCGATTGCTCGGTCACTTGGGCGACGCCCTGGATGGCCTTCGACACCTCTTCGGCCCCGGCGGCCTGCTCGACGGTTGCCGTGGCGATCTCGGCGATCTTTGTCGCGGTGGATTCGACGCCTTCGATGATCTGCTTCAGCGATTCCTCCGTCTCACGGCTGAGGTTCGCCCCTTCCTGGACCCGGCTGCTCGATTCCTTGATCAGCGAGGTGATCTCGCCGGCCGCCTGGTTGCTCCGTTCGGCCAGCTTGCGCACCTCGTCGGCCACGACGGCGAAGCCCATGCCGTGCTCGCCGGCGCGGGCGGCCTCGATAGCCGCATTCAGGGCCAGAAGGTTCGTCTGGCTGGCGATTTCGGAGATCACCTGGATGATCTCGGCAATCTGCTCCGAACTGGTGCGGATCATCTCCATCGCCTCGGCACTCTTGCGCACGGCCGTGCCACCTTGCTCCGCAAGACGGCTGGTTTCCTTCGATACCGTATCGGCCTCCTGCGCGTTGCCCCGCACACTCTCGACCGACCGGCTGAGTTGCTCGATCGAAGCGGTAATCTCCTCGACGCTGGAGCTTTGCTCCTGGGCACCGCTGGCAAGGGTTTGAGCGCTCTCGGCAATCACGCGCGAACCCTCGTTGAACTGCGCGGCGCTCTCGTTGATCTGGCCGATCGCGTCGCACATATTCTCTACGACGAGGTTGACATTGTTACGTAGTTCGCCGTACGCGCCTGGGTACTCCGTTCTGACTCCTCGAGAGAAATCCTTGTTCGCCAAGCGAGCAAGTACCTCGCTGATCTCGCAAATTGGGGTGGCAAAGCCTTTCAGGGTTGCGTTCATGCCCTGGATGATCTGGCGCCACGAGCCGGAATACTTGTCTTCATCCGCTTGAGTATCCAACTCGCCCTTTTCCGCTGCTTTGGCAAGCATGATGCCTTCCGACGCCACGTCTTTCAGGTTCGTGCGAACCTGTTCGATGGTGTCGTTGATGAAGGCTTTCTTGCCGGGGAATCGCTCCAATTCGGCATCGAAATTGCCTTTGCCGAACTCGGCCACGCAGGCCATTGCCTTCTTCTTGACTGCAATGTGGCCGCCCACCATTTCATTGATGCCTTTGGCCATTTCCTGATAGGCACTCTGAAAGGCCTCCGCAGAAATCACGACGTCGATGTCGCCTTTGATATGCTCGTCCGACATGTGCTTCATCTGGCCGACCAAGCCATTCAGTGCGTCGATGCACTGGTTCAGGTTGTTCTTGATTTCGTTGAAATCGCCTTGATACGTGTCCGTAATACGGTCAGGAATATCACCCTTGGAAATCCGGTCGATGTATTCGGCGGACACCATCAACGGGCCAACAACAGCGTCGAGCGTGGCATTGACGCCCTCGACAATCGGCCGGAACTCGGCGCTGACCAGTTCAGGGTTGCCCCTGGTTTCCAGCTTGCCGGCCACGGCCGCCTCGCTGAGGCGATTCGCCTCGCCAATCAATGCAGTGAGCACCTTGGCAATGGACGACGCCAGGAACAGGCCGAACACCACGGCCAGTGCCACGCCGATTGCCGTTCCGCCCAAGGCCATGTACTCAGCCAGGGCGGCCATGCTCTGCCCGTTGGCCACCTCTTCGGCGGAAGTGACCTCATTGATATGGATAATCTGGTCGAGCAGATCATTGGCCTCCCTTTGCCGGTCGGCCGTGGGGCCCAGAAGCTGAGCAACGGCTCGACCGCGGGTTTCGGCGGCCTGATCGGCAACCGTCAGTATGTCGTTGAAGTGCCCGAAGGTTTCCTGGGCGGCGGGGGACATTTCCCGTTCATACACGGTCAGGGCCCGATCGGTCTGACCTTCGGCCACAAGTCGCTTGATTTGCCCGATGGCCTCGTGGAAGCGGCGGTGCGGCGCCTCCATGGCCTGGATGGTCTTCTGCAAAGCGTCGTTGTCCGTAGCAAACGTGGTAAGCCATTGGCCGAAGTGGCACGTTCAATGGTCTTCACCGCCCTCGAAGGTCCTTTGCGTCTGAATCAGCCGCAGCGCGTCCTCTGAGAGCTGGTAATGGTCCTTCATGAAGCCCTCGATCCTGCGCGAAACATTCAGCGGGTCGGGAATGCCCAGCCGGTCGAACTGGCTGAACATCTCGAGTGCCTTATTGTTCTCATCGCGCCAGGCCTGCCATGCGGGTACGAACTCCTCCCATAGTCTGGCTTCCTCGGGCGTCTGGGGCAGCGGTTCGTACTTCGCCCACGCTGCTTCATACACTTCACGCGCGGCGGCCAGGTTCTGCGCTTGCCGCTCGCGCATTTCGGGCGTCAGGCCGGGCATGCCCAACGTTCGCAATGAACCCCGGATGTTCTCGGCTCGTCCCTTGATTGTCCGTAGCGAGTCGATGCTCGGCAGGCGGACCGCGCCGATCTCCTCGACGTTGCGGGCCAGCCGGTACGCGCCCCAGAAGCCGATGCCGCCGACGATCGCGGTAATGGCGGCCACGACCAGGAAGCCGGAAATCAGCTTCCACTTCGTACTCAGGTTCGACAAAAACCCCATCTCACATACCTCCTAGTTGAAACAAAGAATACGGGAACGAAAGGCCGGATTTCGGTTGCCGCGGGTTGCTACGGGCAGCCCGGCGATCCTTCCGGCCAAACAACAAATATCCCAAGGCGTGCCGCAACCGCCGCAGCAGCCGCGAACTGCGCCGCGTCTGTGCTTGCCGACGGCTTCGGCACGCCCTGTCAAGGTGGGGAGGCGATCCGCCGCTCGGCGCATCCACGCGCCAACAGCGGAGTTGCTGGGGAACGGTCTCTCTGGTCGCCGGCACGGGCGGTCGAACGTCGGGGAAGACGATGCTAGAGGCCATGGTTCCGATCATACGTTGGGGGGCGTATTCGAGTGCATACGGGGGATCCTTCGCCCAGCGAGGCCGCGTCTGTGGCCTGCGGTGTGTACGGTTGGGTAAGCTGGCGGGGTGGTGTGGTGAGTCTGGATGCGCGGTCAATCCGGCCAACAAAAAAAGGCACAGCGGAAGCCGCCTCTTCGCGCGGAAGAAGCCGGTTTCCACTGTGCCTTCAACCGGCAGGCCCTGGTCCTGCCAACTAAGGCGGCCCGCCCCTTCTCGTGCGGGCCCGTTCCTCCCGAACCTTGCGGCCCGGTAGAACTCGTTTACGCAAACGTAGCACGTACTTTTTGCGCGTCCAGCAAAGCCAGCGAGATTTCTTTGCGCATTCCATAAAGGCAACCCAAACTTTCAACATCTCCCGATGCCCCCGGCTTGCCCGGGGGAGCCTCACGCTCTTCGCTACAGCCGCGCCGCCCGCAGCACTCCTCCCCGATGCCCCCGGCTTGCCCGGGGGAGCCTCACGCTTTTCGCTACAGCCGCGCCGCCCGCAGCACTCCTCCCCGATGCCCCCGGCTTGCCCGGGGGGTAAGCGTTCACGGGGTACAGGCCGGGGGCGGGTAGCCGACGAGACTGGTACGAATGAGAACTGAGCGGGCGGCGTCAGGAGTCTGACGGCAGCAACG
>JAVEUP010000069.1:0-36429 GCA_034005525.1 Thermoguttaceae bacterium | reverse complement strand
GAGACACAATGACGGCGCGAGGAACGCGCCGGATGCCGCGGCGGCACATTGGTGCAGAAACCGTCTTCGTGAACGCGAGTAAGCCATGGATTCACCTTCCTTCTGGTTCTTCTGTTTCTAGTTGTAGACTGCTGGGTTGGAGTCCCGCCTTTAGGCGGTCTTGTCGTGCCGGCTGAAGCCGGGACTCCAGCAGGGCGCGGCTGAAGAAACGGAAGAGCCCTTTCTTCAGGCCGGAACCGCCGCAACCGGGTTCCGGCGCGATGTCTCTTGCGTATAATGCCGGCAGCGAAGCCAGGTTGCTGCCAGGGTATTCTATTGTACCAGGAACAGCCCCGCGTGTCATTTGTCACATTGGCGCCAGGCTAACACGTTTGAGCATACGTGTCAATTGATGGCCGACCGCTTACCGTTCTCCCGCGGCCCGTAATGCGGCATGGGCCGGCCGAGTTCATGGGCGCCGAGGTCGGGCGCGTCGCCGGTGAAGTCGTCGTTGACGTTGGGCAGGCGGAGTGCGGCACCTACTGCCGGCGATTCGGGACGCAGCCGCAGGTCCCACTGGTGCGGCTCGGCGGTTTCGCCGCGCTCGGGCGGCTCGGCCTGCACGAAACTGTCGTAATCCACCTCGATCCCGTGCCGCTCATAGCCCATCGTTTCGGCGAACTCGGCCAGGTTGGAAAACGTGTGCCGGGTTTCGCCGTCGAACCAGCGGATGAACTGGTCCGGGTTGTTGCGGCGGTATCCGTTGTAGTCGAGCGTGGTGTAAGGCGTCATGCTGCCCGTGGAAACCGCCGAGCCGGTGCCGCCGAGGATCAGGTTGTTGCGGAAGTGGCCGTTCTGCCACCGATCGAAACTGCTGAACCCGTTGCCGGCCGTGCAGGTGGTGTTGTGAAACGCCACGATGCCCGTGCAGTAGTTGTGCAGCTTGTAGGCGATGACCGAAACGCCGTACGCCTCGTTGCGGATCAGGTAGATGGGGCCTCCGTAAGAAGGCTGCACTGAAAGGGCGGTGTGGGTGTTGTAGCAACGGTTGCGGTACACGCGGATGTTGTGGCAGCCGTAGTCGGCCTCGACCGTATCGTCCTGCGCCCACGAAAGATCGTTGTTGTAGAAGTCGATGTTGACGCAGTGCTTTTCCAGGTCGTCAACGGGCGGGCCGAAGTTGGCCACGGCCAGCGAATCGCTGAAGCGGGTAATCAGGTTGTACGCAATCACGTGCCCCCGGCCGTACACGTTAATGCCCGTGTGCGACGGCTCCATGTATCCGCGGTCCGGCGTCGAGCGCGGATGCCACGTGGGGTTCATGCCGACCAGCACGTTATCGGCCACGAACCAGTTTCTGGAATTCTCCGAGTAGGTCCAGATGCCGGAGACAACGTCTTCGATCGTACACCACCGCACCACGAGTCCCGGCGCGCCGACGTCGCCCTTGTTCCCGCCGTGAATGGCAACCCGGGCCCGGCGAAAGGTCAGGTCTTCGATGTGAACGTGGCGGGCGTTGCGGACGTCCAGCAGCGTACACTTGTGGTCGGGCCCCTCGATCACCGCCGGCCCGTCGCCTGCGGCTCGCAGTACGATGGGCTTGTCCGGCTCTCCGGAGGTTTCCATGACGAACGGGCCCCGATGCACCCCGGCGTGCAGCAGCAGCACGTCGCCGGGCTGCGCCTGCCGGAGCGCCTCGGTTAGTTCGGCTGCGGCCCCGGGCGGCCGCGGCCCCTCATGGCCCGCCGGCAGTACCGGCACCTGGCGTTCTCCTTTATAGCGTTCGGGTTCGGTGCGGGTGGTTGCCGTAACGATTTTCGGCGGGGGCGCGCCGCCGTCGGGGTCGGTCATGGTGAATCGGACTTCGTACTCCGTGCCCGGCTGAAGGAACATCACGCTGCCGGCGAACAGGTTCCCGCATCGCCACGGGTTGAACGCCCTGTTGACCACCTCGTACTGCACCCGCAGCATGGGCTGGGCCTCTCGCCACGCCGTCTCGCCCTTGGGCCGATAAGCCACGGCCACCGAGGCGTTGCGGTTGCTGTCGCCCTCGATGTACCAGCGAAAACCCAGGCTGTGGATCGTGGGCGGGTCCACAAAGAAGCGCCCGGGGGCGACCTTATCGTCATCCGGGCCGGGCTCGAAGCCGGGGGTCGGCATGGACGGATCCCATTCGGCGCGCGGCTGCTGGCCCCATGCCGTTGGCACACACAACGAAACTCCCAGGATCAACGTTGCGACACGCATGCACGTTCGGTAATTCATGGCTTTCTCCTATAGGCGGTCTCCGTCCGTCACGTTCAACCGTTCACGCAGCGATTACTTCTCACTTCGCTCGGGCGCGGTGGCCGGACGGCACTTCTCGGTAACGGTCTGGTGGGCGATTTGCTGCAACAGCGCAACCTGCGGGGCGTCGAGCCCCGCGGGAACGAAGCGGTTCCCAATTACGCTACGCCCGAAGAACACCTCGTACCACACGGCCGAGCCGAGGTAGCAGCCGGCTGCATTGGCGTGATGCCCGTCGTAACGCAGGCGGAACTCGCCGTCATCTTGTTTCGCCCAACGATAGCCCACGTGGAGCGAATGACGCTGGTCGGGCAGACTTGGTGGTTGGGTACTGGCAGGATCGAAATCGGGATCGGGAAAACGATCGGGCCAACGGTCGCTCAGCCGCGCGTTCTCGAACGCGGCGCCGACGGGCAGCAGGCGGCAACCCAACTCCCTGGAAATTGCCTCGTAGGCCGCCGTCAGCCCCCGATGCATGTCCTGAACCTGAAAATCAGGCGAGTCGAACAGCGGGTCGTCGGCCCGGTACGCCCAGGTTTGGTGTACCACAACCTCGGCCTGCGGTGCGTGCTTCTTGATGTAGTCGTGCAGCAGACGAGCGTAAGGGTGGTAGGTTTCGGGCCCGAAGCTGTCCATGCTGCGCTGCTGGATGGTGACGAAGTTCCACGGTTCGGCGGCTAGAACCTGCCGGAGGCTCTTGCCGCCGTAAGGCCGGCCCTCGGCATCGTCCGGGTCGGCTTCGAACCGAACCGCACAGTTCCAATGCCGTTCGAGCGTGCAGCCGCCGGGGGCTGCCTGGAACAGGGTTACCCGGTTCCCGTCAGCCTGGGCAATATCGGCCAGGTACATACCCGCATTTCGCGAGAAGCTGTTGCCGACGGCGAGAATCCGCAGATGCCTGGCCGGCGGGCCGGCCGGTTCATCGGCGTCGGCGGCAAGTGGGAACAGCGGCGTCAGCAGGGCAATCAGAAGCAGTTGTCGGTACATCGTGCGGTGCTCCTTCTCAATGGTGGTTCGTGGCGTTTGGTTCGTGGCGCTTGGCTCATAGCCGCTTGCGGTTTGGCGGCGTGAGCTGTTTCCGCCTACGTATGCCAGAAGCATACCATCCGGCAATCCCCCACGGACAGATGCTTTTGCTTTGGTGCAAAAGGTGCCTCGGCAGACACCCGGTCAGCGCTATCCGAAACAACAGCCACTTTAAGCAGAGCGTGCCGGCCGGTCAACAAACGCCCCCACCGCAGCACGAACGTGAGCGGAGGGCGCATTAGCGGAATCTGGCGTTTGGTGTGTGGCGATACTTGGCTTAGTCTACTGGATTTCCCGCGATTCCCGGATGGCAAGCAAGGCCCTGCGTCGACGGCAGAAGCAGGCCGCGCTCCGTCCCGATGGCGACTTCAGTGATGTCGTCGATGTTCCCCCGGCCTCCTTGGATGAACTGAAACCGCCAAGGTAGGGCTTTCTTCCGTTTGTGCCGACAGCGCAGAATCGCGAAGCTGGATTTGATGGCACAAACGACGGAATGGCAATATAGGTGGGATATACTTGAATTGGAGGGCAATGCGCGCCGGTTGGGCGGAAAACACACCTTTTGCGGGTTGACCCCATCCGCGATAATTGGTCCAGTGCAACCGCGCCAGGCAGAGCATCCGAAACCAACAAGGCAACACCCGGCAGCCCCATCATCGATAAATACTGGAGTTGATTGGTGAACATTTTATTGGCGACCCCCGAGGCCGTTCCCTATGCCAAGACGGGCGGCTTGGCCGACGTGTGCGGAGCCCTGCCGATCGAACTGGCAAGGCTGGGCCATCAGGTGTCGCTTATCATGCCGGCTTACCGGAAGGCGCGGTACAGCGGCATCCCCAACGAGCCGCTGGACATCAGCTTCATTGTGCCCATTGGCAGCAAGATGGTTGCCGGACGACTGCTGAAAAGCCGGTTGCCCGGCAGCGACGTCACGGTTTACCTCGTGGACCAGGACCAGTACTTCGATCGCGACCAGCTTTACGGAAACGACGGCAAGGATTACATCGACAATTGCGAGCGGTTTGTCTTCTTCGCCCGCGCTGTATTGGAATCGATTCGGCTGCTCGATCTGAAGGTCGACGTGTTGCACGCGAACGACTGGCAGACGGGACTCATTCCTGCGTACTTGAAGCTCGAGTACGCCCGCGCGCCGCGGTACGAGAACGTCGCCAGCCTGCTGACCATCCACAACATGGCCTACCAGGGTCAGTTCTGGCATTGGGACATGCTGTTGACCGGGCTCGACTGGAAGTATTTCAACTGGCGCGAGATGGAGTATCACGGGAAGCTGAACCTGCTGAAGACCGGGCTGGTGTACGCCGACGCGATCAACACGGTCAGCCCGCGCTATGCACAGGAGATTCAAAGCGCCCCGTTGGGCTGCGGCCTGGAGGGAGTGCTTCGGCATCGGCACGACGCGGTGTACGGCATCCTCAACGGCATCGATCAGGACGAATGGAACCCGGCCACCGATCCCAATCTGGCCGCGAACTACGACGGGCGAACGGTGTATGATGGCAAGCCGGAGTGCAAACGCGCACTTCAGCAGGAAGTTGGCTTGCCCGAGAACCCGAACGTGCCGCTTCTGGGGTTCATTGGGCGGTTGGCCGAGCAGAAGGGGATCGACCTGGTAGCCGATGTGGCGCAGCGCTGGGTCCAGTCGGAGAACGCCCAGTGGGTATTGCTCGGCACCGGCGACCCGAAGTATCACCGCTTGTTCCGCGCATTGGCCGATCGCTTCCCCCAGAAAGTCGCCGCCCGCATCGAGTTTTCCAATACCCTTGCCCACCGGATCGAGGCCGGGGCCGACATGTTCCTCATGCCCAGCCGGTACGAGCCGTGCGGGCTCAACCAGATGTATAGCCTCCGGTATGGAACGGTTCCCGTGGTGCGGGCAACCGGTGGATTGGCCGACACCATTGTGGGCGTGCCGGAGGGTGCCGCCGAGCCGGGCGAAGCCAATGGGTTCAGTTTCTCCGAATACAGCCCGCTGGCACTGAACGAAACCCTGCACCGGGCTTGCGAAGCATATCACGACAAGCCGTTCTGGCAGAAGCTGGTTGCCACGGGGATGCGGCAGGATTGGTCATGGGCGCGCAGCGCCGGCGAGTACGTGAAGCTTTACGAAACCACCATGGAGCGGGCCCGGCAACCGGTTGGGGCCTGAGGAAACACCACCGAAAAGGGACAAGGTCCACGTCTTCGGCCCGCGGCCGGAAACGGCCGTCATAACCGCTTCAGCGGCAGACAACTTTGTCCCTGGACGGACGGTAAACGGCTACAGTGACAATCTGCTGTATGCCCCGGAGCTACGGATAGCCATGCACGATCTATCG
This sequence comes from Thermoguttaceae bacterium, assembly GCA_034005525.1. Lineage (GTDB taxonomy): Bacteria > Planctomycetota > Planctomycetia > Pirellulales > Thermoguttaceae > PWXP01. The sequence goes on along the minus strand of JAVEUP010000069.1, from coordinate 30,802 downwards.
CTTGCCTTCTTCTGGCACCAGCACCAACCGTATTATCCAGACGACCTCAACGGCGAGAACCTCATGCCGTGGGTCCGTCTGCACGGCACCAAGGACTACTGGGGCATGGCCATGCTGCTGGCCGAGGTGCCGGAGTTGCATGCCACGATCAACCTGGTGCCCAGCCTGCTGCAGCAGATCCGCGCGTACACTGAACAGGGCCGCGAGGACGCGCATCTGCGTGTTTCACGGCTGCCGGCCGACAGCCTTTCGGCCGACGACGTGCAGTATCTGCTCGACAACTTCTTCATGGTCCACGCCGACCAGATGATCCGGCCCTATCGCCGCTACAACGACCTGTTCAAGAAACGCGGCATGGGGGTCGACTCGGCCGAGCGCGCCCGGAAACGGTTCAACAAGCGCGACATTATCGACCTGCAGGTGTGGTCGAACCTGGTGTGGATTCACCCCCTGGCCTTCGAGCGCGACGCGGAACTGGCCGAGTTCCGCAAGAAGGGACGGCACTGGACCGAGAAGGAGAAGCAATGGCTGCTCGATAAGCAAATGGAGCTTCTCCGCGAGGTCATTCCCTTGCACCGGAAGCTGTCGGAACAGGGCCAGATCGAACTGACCACAACTCCCTTCTACCACCCGATCCTGCCGCTCCTTTGGGACAAGCGCCAGGCGCGGCGGGCCATGCCCGACGTGCAGTTGCCGAAGTACCTGGAAAGCTACGGCGACGACGCCCGGGAGCACGTCCGCCGAGCGGTCGCGTACCACGAGGAGGTGCTTGGGCAGGCGCCGCGCGGCATGTGGCCCTCGGAAGGATCGGTGTGCCAGGGGATCATCCCCATGATCGCCGACGCAGGCATCCAGTGGATCGCCACCGACGAGGAGATTCTCTCCTGCTCGACCGACGGCTGGGTCTCCCGCGACGGCGCCGGCTACCTCCGCAATCCGGAAATGCTCTATCGCCCCTGGCGCGTCGAAGAACAGGGCAAGCAACTGCAAATGGTCTTCCGCGACCATGCCATGAGCGACCAGATCGGGTTCCACTACCAGCGATTCAACGCCGACCACGCCGTGGCCGACTTCTTCGGCAAGATCGAGGCGATCGGCCGTGCCACGGCCGGCAAGACCGGCAACCGGCCGGCGCTGGTCAGCATCATCCTCGACGGCGAGAACTGCTGGGAGTACTACCCCAGCGCCGGGGTCGATTTTCTTCGCAAGCTCTACCGGCAGGTGGCACAGCATCCGAAAATCCAGCCCGTGGGCATCAGCGAGTACCTCGCGAAGCACCCGGCCGGCGACAAGCTGGGGCACCTGTTTCCCGGAAGTTGGATTCAACACAACTTCGGCATATGGATTGGCCACCCCGAGTGCAACCGTGCCTGGGACGCATTGTTCGAGACGCGGCAGTTCCTGGCCGAGCAAACCCGCCGGGGAGCGAAGCCGGCCGACCAGCTTGCCCGCGCTTGGGAAGAACTGTACATTGCCGAAGGAAGCGACTGGTTCTGGTGGTTCGGCGATTCGCACACCAGCGCCCAGGACACGCTGTTCGACCGGCTGTTCCGCAAGCATCTGCAGAACGTCTATGCGGTCCTCGGCGAGTCGGCGCCGGCCGAATTGGCCAAGCCCATTTGCCAGGCCGGCGCGCACGCCCGCGTGTACACCGAGCCGACGGGGCTGCTGAAGGTCAAGGTCGACGGGCGTCGCACCTACTTCGAGTGGATCAACGCCGGTCACCACCACTGCACCGGGGCCCGCGGGGCCATGGCCATGACCACCGACAGCCTGATTTCCGACCTGTACTTCGGGTTCAGCCCCGAGGAGCTATACCTGCGGCTGGACGCCCGTGGCGGCACGTTCCGCGAGCAACTTGCCGACGTCGACGGGCTGAAGGTCGTGTTCCTGGACCCGGACGGGTTCGAATTGGTCGTCAACCAGCCGGGGAGGAGGGAGCCGGCGGTGCAGCTTTACCACGACGACGTGCCCGTGAACGAACCCGCCATCGAGGCGGCAGGGGACCTCTTGTTCGAGTTGTCCGTTCCGTTTCGCGGCCTGGCGCTGGCAACCGAGGACCGTATTCGCTTCTATCTGGAACTACTGAAGGGAGAGCAGCCGGTGGAGCGCATCCCCTACGAAGGCGCCATCGAAACCCAGGTGCCCTCGCCCGACTACGAGTTGATTATGTGGCAAGCCTGACAATGTGGTGTAACCGTTCGCAGGGGACTGTCGCAATTTTCGCGGCACAAAGGGCGATTTGCCCAATCGGCCAATCAGTCTGCCGCGAAAATGGGACTGTCCCCTTTGCGTGCAGTGGACAATACGGTCCGCGCCACCGACCGGTGAATGTTTACCAATGTGACGGAGGTAACCAGCCTCGGCACAATCATCGCACACCTCCCAATAGGATGCAGCAGTCTACCCCATGCCCGACTTACGCAAAGACCCGATCGTGGGCCGGTGGGTGATCATCGCCACCAGCCGCGCGAAGCGACCGCACGACTTCGACTCGACGCCGCAGCGCCAGCGGGGCCGCTTCTGCCCCTTCTGCGAAGGGAACGAGCGGGCGACGCCCAACGAGATCCTCGCCTATCGCCGCCCGGGTACGCAGCCGAACCTCGAAGGATGGCGCGTGCGCGTTGTGCCCAACAAGTTTCCCGCCCTGGTGATCGAAGGAGGGCTGAACAAGCGAGGGGAGGGCATTTACGACATGATGCGCGGCGTGGGCGCCCACGAGGTCATCATCGAATCGCCCAAACACGTCATCAGCACCTCCGAACTGACTGACGAGCAAATCCGCGAGATCCTTTGGGTGTACCGCGATCGGCTGGTCGACTTGAAGAAAGACCCGCGGTTCGTCTACGGCATGATCTTCAAGAACGTCGGGGCCGCGGCCGGGGCGTCGCTGGAGCACTCGCACAGCCAACTCATCGTCACGCCCATTGTGCCCATCAACGTGTGGGAAGAGATGACCGGATCGCTGGAGTTCTACAACTACCGGGGGCGATGCGTATTCTGCGACATGATCCAGCAGGAGCTTGCCACCGAGAAACGGATTGTGCTCGACACGCCCTCGTTCCTGGCTTTCTGTCCCTTCGCCAGCCGGTTTCCGTTCGAGACTTGGATTTTGCCGAAATCGCATGCCAGCCATTTCGAGAACATTCAACGGAACGAGGTCGACGACCTGTCGGGGGTGATGCGGCAGGTGATCGCGAAAGTGGAAGCGGCCCTGGACCAGCCTGCATACAATTACATAATCCACACGGCCCCCTTTGACACGCAAGAGCTGGGGCACTACCACTGGCATATAGAGATTATTCCGAGTTTGACGAGAACCGCCGGCTTTGAGTGGGGTACTGGTTTTTACATCAATCCGGTCCCCCCGGAGCAAGCGGCCGCGTTTTTGCGCGAGATCGACGTCGAGGTTCAAGAGCCACAAGATATTCTAACCAGGGAGACTGGATAATCTGCGGTATTGGTGCCGATTAGAAAAAGGCTAGGGTAAACGGTTCCTGACGCGTAGCTGCCAGGTTCGCCTTTGTCGGTAGAGACCGGCAGACGCGGCGCGCGGCTGAACCCGGCTGTCGCCGACAGTCGCAACCACTTGCCCTGCATCCGGCCACATCGACATTCTCCCAGCAGAACTCCCCCCTTCAGAAGCCATGAACCGCATTCGACTCGCCCTCGTCCTGCACAACCATCAGCCCATTGGCAACTTCGACCACGTCTTTGAACAGGCCTACCAGGACAGCTACCTGCCGTTCCTCGACGTGTTCAGCCGATACGACCCGTTGCGGATTGCCCTGCACACGAGCGGGCCGCTGATGGAGTGGCTTGACCAGCGGCATCCGGATTACCTCGATCGCCTGGCTGAACTGGTGGCCACCGGCCGCGTCGAGATCGTCGGCGGCGCGTTCCACGAGCCGATTCTGGCCATGATCCCCGCTCGCGACCGCCTGGGACAGATTCGCAGCTACACCCGCTGGCTCGAAAACCGGCTGGGCGCCAAGGTACGCGGCATGTGGATGCCCGAACGCGTGTGGGAGCAGTCCTTCACCCGCGACCTGGCCGACGCCGAAATCGAGTATACCGTGCTGGACGACTTCCACTTCAAGAACGCAGGCGTGGAAGATTCCGAACTTGCCGGCTACTATCTGACCGAGGACGAAGGCCGCGTGCTGACCGTGTTTCCCGGTAGCGAGCAACTCCGCTACCTGATCCCCTTCGGCACGCCGGAGAAGAACATCGAGTACTTCGCCCAAGTGGCCAACGAGCACCCCAATTCGCTTCTGGTCTTCGGCGACGACGGCGAGAAGTTCGGCACGTGGCCGGAAACCAACCGGCACTGCTACCACGACGGCTGGCTTGAACGATTTTTCAGCGCCCTGGTCGAGAATCGCGACTGGATTCGTGTGACCACGCCGTCCGAAGCGCTCGACAACATGTCGCCGCTGGGAAAGATTTATCTGCCCGACAGCAGCTACCGCGAAATGACCGAGTGGGCGCTGCCGATGGGTCAGCAGCGGGAACTTGAGGAAGTGTCGCACTCGCTTCGCGACGACTCGCGTTGGCAGCGGCTGCGCCGCTTCGTCCGCGGCGGCTTCTGGCGCAACTTCAAGGTGAAGTACCCCGAGGCCGACGAAATGTACGCCCGCATGATGATGGTCAGCCGCCGGCTGGCCGAATTGCAGGCGACCGGCGCAACGAGCGACACGCTGCTGCAAGCGCGCGATGAGCTGTACCGCGGCCAGTGCAACTGTTCGTATTGGCACGGCGCGTTCGGCGGCATCTACCTGCCGCACCTGCGCAACGCGGTGTACCGGCATCTGATCCGCGCCGACGGGCTGCTCGATCACGCTTCCGGCCGCGACGGCGAGTGGATTGAGGCGGTGGCCGACGACTTCGATTTCGACGCCCGGCGTGAAGTGCGTCTGGCGAACGACCGGCTGCTGGCCCTGCTGTCGCCTGCCCGCGGCGGCCAGCTCTACGAACTCGACGTGCGCACCATCGAGCACAACCTGCTGGCCACGCTGGCACGGCGTCCCGAAGCCTATCACGAAAAGGTGCTCCGGGGCGAAAACCAGGGCGGCGGCGACTGCGCGAGCATCCACGACCGCGTGGTGTTCAAGCAGGCCGGACTCAACGAGCGCGTCCAGTACGACGATCACCCGCGAAAAAGCCTTATCGACCTGTTCTACGACGCCGGCGCCACGCTGGACGACGTCGCGGCGTGCCGCGCGCGGCAGGCGGGCGACTTCGCCCAGTCGCGTTACGAGGCCCGGGTGCGACGCAACCCCGGCCGCATCCAGGTGCAGCTCAGCCGCGAGGGCCGCGTCGACGAGCTGCCGGTGAAGATCACCAAGGGCGTCACGCTCGACGCCGGCAGTTCCGTGCTGGAAATCGCCTACCTGCTGGAAAACCTGCCGAAGAACCGGCCGCTGCACTTTGCCGTCGAAATGAACTTCGCCGGCCTGCCGGCCGGCGCCGACGACCGCTACTTCCGCGACGCCGACGGCAACCGCATGGGCCAGCTTGGCCAGCGGCTCGACCTGACCGACGTCGCCGGACTAGGCCTGACGGACGAGTGGCTCGGCATCGAAGTGAACCTCACGCCCAATCGGCCCACCCGATTCTGGACGTTCCCCGTCGAAACCGTCAGCCAATCGGAGGGCGGGTTCGAGTTGGTCCATCAATCGGTAGCCGTCCTGCCCCACTGGCTTGTTGAAGCCGACCAGCATGGCCGCTGGACCGTCACCATGCAGCTCGCGCTCGACACCAGCCGCGCCCAATCCCGCTACGACCGCCAGCCGCTTGAAGCCGCGACCGTGTAGAGATTTCCGGCTCGTATGGCACGCAGAACGGAAAGGGCCAGCGCGAGTTCTGGTGGTAATCGCTAAGGCGTTCCGCCCGGGTTATTCATGCAGGGTGCGACAAGGTTGCGTGAGTCCTTGGTGGGCCTGTGCAAGCCGCAATCAAGCTGACTTTTCAGCCCGCCGCCTCGATGCACGCCGGCAGTAGGAACCGATGGCCCACCAGGGTCTTGGCTTGCTTGTCACCACCCTACGTCGTCCGGAATAGTCCGGGTTAGCGAAAACGGACTTCCCGTAGCGGCGTCTCTCCGAGACGCTGAAATCCGAGTCTCGGGGAGACTCGGCTACAAGGTCCTCGGGAGGCCACCAGTTCGAGGAGGCCCGTTGTTGGGCTTATTCGGCATCCAGCCAAGGTGGTCTCCCTTTCCATCCCCGGCCGTTGGGACTATGCTGCACGCATCGCTCGTTTGTACCGAGAGCGAGATTTGAGAAGTCATATTCGGCGTGGAAGCCCGTTTCACCTCAGAATGCAGGGGCCCTTCCCGCAGTGGCGACGTTCACAGGGACCGTCCTAGTCTTGGTGTCGCAATAGGACAAATTTGCCTAATCGCCCAGCCGCTGACACCTCGGAAGTGGGACGGCTCCCTGCCCGTGCAGCAGAGAAAACCACCCGCGCCGCCACCTCGCGAACGGCTATCTGTCGAGTAGCCATTACGGGAGGCTTTCAGTGGGAATGGCGCCTCTCGGGATGAAGGCGGCGCGGCCTATTGACCAGAAGTTCCTTTTGTTGTAGGGTAGTCAACATGAACCTGATCGGACTGGCTCAACGGATCAAAACCCTTCGTCGCGAGCGGGGCCTGACGCTCGAGCAGGTGGCGACGCGCGCCGGCATGACTCGTAGCGGCCTCTCGAAGGTCGAGAACTTCCGCGCGACTCCCTCGCTGCCCGCCCTGGTCGCCATTGCCGCCGCGCTGGGCGCTACCGTGGCGCAACTGGTCGAGGGGCTTGAAGAGAAGCCCCGGCTGGTGGTTGTCCGTAAAGGCAAGGGGTCGCGAGTGGAACGGGATCGGCCCCGGTCGAAGCTGGTGTACCATGCGTTGGCCGGCGAGCGGCATACCAAGGCCATGGAACCGTTGCTGGTCGTTGTGCCGGGCAACCGGGCCGGAGTGGCGGCGCGAGAGGCATTGGCCCACGAAGGGGAGGAGTTCCTTTACGTGCTCAGCGGCTCGGTGGATCTGGAATACATGGGAAAGACCGAACGGCTCGATGCAGGCGACAGCGCCTATTTCGACGCTCACATGCCGCATCGCGTGATCAATCCGGAACCGAAGGCGGCCAAGGTGCTATGCATCTTCGGCGGATTCAGCCAGCCCGGGCAAAGCTTGCGGTACCAGGGCCAGGCGCGTTCGAAAATGTCGGAGTGGTACGAAACTCACAACGCGACGGATCATGAAGACTGCCTTCAGGGCAGTCCTGCCGGGAGTTGAAAGCGAAAGGACGATGTTCAATGGCTCGAGAGCCGGCCCTGAACCGGAGAACCTCCATTTCTTACAAGACCGAGGAAAGGACGGTCTTGCGAGGATACAACCTCAGTGACCTGGCCGAGGAAGGCTATTCCTTCTGCGACGCCCTATTCGTCCTGTTCCAGGGCCGCATCCCGACGCAGAACGAAGAGAAGATGCTGGACTATGAAATGGGCGTCTTCCTGGAACACTCCATGTCGCCCTCGGCGGTGGGCGCGATCGGCGTCATCACGGGCAGGCCGAACCTGCCGTGCGCCGTAGCAGCCGCAATCATGACCTTCGGCGGCGTCCACGGGCCCGGAGCGGCCCACGGCTACATGCTCAACAAGTACATCGAACGCGCCCGCGTCGAGGGGAAATCCATCGACGAAATGGCCAAAATCCTCGTCGACGAGTACATGGACGCCGGCCGGCCCGTGATGGGCATGGGGCAACCCCAGCACGTCGACAGCGACCCCAGGGCCGAGCCCATTCACCTGAAGCAGGAGGAACTCGGCCTGCAAGGAGTCTACCTCGAATTTCAGCGAGCCCTGGAAAAACACTTCCACGCTCGCCGCAAAGCAGCGGGAAGGTCCTACGTCGGAGTGAACGTCGTGGGCTCCGGCAATACCGCGCTGATGGAAATCGGCTTCTCGCCCAACGCCGGATGGTGCATCGGCAGCGTTACCCGCGGGTTCAGTTGCGCCGCCCACGCGCTGTTCAACATGAAGAAGGGCCGGGCGTGGGGCGCCTCGCGCAACGAGCCGATGGTGCAAATGATCGACCTGTCCATGATCCAGTACGTCGGGCCCGAAGACCGCATCGTCCCGAAGCAGGAAGAACGCCAGGAATACGCCAGGAAACAGAAGGAAACCGGAGAATACAAGCAGTGGGTGATTTGAACGCCGAGAAGCGTGCCCGGGGCATCGGCAACCTGGGCGATCCGAAGAATCCTTACGACTACTTCGAGCGTGAATACGGCACGGTCCCGCCGGACGGCAAACGTGCGCCCTTCCGGTGGGTTTCCGAGGTGGCGTACAAGAACGTGCATCGGATTGTCGCCCGCGGATACGATACGACCGAACTCATGGAAGAGGGCTACGGCGTTGTCGATACGCTGTTCGTCGACTACCAGGCGAGAATCCCGCTGGTGGAAGAGACGCAGATGCTCAACTACCTGATGATCCTGGCCTTGGAGGACGGGCTGTCGATGCCGGCGGCCATTTCGCGGCTGGTCGCGCGGTCCAAGACGTTTCTGACCCAGGCGTGCGGAGCGTCCATCCTGGCGTTCGGCCATGCATACGGCGCCTACTCGGCGTTTGGCAACCGGCTGGAGACGTACCTGAAGAAGGCGGGCGACGAAGGGTTGGGTCCGGAGGCCGCCGCCGAACTGCTGGTCAGGGAGAACCTCAACGACGAGGCACTCGGTGTCTCCAACCTCATGCTGAACGATCCGGCTGCGCGGCGCGTGTTCGCCCGCGCCGACAAGCTCGGCGTTGCCGGTGAACATATCGCGTTCATGCGGCACGTTGTCGCCGCGGCGCAGCGGCAGAGCCCCGAGCCGGTCGACCTGGACATGCTGGGTGCCATCGGGGCCGCGATGCTCGATTTGGGATTCTCGCCCGAAGCCACGTGGGCCATCATGGCGGTAACGCGGGCGTATGCGGCCGGGGCGCACTACATCGAGGAGGTGGAGCGAGAGGGAACCACGCGACTCGGTGAGGAACTGACGTCGCCGGACCGCTACGACGGCCCGCCGGAGCGGCCCGTGCCGCCCTTGAAGGACCGCCCGCAACCCTCCGAGGCGGCCGTTTGCCAGACCTCGGAGCAGTGGAAGAAACGCTTCGAGGAAATGAAGGGCCTTCAGGGCAGCGGATTCAGTTTGATTGAAGAAATCGAGGACCCGAGCAAGAAATCGGGCATCAAGAAGGTGGGGAAACTGTAGCTTCACCATTCGCCTCCACCGGGAAACCGTCCCAACCAACCATTCAGGAGAAAACATAGTGAGCCAAGACAACGTGGCGGAAATGTATCGGAAGGCGCTGGCTGCCTTTGAGGCGGTCAGGTTCTGGCCGCAGGAGAAGGTGGACGAAATGGTGCAGGCGGTCGGCTGGGAGTGGCAGAAGGAGCCCGTGCGCGAAGAACTGGCCCGGCTTGCCGTCGATGAGTCGGGCATCGGCGTTTTCGAAGACAAGAAGGCGAAGATCCGCTCGAAGACGCTCGGCACGCTCTGGGACCAGCGCGGCGCGAAGACGTGCGGCCTCGTCGAGGAGGATCGCTCGCGGGGCATCCGCAAGTACGCCAAACCGATCGGCGTGATTGCCGACGTGGTTCCCTGCACCAATCCCGAATCGACCATCTGCTGCCTCGGCCTGAGCACGTTGAAGACGCGCAACGCCATGATTGTCTCGCCGCATCCGCGGACCCAAGGCAGTTCCTTCCGCACGGTGGAATACGGGCGCAAGGCGCTGGCGAAAATCGGGGCCCCGGTCGACCTGTTGCAGTGCATCGAGAAGACCAGCCACGAGAAGACGTCGGAACTGATGGCCCACTGCGATTTCGCCGTCGCCACCGGCGGCGCTGCTTTGGTCAAGGTGGTGTATGCGGCGGGCAAGCCTGCCCACACGGTGGGCGCGGGGAACGTTGTGTCGATCATCGACGAGACGGCCGACCTGCCCGCGACGGCGCGCAAGATCATGCTCTCGAAGCTGGCCAATAATTCCGCCTCCTGCTCCTCGGAGAACGCGGTGGCCATTTATCACGAAATCTTCGACGCCATGCTCGACTGCCTGAAGGCCGAGGGCGGCTACCTGTGCAGTCCCGAGGAACGCGAAATCCTGCGGGCCTACTACTGGCCCGACGGGAAGGCGTTGAACCGGGAACTCGTCGCCAAGCCGGCCCGGTTCATCGCCGAGCGCGCCGGGCTCAACGTGCCCGAATCCACGCGGTTTCTCATGGTCGAGGGGATCAAGCCTGGGCCGGAAGACCGCTTCTCCGGCGAGAAGATCAGCCCCACGCTGACCGTCTGGAAATGGTCCGATTTCGACGAGATGCTCGACCGGCTCGACGCCATCCTCCGGTTCTCCGGCGAGGGGCATTCCGTGTCGCTGCACTCCGAGCGCGACGAGCGCCGCGAGCAACTGGCCCTGCGCGCCAACGTCGGCCGCGTGGTGTGCAATATGCCGCACGCCCACGCCAACAGCGGCGGGTGGAACTGCGGCCTGCCGTTCACCGACAGCCTCGGCTGCGGAAGCTGGGCCGGCAACATCACCAGCGACAACATCAACTGGCGCCACTTCCTCAACTACACCTGGCTGGCCATACCCGCCGAGGAGCACGTTCCCACCGACGAGGAACTGTTCGGCGAGTATTTCGCGAAATGGGGACGCGACTAGGCCGGGGAGCGGGAGGGTTCATTGTGCGGGCGGTTGTTTTCGATTTCGGGCAGACGCTGGTCGACTCGGCCGGTGGGTTTCGGGCTGCCGAAAAGCAGCTTCAGGCCCGGCTCCTGGCCGGGTTGCCCGGCGTGGATCCCGAGCCGTTTCTGGAGTACTACCGGCAACAGCGGTTCGAGTTTCAGCAGCGGTCCGATTTCTCGCGCAAGGCGCTGTGCCTGGCCGTGCTGGACCATTACGGCCACCCGGCCGACCCCGCCGTGGTCGAAGCCTGGGAGACCGACTACTGGGAAAGCGTGCGAGCCAATACGCGGGAGTTTCCCGAGGCCCGCGGCGTATTGCAGACGTTGAAATTATCGTTTCGCCTGGGTCTCGTGACGAATACCCAGGGGCAGGGCCGCGAGGGCACGCACCGGCTGGGCGATTTTCCCGAGTTGATCGCACACTTCGACGCCGTAGTGATTGCCGGCGAGGCCGGCGTGCCGGAGAAGCCCGCCCTGCGGCCGTTCCGCATGTGCCTCGAACGCCTCGGCTGTCTTCCCGAGGAGGGCGTCTACGTGGGCGACGACTGGCGGATCGATCTGTGCGGAGCCCGCGGGGCCGGCATGCACGCCGTCTGGCTGCAGCACCGGTCGACGCGCCGCAACTGGCCGTCGGTGGCCGGCGAGTTTCCGGTCATCGGCTCGCTCGACGAACTGTTGCAGCTTCCCTTGCTCCTGGAGCCTGAACCATCATGAAATCGCGCGCGGCCGTGTTTGCCGAGGTGGGCAAAGCGCTCACCGTCGAGTCGTTCGACCTTCCCGGCGCCGTTGAGCCGGGAGCCGCACTGTGCAAGGTGCGCATGAGCACCATTTGCGGCTCCGACCTGCACACCATCTTCGGCCGCCGCAAGGAGCCCACCCCGCTCATCCTCGGCCATGAAATCGTCGGGGAAATTGTCGCCCTGGGCGACGGGTTCGACCGCGACGGGTTCGGCAACCCCTTGCAGGTTGGCGATCGCGTGTCCTGGTCCATCATGGCGTCCTGCGGCCGGTGTTACTACTGCCGACTGGAACTGCCGCAGAAGTGTTGCTCGTTGCGCAAGTACGGGCATACGTCCTGCACCGATCCACCACACTTGACCGGCGGATATGCCGAACACGTCTACCTGTTCCCCGGAACGGCCGTGTTTCGCATTCCCGACGCACTCTCCGACGAAATTGCCACGCCCGCCAACTGTGCCCTATCGACCGTGATCAATGCCGTCAAAACCATCGGCGTCGGGCAGGGGGAGAACGTGCTGATCCAGGGCGCCGGGTTGCTGGGGTTGAACCTGGTCGCCTTGTGCCGCGAGGCCGGCGCGGGCGAAATCCACGTGACCGACGTCAGCCCGCAGCGGCTCGAACTCGCGCGCCGCTTCGGCGCCGACCATTGCTGGAACATCGCCGAGAGCGCCTACGGCGCCGCGGCCGATCGCATTCTCGAACACACCGGGGGCCATGGTGCCGACGTCGCCTTCGAGGTGTGCGGGGCGCCTCAGGCGGCCGCCGATGCCGTTCGCGCGCTGCGCATCGGAGGAAGGTACCTCGTGGCCGGGCTGGTCACTCCGGGCAGCGACCTGGGGCTGGACGGCAACCAGCTTACCCGCAAGTGCCTTACCCTCAAGGGAATTCACAACTACCATCCGAAACACCTGGGAAAGGCGATTGAATTCCTCGAAGCAAACGCCGCTCGGTATCCCTATGCGGAACTTGTGGGCGGGGAGTTCCCATTGGACCAAATCAACGAAGCGGTGCAAGCGGCGGCCTCCGGCCGGTTCGTGCGTGTCGCGGTGAAGCCAACTGCGTAACCGTTCACAGGGGACTGTCGCGATTTTCGCGGCACAAAGGATGACTTGCCCAATCAGTCAACCGATCCGCCGCGAAAATGGGACTGTCCCCTTAGTTTACAGCGGCGGAAACCGCCCGTGCCGTTACCCCGTCAACGGTTACCAAACTGCCAACTAACGGAGCCGTCCCATGCAACCCGACACGCCGCTCGATCCCGCCGCCCAACGCCGGTTCCGCCGCGCCCAGTGGCGCATGCTCCTGGCCACCATGTTTTGTTACCTGTTCTACTACACCGGGCGCCAGAACTGGGGTTGGGTGGTCAAGAGCCTCCGCGACGATCTGGGGCTCGACACGGTCATGACCGGCACGATTGCCGGCGCTATGCTTGCCGCTTACGGAATCGGGCAGTTCGTCAACGGGAACCTGGGCGACAAGTACGGCGGCCGCACCATGCTGACCCTCGGCGCCCTCGGCTCGACCGCGCTAAGCTGGGTGACCAGCTTTGGAAACTCCTTCTGGACGCTCCTCGTTCCCTGGACCGCCAACGGATACGTGCAATCGCTCGGCTGGGCGCCCGGCAGCCGGCTGCTTTCGAACTGGTGGGGGCACAGCGAGCGGGCGAAGGCGTTCGGGTTCTACATGTTCGCCGCGGCCTTCTCCTCCGTGCTCACGTTCGCACTGTCCATCGCCATCCTGCAATACTTCGACTGGCGCTGGGTGTTCCGGCTGCCGGTGCTGCTGCTGTTCGGGGCCGGAATTGCATACTACCTGGTCGTGCGCGACAAGCCGGAAGACCTCGGCTTCCCGCCCGTCGACGACGACGGGCCCAAACCCATCGCCGTCCACTCCGATGAAACGACCTTGCAGCGCTATGCCCAGGCCTTTACCAACTGGCGGTTCCTATGCGCTTGCGTGGCCATCGGGTTCCAGAGCATGGCCCGCTACGGACTGATCACCTGGGTGCCCTTGTACTACCTCGGCGAAGACTGGCGTCAGAATCCGATGAGCGTGTGGATTACCTTGTCGTTGCCGCTGGGGATGGCCCTCGGCGCGCTGAGCGGCGGGTATCTTTCCGATCGGGTATTCCACTCGAACCGCACGCGGCCCATCGCACTGCTGCTGTCGCTGGGCGCAGCCGTGTCGCTGGCCATGTACTTCGTGCCTCGCGAACACAACATGCTTGGCATTGGGCTGCTGTTTCTGGCCGGGTTTTTCGTGTACGGCCCGCAATCGTCCTTCTGGGCACTGTGCCCGGACCTGCTTGGAACGAAGCGCGCCGGGACGGGCGTGGGCGTGATGGACGCCGCGGCCTACGCGTTCGCGTCGGTGCAGGGGCCGCTGTTCGGAGCAATCATCGCCCTGCAAGGCGAGGCGGCCATCTTCTTCGCCACCGCGGTCTGTTGTGCGCTCGGCGTGTGCACCATCCTGGTGGTCAAGAAGTAGTCCCGTCTTGCGTTATGTCTTACGGCTTACCCGGATTATTCACGACGATGTAGGGTGGTGACAAGCAAGCCAAGACCCTGGTGGGCCTTCGGTCGCTTGGCCGGGCCTGCTTCCAGCGCACGGCGTGCAAACCACCCCGGGCATGGCTTGCGCAGGCCCACCAAAAACTTACGCGACCTTGTCCCACCCAACGGGAATCATTCGGGCTTGGTGCTTCCTCTGGTCTGTCATGAAAGACAGTTTTACGAGCATCCCTCGGTGGAGGGGTAGTTGCCGCAGAGGCCACAAAATGGAAAACCAGCTTGCAATCCGTGCCGTCCCTGGTAGAATCGATGGATAATGCCGGATCGTCGGGGGTCCGGCAACCAGCCTATTCAGCCTCAAGATTCAGGAGGTGCGGCATGATTTCCTCATCCCGTTCGTTCACCGTTTGCGGTGTTGTTATGTCGGTAGGCTCCGGCCTGCTCGCACTCGCCGCGCTGTCGAGCAAGCCGGCCGGCGCCAGCGTGATGACAGGCATGAACGCCTACTGGAACTTCGATGAAACCAGTGGTACAACCGCCGCCAATTCCGGCAGTGCGGGCGCAACGCTTGACGGCACGCTCCTGGAAGAAGCCGTATTCGCTCCCGGCCTGTTCGGCAACGCGGTCTCGCTGCCGGGAAGGCCGGTGGGCTACACGCAAGGCGATCCGACAAGCTACGTGAATGTCGGAAACCAAGTCATCGCCGACGGTGCGGGCGCTTATACGGTCTCTCTCTGGTTCAATACGCCCGAGGGCAGCGGCCGGCGTCAGGTACTCTTCGAGAGCGGTACAAACTATGCGCTTTCGGCAGGGATTGCACCGGCTGGACGTGTTGAACACTACGTTCAGGCAGGCAACACCGCGAACAAGGTAACCAGCTTCACGCCTGCGCTGAACCAGTGGCACCATCTTGCCATTACGTACAACCACGATGGCGGCTCACCGGGCACGGGCACCAGCAAGATCTACATCAACGGCGCCGAGTACACGGATGCTGAAATCACCAGCACCGGGGCGCTCGGGTCCACGACATATTTCCGCATCGGGCAGCATCGATATCCCTATGGCGAATACCAGTCTTTCAACGGCCTGATCGACGACATGGCCATCTGGGATGGCCGCACGATGACCGAACACGAGGTGTACACGATTTACCGGATGGGGCAAGCGGGATACACGCTGGCATTCGACGCTACCACCCACATCAAAGCGGACAACACCGACAACTTGAACCTCGGCAGTTCCTGGCAGTCGGGCGTTGCGCCGGATGCGTCGAGCTACCTCGTGTTCAACGCCACATACGCACAAACCGGCGCGCTCGACACCGGCGGCGCCTTGCCGGTCGCAGGGTTGCGGGTAACAGATGGGACCACGCTGATCAACGTCAACAACACAAGCGCGAATTACCTACAGGTAGGTGCCTTAGGAATCGACATGATGACGGCCCAGCGGAACCTGACGGTCGCCAACCTCCGCCTCGGCGCCGACCAGTCTTGGGACATCGGCTCCGGACGCACGCTAAGCGTGGGCAGCTTGTCCGGGGACCATGCGGTCACCAAGACCGGCCCCGGCACGGTAGTGCTTACCGGCGCCGGCAACTCGACGGGCGGCGCGACGCTCACGGGCGGTACGTTGCAGGTGGGCCACAACGACGCGCTGGGCACCGGGCCGCTGACGCTCACCGCCGGCACGCTTTCCTCCAACAGCACGAGCAGCCGGACACTGGCCAATGAGGTAACCATTAGCGGAAATGTGACCCTCGGCCATTCGACCAACCGGGGCACCTTGACCTTCACCGGCGACGTGGACCTCGGCGGCGCGACGCGGCAAATCACGACCAACGCCAACGTGACGCTATCGGGCGTGGTCAGCGACGGCGGCCTGATCAAGGCCGGCGGCGGAACGTATAGTACGCTTACCCTGACTCGCGCGAACACGTACGCCGGCGGCACAACGCTCGCGGCGGGCACACTGCGCGTGGGCGACCACGCGGCGCTCGGCACTGGACCGCTCGTACTCAACGCCGGCACCCTGTCCGCCGTGGGTACGATCGCCCGGACGTTGAACAATGACGTCACCGCCGGCGGCAACATAACCCTCGGCACGGCGGCCTGACGGCCTACTGGGACTTCAATGAGGCCCCCGGAGCGACCGTCGCGCCGAACTCAAACCTCGCCTCCGGCCGGGCCGCCGGCCGGGCGGCGCTGGACGGCACGCTCGTCGGCGGAGCCGACATCAACTTCGCCGCGGGCAAGTTCGGCAACGCGGTTCGGCTGGATGGGAGTGGTTCCAACGCGCCGAACGTGTATGTCCCAAGCCAGGTCATCGCCAACGGCCAAACCGCCTATACGCTTTCGCTCTGGTTCCAACCGGACGACGTCAAGGAAAGCGGCTGACGCCGGCAGGTGCTCTTTGAAACCGGGCTCAACTATCCGATTTCCGTCGACTTGACGCCGGGCGACAACGTGATCAGGCAGCACGTCGAGACCGTGCGCGGCGACGGCAGCACTTACAGCCCCGTTCTGCCGACCGGGGTGCGCCCGGAGCAGGGCGAGTGGCATCATCTGGCCATCAGTTACACGTTCGACCCGGACGCGCCGTACACTCTTGGCGGCGAGACCTACTACGGCAGGGGAACGCAACAGATTTACGTCAACGGCGTGCCAATCGGCGCCCCGGTCGTCACCGACGGTGTCTTGCGCGATACCACGTTCGCGCGCATCGGCATCCGTCGCGGCACTGCCGCGGCCGGCACCACAGGCACGGCGCTGGATGGGATGATGGACGACACGGCCCTATGGGGCCGCTCGCTCGACGCGCGCACCATCGCCGCTATCGCGGGGCTTGGGCACGTTTCCGGAGTGAGCCTGAACGATTACACGGCCATCGAAAACGTGCTGGCACTCAGTGCCGTAGGCCAGTCGGCCGCGGCCGGCTCCGACACGTGGCACTATGCCAACGCCATGGTGGCCCCAGCCGGCGGCGGCAGTTTTGTGGTCGGCCGTAATTACGAAGGCGTTGACGGCAACCATTACATCGTCCTGGACGGCAGTTACAAGAGCGGCTTCACCGGCGTTGCAACGGGCGCCCCAAGCCTGATCGGCGGCCTAACGGCCTACTGGGACTTCAACGAGGCGGCCGGGCAAACCGCCGTGAAGAACTCGAACCTGGCTGCCGGACTGGCGGCCGGCCGCGAGGCCCTCGACGGCACGCTCCTGAACGACGTCGCGCTCGCCGCGGGCAAGTTCGGCAACGCGGTGTCGTTGCCCGGCCAGCCGCATAACTACGTGAACGTCGCCAGCCAGGTCGTCGCCAACGGGCAGGAGGAGTATACGCTTTCCATGTGGTTCAGTCCCTCGGAAATCGGGTCGCGACGGCAGGTACTCTTCGAAACCGGCGGCAGCTACGCCATGTCCGCCGGGCTTGCCGCCACGACCAATCGGGTGCAGCACTACGTTGAGACAACCGGCAGCACACCATCCAGCACCACCACGTTCCAACCCGCGGAGGATGAGTGGTACCATCTTGCAATCACCTACGCTTTCGACGCCGGGCTGAACCAGGGCACCAGCAAGATCTACATCGACGGTGTAGAGTATACCGGCAACCAGTTGACTTCGATCGGAGAGCTGGCCAGCACCACGTTTGCCCGCATCGGAGCCCACCGTTCCGATTCCGACGCCTGGGGCACAGGCTTCTGCTTTGCCGGGCTCATCGACGACACGGCTATCTGGAGCCGCGCACTGGACGGCAGGGCGATCGCCGCCGTGGCCGGCCTCGGCGCGCTCGCCGGGCTCGACCTGAACGGCTACGGCGGGATCGACGCCGTGCTGGCGCTCGACGGGCTGGGGCAGTCGGCCGCCGCCGGCAACCTCACCTGGAACTTCACGGATACTTTCGAAAACCTGCCCGACGGCCAAAGCCTGGTGGCCGGCATGAATTACATCGGCACGGACGGGCATTACTACATTGTGCTCGGCGGCAGCGCGCAGCAGGGCTTCACCGGCGTTTGGGCCGTTCCCGAGCCGGGTACGTTCGGCCTTCTGTTGACCGGGCTGCTCGGCCTATTGACCTTCGGCCGGCGGCAACGCTGATTCGGAGCGCGCGTTGGTAACCATTCACGGAGCAGCGACGCGATCCGTTTTCTCTGCTGAATGCAACAACAGGTCCGGTGGCGCTTGACGCTCGTAGCCGTTTGCCGGTAGAATTGCTGCACGATCGTGTCGGGCCGGTTTGGACTGTGGGGCATCGGATTCCACAACCGCCCGACAGCCGCAATCCCAAACCCCACGTCGTCTTCGGCGCAGCCAATGCCGGAACGCACCTTCCTCCTGCGGGCGGTTCTTTCGACGCTGGAAGACGGCAGTTGCCTGGGCAGGCTGCTGCTGTTTCCCGAGGTGTCGGCCTACGGCCCCGATCCGTCCAAGGTCGTCAAGGAACTGGTGCGGCTGGCTGAAAGAACTCTCGGCGAACTGCCGCTCTTGGAGTTGCACCGACGGCGACAGATCGGCGGCGAGCTGGAAGTACGCGATGTGACCGTTGAGGTCCCGCCGCCTCCGGCGTGCTGGTGGTCGACTCTCCTGCCGGTACGGTTCGGCGCGGTTTGCTGGAATCATGGCGCCGACGCGTCGATCGGCTACGTGCCTGCCCTCGATATTGAGGTCGTCGTTTCGCGGCCTGAAGAACTCGACACACGCATCGCCGACGATATCCGTTACACGCTCATGCGGCGCAATACGGCCGTGTCGCTGCAAGCGCTGGCCGAATTGCAGCGGATTGAATCGCTCGCGGTCGAGTCGGTGGCCTGCCAGGTACCTATCCAATCGCCCAAGCAGTTGGCCCAGCAGCGCGAGCCCGAAGATGAGAAGTCGGTGCTCGATGAAGTGGCCGGCAAGCTGACCGGGCCCCGGCTCCCCCGCGTGTTCGGGCTGGACGCCGTGGTCGAGTCGCTTGCCGACTGGTTGTTTGGCAAGACGCCGCGAAGCGTGCTGCTGGTCGGACCCTCGGGCGTGGGCAAGACGGCCGCCGTCCACAAGCTGGCGTCGCGGGAGGATCCCCGGGTGCCAACGATCCGTTCCACCAGCGGCGCACGGCTCGTTGCCGGAATGTCGGGGTTCGGCATGTGGCAGGAGCGGTGTCATCAGTTGTGCCGCGAGGCGGCCCAGGCCAAAGCAATGATCCACTTCGGCAACCTGATGGAACTGATGCAGGTTGGCCAATCGGTCGGCAGCAACTTGGGGATAGGCGAGTTCCTGCGGCCGGCCATTTCACGAGGCGAACTGCTTGCCATTGCCGAGTGTACTGCGGAAGAACTGGCGAGGATCGAGCGCATTTCGCCCGCCATGCTCGATGCCTTCGTACGCCTGGATGTTCCGGAACCCACGCCCGACGAGTCGTTGGCTATCCTGAGCGAGGCGGCCGAGGCGTATGCGTCGGGCACCGTAAGACGGCTAGATCGGGCGGCCATTGCGGTTGTGGACCGGTTGCACCGCCGCTATGCAACGTACTCGGCCCTTCCCGGCCGGCCGTTGCGGTTTCTGAAGAACCTGATCGCCGATGCCCCAGAGCCCGTCGGCCTAACGCCCGTCGGCTCTGTCAAGCTGAGTCCGGTCATGCTGATGGCTGCCGACGTCACCGCGGCGTTTTCCCGCGAAACGGGGCTGCCTGAACTGCTGCTTAAGGAAACGGCGCCGCTCGACCTGCCGGCTACGCGCAACTGGTTCCAGGAGCGGGTTATCGGCCAGGCACAGGCGGTCGACGTGGTGGTGGACCTGCTGGCAACGGTCAAGGCGGTGTTGGCCCGCCCGGACCGGCCGCTGGCCTCGCTGTTGTTTATCGGTCCGACGGGCGTGGGCAAGACGGAAATGGCCAAGTCGCTGGCCGAGTTCCTCTACCAGGACCGCCGGCGAATGATTCGCATCGACATGAGCGAGTACGCCGATGCCACCTCGGTCGACCGGCTGATCGGCACGTCATGCCAGGCGGAGGGGCTGCTGACCTCGAAGGTGCGGGAACAGCCGTTTGCGGTGGTGCTGCTTGACGAGTTCGAGAAGGCGCACCCACGGCTGTACGACTTCCTGCTCCAAGCACTCGGCGAAGGCCGCCTGACCGACGCCGCCGGCCGGTTGGCCGATTTCCGCAGCGCGGTGATCATCATGACGTCGAACCTCGGGGCCGATTCGTTCGGCCGCTCTGCGCCCGGTTTCCACGGCGCCGGCGAACCGGACGGCGCGGCCCGGGAGCATTTCGCCCGCCATGTGCGCGAGTTCGTCCGGCCGGAGCTGTACAACCGCATCGACCGGATCGTCACGTTCCTCCCCCTGGCTGAGGATATTCTGCGGGGAATCGCCCAGCGGGAACTCCAACTCCTGCGCCAGCGGGACGGCATCCATTGCCGCGATTTACAGATCGAGTTCAGCCCCACGCTAGTCGAAACCCTGGTGCGCGAGAACTGCGACCGCCGCTACGGCGCCCGGCCGCTGAAGCGGGCGGTCGAGCGGCACGTATTGGCCCCGCTTGCGGCGGCACTGAACGAGCGCGCCGCAAGCGTACCGCTGCATGCAGGTGTTACCGCAGGCGCCGAGGGCGTGCAGGTTGCAGTACGCGCACGACGCGGCGCGGAACGACGTGCAAGCTCGCAACCGGCAGCGGAACCAACGGTGCCGGCCAACTCGGCCGAGCAAGCCGTGACGTGTCGGCGCGAGGTCATGTTTCTGGCCAATAGCCGTGGCGTCTTGGACGCGCGCAACGAACTCTTCTGGCTTCAGCGAGCTGACTTTCGGCACAAGGTTCGGCAGTCACGGTCCGCGGCGCAGTGGGATCCGGCGACGATTGAAGATCAGCAGCAGGCGAAACGGCGCGAGGGGCTGCAAGCGCTGGTCGATCGGGTTGACGATCTGGCCGCCCGGGCAGCCGCACTGGAAGAGCACATGCTCTACAACTTCTACTCCGGACACGCTCCGGAGAATACGGCCGATTCCGACCTGGCGGCCGTATCGGCATCGGTCCGTGAGTTGGCGCTCGAGCTGTACGCCATTCAGGCTCCCGAGCCCGGCTTCGTCAATCTGGTCGTCTACGGCCGGCACCTCGGGTGGTTGCACACGCTGGCACGAACGTACTCCGAGTTGGCCCTTTCGCGCGGTTACGACGTCCGGGCCCACGCTATCCGCACCCGGCAGAAGTCGGCGCCGGCGCCGCGGGACGCGATCCTGCTGGGCGATCGCGACTCGGACGATGAGAAGCAGCGCCGCCAGGCAAACGAAACACGCCTATGGGCCGAACCGCTGGCCGAACTGCGCGACGATCTGACGGAGGGACCCGAGAAGGCGATTGGAGTTTCCCTGTGCATCCGCGGTCCCCATGCCGGGCTGCTGTTGCGGGCGGAGGAGGGGTTGCACGTCTTCCGGAAGGGAGGCGAGGAAGCTCGCTGCTTCGTGCATACCGGTGGCGAATCGATGCCGCAGTATCAACCACCGCTCCGCATCGACCGCCGCGGCAGCATCGGCGGCCAGCCAGTCCGCCGCACGTACGACGCGCAGCGGAGCACCGTCGACGACCGTTCGCTGGGCCGCCAGGTGCATTGGTCGGGCGATTCGTTGCCTCGCGTCCTGCTGCAACTGGCCCAGACGCGGCTCGAAGCCGAGGTGAAGGAATGGATGCAGCCATGTTGATCGAGGTGCCCATCCTGATCCGGCCGCAGACCAACGCCCGGGGCCGGACGACGCTCCACGCAGTTCGACCGCTGTTCTTCAGCGACCCGGAACGCTCCGACCGGACCCTGAGCAAAGCGGTTTCCGAGCTGGCCGAGGATCTTAGGAAGCATCTCGAAAGCCTGGCCCGCACCGGCCAGCACGCTGCTCTGGCCGCGTACACGTTTTCGCCCGACGTGCGCCTGGAGCGGTTCGAGTTGGTGCTGGAACTGCGCGGCGACATGTTCCGGGGTTGGTTCCCCCTGGCGATGTTCCACCACGCAGGGCGCACGCTGGCTGTTTCGCCCTATTTGCTGGAGGTGTGGTTCGATATTCCCCGTGGCGAGAGTATCGCAGCGCGGGCGACGGACGTCTTCACACGGCATTTCCGCAACCTGGAGAAACAACAGGAAGGCTGGCAACTGAAGCATTGCCTGGCACCGTTCAGCAGCAAGACGAAGCCGTCGCTTTCGCTGCTGCGATTGGAGGTGAACACCCGCGCAAGCCTGCCCGCCAAAGACGCCCTGCCGTTCGCCCTGCTGGGCGGAGACGAGGTGATGGACGGGGCCACGGAGCTGTCGCGGGTTGGCCGTTGCTTGCAAGAGCGGTATCCGGACCAGCTCGAACGGGCGATCGAACGGGAGGGCCTGGTCCGGGAGTTGGCCGATCTGCTGGCCATGCCCGACAACCGGCCGGTCATGCTCGTCGGGCCGTCGGCGGTCGGCAAGACGGCCCTGATCCACGAGGTGGTTTATCGCGACGCGGAGCAGCGCCAAACGGAGGCAACCGAGCGGGAGGACCGGCGCCCCAACCACTGGTTGCTCACGCCCCAGCGGCTGGTCACCGGCATGTCATTCGTCGGGCAATGGGAGGAGCGGCTGCTGGCCATTCTGCGGCACGTCCGGAAACGCCGGCACGTGCTCGTGTTCGACGACCTGCTGGGGTTGTATCAGGCGGGCATTTCAGCGCAGTCGAACCTGTCGGCGGCCGATGTACTGAAGCCGTACGTCGAGCGGCACGAGGTCCGCCTGCTGGCCGAGATGACGCCGGAGCAGTTGCGGTGTTTCCGCGAACGGGACCGGGGCTTCGCCGACCTGTTCCACCTGGTACACGTCGAAGAGCCCGGCGAGGAGGTCACCCTGCGAATCCTGCTGGGCGTGATCCGTTCACTGGAATCGCGGCACGGCACGCGGTTTGCGCTGCCGGTGCTGCCCGCCGTCCTGGACCTGGCCCGCCGGTATGAGCGCGAGGCGGCGTTTCCCGGTAAGGCCGTGCGATGGCTGCGGCAACTGGCGATGAAATGCCCGGGCCGCGACGTCGGCCGGCGCGATGTCCTCGACGAGTTCCGTGCCAAGAGCGGCCTGGAGCTGGCCTTCCTTGATGGTGAGCAGCAGCTTCCTCGCGACGACGTACTGGCGGCGCTCCGGCGGCGGATCATCGGCCAGGCAGCGGCCGTCGAGGCCATGGCCGACGTGGTCGGCATGGCCAAGGCCCGGCTGAACGACCCCCAGCGCCCCCTGGGATCGCTACTATTCCTCGGCCCCACGGGCGTGGGCAAGACCGAATGCGCGAAGGCCCTGGCAGGCTATCTGTTCGGCGACGAGTCGCGGCTACTGCGTTTCGACATGAACGAGTTCATCTCGCCGCACGCCGCCGCCCGGCTGGCCGGCACGTTCGACCAGCCCGAGGGCCTGCTGACCAGCGCGGTTCGGCGACAACCCTACTGTGTCCTGCTGTTCGATGAAATCGAAAAGGCCCATCCCGACGTGTTCGACCTGCTGCTGCAAGTGCTGGGCGAGGCCCGCCTGACTGACGCACTGGGCCGCACGACCGACTTCGGCAACGCCGTGGTGATTCTCACGTCGAATCTTGGAACGCGCGAGGCGACGGAAGAAGTGGGCTTCATCCCCGGCCGGCAGGCGAGTGGGGACGTGTACGTGAAAGCCGCCGAGTCGTTCTTTCGGCCCGAGTTCTTCAACCGGCTGGACCGCATCCTCCCGTTCCAGCGGCTCAGCCGCGACGAGCTTGGGCAAATCGCCCGCACGATCATCGCCGGAATCCTGACCCGCGCGGGCCTTGCCCAGCGCAAGTGCGCGGTGGACGTGACCGGCGATGCCATTGAGTGGATGGTGGACCGCGGTTATCACCCGGCGCTGGGCGCCCGCGCGATGCGCCGCGCGGTCGAGTCGGAACTGGTCCGCCCCGTCGCGCGGAAGCTGGCCGCCATCCTGCCCGAAACGCCGACCGTGGTCCGCGTCTTCCGTTGCCGGGAGCAGTTGGTTGCGGAAGTAACGCCGCTGGCCGAAGCCGAATCGCTGCCCGAATCGCAACGGCCCGGGCAACTGCATGACCCTCAGGAGATACTGGCCCGGTGCCGGCTGGCGTGCGATCGGATTGCCGCGGCCTGCAAGGCATGGCGCCCGGCCGGCGAGATATCGGCGGTCAACCCGTCGCCACTTTTCTCCTGGCATCTTGGCTTGATGACCGAGCTTGCCGAGCTGCGCGAGTCGTTGCGGACCATTGGCAACGACCTGCGCGGTCCTCGTCGTAGGGGCATCGAGCCGATGCTCCAGCCCAGGCGGGCACGGGGTCGGCGGTCGCTTGGGAGCGACGAAGGCGGACGCCGTATTCTCAAGGAACTGTACGCGGCGCAGGACGTCATCGAGTATATCCAGGAATTGGGCACGGAGTTCAACCCACCTACGGCGCGGGATGGGGCGCCCAGCCCCGCGGAGCGTCTCATGGCGTTGCTGGACCGGCTGGCCCTGTGGGATGCCGTGCAGCCGGGCGAGCAGGGGTGGCAGTGGGAACGCGTGCTGGTGCTCGTCCGCGGTCTGGGCAACGATGAAGAGTTGCGGAAAGCACTGGGGAAGCACATTTCGTGCGAGGTCACGTTCGAGGGCGGTTCAACCGATTCGCGCCCCGGCCTTGAGTTCGGGCTTACAGCAACTCGGTGGACGCCGCTGGAAATGGCAGAACCGGACGGCGTCCCTTCTCGCTCGACGAGCCCTCCGCCGGGCTGGCTGGAGTGGATTGCCGACCCGGACCTGCGGGCTGCGTATCAGGCTCGGCACTACCTCGACGCGATTCTGTTCGAAGGCCACCGCGCGGAACGCCTTCTGCGTTTGCAGGAGGGGACGCACCTATTCGTGTGCGACGACGGGCGTCTTTGGCCGTTGCAGGCCATCGTCCTTCCGCTCGGGAAGAATGAGCCGCCGGAGCAACGCCTGCTCGACTGCCTTGCGGCGCACGATCGCTTTCAAGACGCGACCGCCCGCGGCGAGCCGGCTTTGCCGGCCGATCCGTTCGCCTGGCAGCCGGTGACTGTGCTGCATCCCTCGGGATGGAAGGCGCCCATCGGCTTCCGTAGTTACTCGCGACGCGCGTTCGTCAGTGCCATGTTCCCCTTGCCGCCGGAGCTGCGCGGGCAGGACGCGGCAGGACCAGAACCTTCGGGGAGCACGCCGCCATGAGCATCCACCGCGTTCCGCTGCTGGTGTGGCAAGATTTTGAGGGGGGGTACTCGGCCGCACCGGTCGAGCCGTACCTGGCCGAGCCGGGCGTGGCCGCCCTGGGCAAGACGGCCGCCGATGCCGTCCGCCAAATGCAGGCGTACCTGGAGTGGCACTGGAAGGCCAACGCCTGGCTTGTGCCGGACTTCCTTGACCCCGAATTGACGTTTGTTCGCGTGCCAGTCCGACCGGAATACCGGGAAGAGGACCGCGCTTATCCCTGCAACCAGGAGATCGAACTCCGGATCCCCTGCGTGTTGGGCCGGCAGGAGAACGGCCTGCTGCAGTGCGCCATGCCCACCCTGGCGCTGGCATTCCACGTCTACCAGAAGCGCGAAGTGCGCCGCATGGCGACCGAAACGGTCCGCCGCGAACTGGCCGGCCATACGCCACGGCAACTCGCGCGTTTCCTGCCGCCGGCCTCGGTCCGCCTGGAGGTGGTCAGCGTTCGCGCGCCGCGGCCGAAGCAGAAGCCGCCCGTCGAAGAAGGGCCCGAAACGCTCAGGCAAGTGGCCCAGCCGATCGGCCATGCGTCGTTCCGCAAGCGATTCGCGCAGGCCTGGCAACGGGAAGGCGAGGTTGCCGATCTGGTCCGTCGGCTCGGCCAGGAAAGGGCCAATGTCGTATTGATCGGCCCGCGAGGCGCGGGCAAGACCACCGTGCTGGCCGCTGCCGTGCGCAACCTGGAGCGAAACCGCTCGGCCGAGGACCGGCAGCAATGCCGCCATGCGTTCTGGCAGACGGGCGCCGGCCGCTTGGTCGCCGGCATGAAGTACCTGGGCCAGTGGCAGCAACGGGTGGAGGAGGTGATCGATGAGCTTTCATCGATTGACGGCACACTATGCGTCGAGAGCCTCCTCGACCTGGTAACGCTGGGCGGCTCGGAGCCGGGCGGCAGCCTGGCCGCGTTCTGCCTGCCGTACCTGCTCGAAGGCCGCTTGCGATTGGTCGGCGAGGCCGCGCCCGAGGAGTTCGCCGCCTGCCGCCGCCTGCTGCCCGGGTTCGCCGACGTGTTCCAGGTAGTCCGGCTCGAGGGACTCGACGACCGGAAGGCGCGGGCCGCACTGCGGGCATCGGTGGAGAACCGCTCGCGGGATGCCAAGATCGCCGTCGAGGAACCGGTGAGCGACCTGCTGTTCCGGCTATTCCGTCGTTTCCTGCCCTATCGGCCGCTGCCCGGTGCCGCCGCCGGCTTCCTGGCCCGCCTGTTCGACAAGGCCCGCGAGCAGCGCGTGGCCGAAATCGACGCTTCGCGGGCCGTCGAGCAGTTCATCGCCGAGACCGGGCTGCCGGAGCACCTGCTCGACGACCGTCAGCCATTGGACGTCGATGCGCTGGAGCAATCGCTTGCCGAACAGGTCCTCGGCCAGCCGCAAGCCTGCCGCGCCATGGCTGAAATGATCGCCCGATTCAAGGCCGGCCTGCAGGACCCTTTGCGCCCGCTGGGCACGATGCTGTTCTGCGGGCCTACCGGCGTGGGCAAGACCCAGCTTGCCAAAACCGTCGCCCAGTATCTGTTTGGGCACGGCCGGCAGGCGGATTGGCTGATCCGGCTAGACATGAGCGAGTATTCCTCGCCCGCGGCAGCCGACCGGCTAATTACCAAGATCGACGGCACGCCGAGCGACCTGATCGACCGCGTGCGCCGGCAGCCGTTCGTCGTTGTGCTCTTCGACGAAATCGAAAAGGCAGCCGACAGCGTCTTCGACATGCTGCTTGGTTTGCTCGACGAAGGGCGATTGACCGACCGCTGGGGCCGTACCACGACGTTCCGCAGCGCACTGGTGATCATGACGTCGAACCTCGGCGCCTCCAGCCGCGGCACGATCGGCCTCGGCCCGCCGCAGGAGCAGCGCTACGAGACCGAGGTGCGCTCGTTCTTCCGGCCGGAGTTCTTCAACCGCATCGACAGCGTAGTCACCTTCCATCCGCTAGCCTGGGATACCTGCCTGGGCATTGTTCGCAAGGAACTCGGCGACCTCGAACATCGCGAGGGCATCCGCCGCGCCGGGCTGCGACTGACCTTCGGCCCATCGTTGGTCGAGCAGCTTGCTCGCGACGGCTTCGACCCCCGTTTCGGCGCGCGCCCCCTGCAGCGCGCGATGGAAACCCAGGTGGTCGCCGCCCTCGCCCGTCACCTCGTCGCGCACCCCGGCCTGCGCGATGCCGCGCTGCATGTGGACATGCACTCGCAAGGTGGACTGGTCATTGAGCACGGGTGAAGATATTACCTGAGCCGCACACGCAGCAGAAGCTCGTTCACGGCCTCGCGGCTGCGGTCTTCAGGCAACTGTGATATCAACTGGCGGCAATCCTGAAGAGCCCATGCAGCGGTTCCGAACCGCATCACAGCCGGTCCGCCACTTCCAAGATCAACCGCTCGGTGGCTTCCCAGGAGATACAGGCGTCGGTGATGGACTGGCCGTAGACCAGCGATTCCAACGGCCGTGGAAACGGTTGACTGCCGGCTTTCAGATTGCTTTCAATCATGGCGCCGAACACCGACGCCGTACCCGTCGCGCGTAGTCCCACGACGTACCGCAGTACGTCCGGCTGACGGTTGGGGTCTTTGCCGCTGTTGCCGTGGCTGCAGTCGATAAGGATTGTCTTTGTCAACCCAGCTTGTTCGAGTTGCCGCTCTGCTTGGATGACGTGTTGGTCGGTATAGTTCGGCCCGTTGTCGCCGCCGCGGAGCACGATATGACAGTCGGGATTGCCCTTGGTCGACACGGCCGAAGCCACGCCGTCGCCGCTGATCCCCAAGAACGTCTGCGGTTCGCGTGCCGCCTTGATTGCGTTGATTGCCGGACCGATGGTACCTGGCGTGGCGTTCTTGAAGCCCAGCGGCATGGACAGCCCCGAAGCCATCTGGCGATGTGTCTGGGATTCGGTCGTGCGCGCTCCGATCGCCGACCAGCAAATCAAGTCGGCAATGTATTGCGGCGTGATGGGGTCCAACAATTCCGTAGCAGTCGGGACGCCCAAATCCACCATGTCCCGTAGAAATCGGCGAGCCAGGCGCAACCCCTCGGGAATGGCGTGCGAACCGTCAAGGTAGGGATCCATGATCAGCCCCTTCCAACCGACCGACGTGCGAGGCTTCTCGAAATAGCATCGCATGACGATGTAGATTCTGTCTCGCACCTGGTCGGTCAGGTCGCGCAAGCGCGTTGCATACTCACGCGCAGCCCGTGGATCGTGGATCGAACAGGGACCAATGATCAGCAGAAAACGCGGGTCATGTCCCGCGATCATGTCGCGAATGATCTGCCGCGACTCGGCTACAAAATCTCCCTGACCCTCTGACCGCGGGATTTCGTACAGCATCAGCGCGGGCGCCGGCAGAGGGATATTGGACGCAATGTTCAGATCCGAGACTTTTCTCATTGGCAGTTTCCTGGAATGGAAAGCCGTGACGTAAGGGCTCGCGAAGGAATCAATGGCCGATCTTGGCGCGGCGAGGACAAGGCTGCGATGGAAGGCGAAGCAGACATATTGCTTAACCTTCGATGCAGCCTGACGCCCGCAGCCGTAGCCGCAGCCCGCCCAAATCGGCCAGTTATTGATTCGCGGGCCCTAAGTGCTTTCCTGGAAAGAAGATGCGAGAGCGGGGATTCGAACCCCGACCCCTTTCGGGACTGGATCCTAAGTCCAGCGCGTCTGCCAGTTCCGCCACTCTCGCAAGGGACGACGCGAAGCAGCCCCTGCCAGGACCAGAGGCATGCACCGTCGGGTCTGTCGGGTGCTGTCTGCGCACAAGTAGATTGTATCATGCGGGCAGGCGGCCGGAAAGCAACGGCGGGCCCATTTCCATGCAGGACGGTCGAACCCCGCACCGCTTAGACGCAAGCCGTCGAGACTTCTTCGTCCGGCTGGTCCACAGCATCGCCTTCCTTGCTCGACGAGCTGCTCGCATCCTGCACCCGCGCAAGAACGCGGTTGAACTCCTCGGCGAAGTCCTGCCAGAAGTCGCCGTCGCGGAACTCCAGCGGACTGACGTGCTCACCGCGGGCCAATGCCCGCATCGAACGCCGTAACCGCAGCATGGGGCCGGTGAACCGGTTGCTCAATCGCACAATGTCGATAATCACCAGCGGCAGCAGCAGGAACGATGCCACGGCGGCCGGGCCGTAGAAGAACCACATGTCGTCGAAGTGCGTGTAAACCGGTCGGGCGGGACCGGTGACGATGCGCCAGCAAAGAAGCATCAGCGAGATCGTCACCAGGCACACGACCCAGTACATGACCACCCGAGCCACCAGGGCTCCCTGGACTTTCGGATCGACGAACAGTTGCTTCCGCATGGCCTTGGGGTTCGCCGGCTTCGTAGAGCGATGGTTAGACATGATGCAAAGGACCTCTCGAAAACGGGATTGCACGGGAGAGAATGTCGGACCTACTATAAAGTAGCTTACTCTCGCGACGGCCGGTAATGCGCCGGCGGCCGAAACGGACGAGTCGGGGTGGGCCCGTGCAAACGCAGTGACTCCGGCCGGGTTATGCCGGTTCCGATGATCTTGCGGCCTGCAATGAAATGTCGTGCAGGAACAGGGGCCTCACGGCCCCCGCTCGCCGGGATTGATGCCACTGTGAAGCTACTTCAACGCGATAGTGCGGGCCAGCGGGCGGAGCACGTTCTCGATGACGTGGGCTTCGAGCATCTCGATACAGACCTCGTTGAGCCGGTCCATGGTCTCGGCATAGGTGTGGTCCGGCCCGAGGCTGCCATACTGCCGGGCGGTGACGTACACGCTCAATTGCTCCTCGGGAAAATCGCCCGTGCGCACCTGGTATGCATTGGTACGCGTCTCGACGCTCAGCCGGAACTGGAGCCGGCAGTCGGCGTCGAGGGCGACGGTGATCATGGGCTCATGGCTGATAACCGTGGCGCCGGGAATCTCGGCGATGCGCTCCATGGCAGGGCTGACGCCCAGCGCCTCGACGAGAAGCTGGTTGTGGTTTCCGCGGTAGGTGAAATCGAAGCCGTAGAGCAGGTCGAGGGCCTCGCAGTCCAGCGGGCTGACCGAGAGAGTGTAGGGCGCCAACTCCAGGACGAGCTTGTGCTGGCTGAGCGCGTCGGCCACGGTGTCGGGATTGACTTGGCCCGAACAGACCCGGCGCGGCTCAATGGTACACCACCGGTAGGCGCCCTGGTCCTTGTCCTCCTCTAGAACGAAATCCCCCCGATCGCGGCAGTAGAAATTCCGCATGGTGGGGTAGGTTTTCTGGATCCGTTCAAAGAAGTGCAGGACGGTTTCCCGGCTGGTCGGCAACTCCATTTCCGTACCCAGGTTCATGTTGATGTAGAAATCGTCGCATAGCGAGCTGTAGGGGTTCATCAAACGAATTCCTTAGCGATTGCCTGCGGCTTGGTATTGATTCTGGGCAATGAACGCACTGTAATGGACCGCTTCGACCAGGACCGGTTAGTATAAGGCAGCTTCCGCCGGATTGTCAAAGGGAGGGCGAATGCCCCCAAGGCGAGCTATGTCGGTGAGTCTCTCCGAGACTCGTACCGAGCGTGAAGTACCGAACTGCGTGGGATAGGCTTCCAGCCTTAGGTTTGCCCACATTTTTTCCTTCCGATGGCCTCAGCGCCATCGAGCATTGCATGGAGTGTCATCCATCCACGCCAC
>JAVEUP010000261.1:0-8677 GCA_034005525.1 Thermoguttaceae bacterium | reverse complement strand
CAGACTCCAGCCGTCGTTGCCGTCGGTGTCGGTGCCCAGCAGTTCGTCGCCCGCATCCAGCAGGCCGTCGCCGTTCGTGTCGCGGTAGAACTCCACCAGATCGACGGTCCCATCCGGGTCGCTCACGCCGGTGGCCGTCAGGGTCAGGTTGCCGGGTCGTGTGAGCGGATTGGGATCGGCTGTCAGCGCTGCCATCACGGGAACCACATTTAGTACCGTGACCGTGGTAGTTGCCGGGTCGCTCAATAGCCCTTCGTTGTCCAGCGCGCGGGCAAAGAGCGTGTGCTCGCCCGAGGTCCAGCCGCCGGTAGCAACCGTCACGCTCCATCCGTCGTTGCCGTCGACGTCGGTGCCGAGCAACTCGTCGTCGCCCGCGTCGAATAGATCATTG
Organism: Thermoguttaceae bacterium; assembly: GCA_034005525.1. Classification (GTDB taxonomy): domain Bacteria; phylum Planctomycetota; class Planctomycetia; order Pirellulales; family Thermoguttaceae; genus PWXP01. The sequence goes on along the minus strand of JAVEUP010000261.1, from coordinate 8,286 downwards.
CCGTTCGCATCGCGGTAGAACTCCACCAGGCTGACGGTCCCGTCCGGATCGCTCACGCCGGTGGCCGTCAGGGTCAGCTCGTCCGGTCGTGTGACCGGATCGGGATCGGCCGTCAGTGCCGCCACTGTGGGAGCGACGTTGTCGACATCGACGACAACGACCGTGGCAGCCGCGGCCTCGCTCCACGCCCCGTCGCTGTCTTGCGCGCGGGCAAAGAGCGTATGCTCACCCAGATCCCAACCGGTGGTGGCCACGGTCAGGCTCCAGTCGGAAACGGTAGTCATTGAGCTTCCATAGACGAATTGGGCCAAGTCTCTGCCTAATTGAAGCCCATCCTGGTTGCCAAACTGGAAATGAATCCCTCCGTAGATGCGGCTCATTCCGGCCTCCTCGGCCGCCTCGCTGAAACTGCCATACGTCCGCATCCCCAACTCGGGGTGGGCCGTGTGCATGAACATGAAGTCGTAGTTGCCGTGACCCAAATAGAGTTCAAGCAGTTCAGCGGCCGCGCCGGAGATGGAACTGTGGCCGCTAACGTACTCCGGGAAGGCCGGCGCCACGAGCAGGGATTCCCATCCTGGATCGCCCACCGTGTCATCATTGGTGTCGGCGTCGCCAAGCTGGATGGCGGTCTCCGGGCGCCAGAAGTTATACTCATACTTCATGTTCCAGGCGGCGATGTTGGCGTCGGCCAAGGTCACGCTCATAAGTGCGAACAATCGGGCAGTATCGACCAGTGAGAGTCCTCCTTGCTCCGCGATCTCGCGCGCCAACCTGTTCCAGTGGGCTGGCACGTGGTCCATCCAGAAAAGTGCAATTTCGCCTTGTTCGACCGTGCGCGTGGTCGAGTTTATGTCGCCAAGGAGGCGAACTTCGTCATAGGCCGCAGCATACTCCACGCTGTTAAGGGCAGGCGGGCCGCCTTGGTCAAACTGGTCGCCGGCGGTCATGACCCACGGCATTACGTCGCCCCAACCGGGAAGCAAGGGCTCGCCGCTGGCGGTTCGTCGCCACTCGCCCGGCTGAGTGCCGTCTGGATGCGGGACGTTTGCCGCCTCGGCGGCGCCGTCGTTGGCCCGCGAGTCCAGGATCGCCTGGGCGACGCTTTGTCCAAAGGCGACGCCCGCTGTCTTGGCCGCCCCGTCAGCGATCAGAGCCATCTGAATGTCGTAGCGACTCTGAATAATCACACGCTGGGCCGGTGCGGTGTACACCGAGTGGAGGACGTGATAGGCTGCCGTCGCGGCCGCGGCTTCCGGCGATGCGACCTCCGGCGTCGGCACGCTGACTTGGAACGGATGGTAACCCCCGTCGAACGCCATCAAAGTGTCATAGATGGCCGTGTGCATCATGGCCAAGTAACGCCCGGCTGCGTGAGTGCCCACATTGGGCCCAAGGGACATGGCGGTCATGTTCCACTCCGTCACGATGTCGCCTTGAACGGCCAGGTCGGGATGGCCGTGAGTAATGGTTCCCAGCAGTTCGTCGCCCGCGTCCAGCAGACCGTCGCCGTTGGTGTCTCGGTAGAACTCCACCAGGTTGACGGTCCCGTCCGGATCGCTCACGCCGGTGGCCGTCAGGGTCAGGTCGTCCGGTCGTGTGACCGGATCGGGATCGGCCGTCAGGGCCGTCACCACGGGAGCGACATTCAGTACAGTCACCGTCGTAACGGCCGGGTCGCTCAGCGCGCCGTCGTTGTCTTGCGCGCGGGCAAAAAGCGTCTGCTCGCCCGGATTCCAACCTGCGGAGGCAACCGTCAGGCTCCATCCGTCGTTGCCGTCGACGTCGGTGCCCAGAGGTTCGTCGCCCGCATCCAGCAGGCCGTCGCCGTTGGTGTCGCGGTAGAACGCCACCAGGTCGACGGTGCCGTCCGGGTCGCTCACGCCGGTGGCCGTCAGGGTCAGGTTGCCGGGTCGTGTGAGCGGATTGGGATCGGCCGTCAGCGCCGTCACAACCGGTGGCTCCACCGTAAGCAACACCCACGGTTCCGCTCCGGAGTAACCATCGTTGGCCCTGAAGTATAGGGTGCCATCCACTGCCGACAGGTAGTTGGGCGACGACGCGCCAGGTCCCGGCATGACATCCTGGACCAGCACGGTCCCCGCATCTGTCCCATCGCTTTGCCAGAGTTCCCAGCCGTTCGTATTGGTGTAGGCCACGAAGAACAACGTGTTGCCCACCGCCGTAAGGCTTTCCGGCCAGGAGGAGGCCGCCCCGGGTTGAATGTTCTTGACAAGGACGGTGCCTGCGTCCGTGCCGTCGGTCCGCCAGAGTTCCGTGCCGTTGACCCCGTCGTTTGCCCGGAAGTACAGTGTATCGCCCACAACCGTTAGGTAGTCTGGATCCGCCCCTCCTGCCCCGGGTAGAATGTCCTTGACCATCTCAGTTCCGAAGACCGTCCCGTCGCTCTTCCAGAGTTCCCAACCATGGGTGTTCGTGAAGGCCCGGAAGAACAACGTATCGCCCAACGCGGTGAGCGACCACGGATTCGAGGATTGTGCTCCCGGCAGGATATCGAGAACCATGAAGGTCCCGGCCTCCGTCCCGTCGCTTCTCCAAAGCTCGGCGCCCTCCGTGTCGGTTTGGGCCCGGAAGAACAGCGTATCGCCTACCGCCGTGAGGTTGTCGGGCCAGGACGAGGCCAGACCGGTACGGATGTCCTTGACCATTTTGGTGCCTGCTTCCGTCCCGTCGCTTATCCAGAGTTCGTGGCCGTTGACGCCGTCGTGGACCTCGAAAAACAACTTGTCGCCCACCGCCGTGAGGTACTGCGGATACGATGGCCCAGGCCCGGGCAGGATGTTCTTCACCAGGACGGTCCCTTCTTCCGTGCCGTCGCTCTTCCAGAGTTCCCAGCCGTTCACTCCATCGTCGGCCCGGAAGAACAACTCATTGCCTACCACCGTCAATTCCCGCGGATCCGACGAAGCTCCAGGCCAGATATCTTTAACCAGCATGGTTCCCGCGGCCGTGCCGTCGCTCCTCCACAGTTCACGGCCCGCGGCCGTTGCGGCGGTGAAGAACAGCACTCCGTTCATGGCCGTGAGTTCCTGGGGATCCGACTCGACTCCGCCGGGCAGGATATCAAGGACCATTTCGGTGCCCGCTTCGGTCCCATCACTCTTCCACAGTTCAGCGCCGCTGACGCCGTTGTCGGCCACAAAGAACGTCAGCCCGCCAACTTCGACGAAATCTCTTGCGGCGGAGCCTTGCGTGTGTACGTGGATATCGCCGAGCAGGACGGTTCCCGCGGCGGTTCCGTCACTGGTCCAGAGTTCGGGGCCATTCGCCCCATCGTTGGCCCTAAAGAACAGCGAGTTGCCCACCGCCGTGAGGTACACCGGCATGGACGCGCTTGCTCCGGGCAGAATGTCCTCGACCAGCACGGTGCCTGCCTCCGTGCCGTCGCTCGTCCAAAGTTCACGGCCCGCGGCTGTTTCGGCCGTGAAGAACAGTGTATTTCCAACCGCCGTGAGGTTTAACGGATCCGACGACCCCGCTCCGGGCAGGAGGTCCTTGACCAGCACGGTCCCGAAGGCCGTGCCGTCGCTCTTCCAGAGTTCGCGGCCCGTGGCCGTCTGGGCCGTGAAGAACAGCGAATTGCCCACCGCCGTGAGGAACTGCGGATTCGACGCGCCTGCCCCGGCCAGGAGGTCGCTGACCATAACGGTTCCGGCCGGAGTCCCATTGCTCAGCCAGAGTTCGGCGCCATTCACGCCGTCGTCGGCCCGGAAGAACAACGTATTACCCACCGCCGTGAGGTACCACGGATTCGACGAGTCAGCTCCGAGCCGGATATCTTTCACCATCACGGTGCCCGCTTCTGTCCCATCGCTCTTCCACAGCTCCCAGCCGTTCGCACCGTTCTCGGCCCTGAAGTACAATGTACTTCCTACCGCCGTAAGTTCGGCAAGGAAAGGCGAGGCTGACCCGAGCCGAATATCTTTGACCATGACGGTGCCCGCTTCCGTCCCATCGCTCTTCCAGAGTTCTCGGCCCGCGTCGGTAATCGCCGTGAAGTATAACGTACTGCCGACCGCCGTGAGATTCTGCGGATCGGACGCGGCGGTTCCAGGCCGGACATCCTTCACCAACTCGGTTCCTGCTTCCGTCCCGTCGCTCTTCCACAACTCGTAGCCGCTCGCGCCGTTGTTTGCACCAAAGAATAGCGTATCGCCTGCCACCGTGAGGTACTGCGGGTTCGACGCGTCAGTTCCGAGATTGATGTCTTTGACCAGCGCCGTCCCTGCTTCCGTCCCGTCGCTCTTCCAAAGTTCGCGCCCCGCACCTGTTTCGGCTGTGAAGTACAGCATGTCGTCCAGGACCGTCAACTGCTGCGGAGTTGACGAGGCGGCCCCGGGGTTGATGTCCATGACCAGCTCGGTTCCCGCTTCCGTCCCGTCGCTCTTCCAGAGTTCGCGGCCGACGCCTTGCAGGTCCGCCGTGAAGAACGCGACGTCGCCCACGGCGACAATCTGCTCGGGTCCGACGTCCGCTGGAAACAAATTGATGTCCTGAAGCAGGAAAGGAGTGATCGCCAGCATTCTCCGGTCCTCGAGCGGCTCGCAACGGAGCTGCCGATGACGCTCGAAGCTCTGCTTCCCCTGCTTACGACAATCTGTCCAACGGCGCGGTGTGGTTCCCAATAGCGCTTCGAACATGGCGTTTCCTCTCCGGAAGTATGTGTTGGGCCCTTACATTAGGAGAAACGCGTGCCGGTAGCTCGCTATCTCCGAGCCGCGCGCGATCACCGTTTTGTTTTCCCTCGAGCCGGTTCCACCTTGCCGGCGCGGCGAACAGTGGTACAGCCGAACCGCGTTTCGAGCGAATCCCATGCCAATCATCAGAAAGCATGATGCGTTGCCCTAACGGCCGCCATTGCGGTGCATGTTCCGCCTCGCCGTTTCCAAGGAATGCAGAGAATGGCAGGCGGTTTTCGCTCGGCGAGCAAGACCCCCATGTCTGGGTTTCCTCGTGGTCAAGGGCCAATGCAGACCGTGTGGCAGCCGCAACGTAACGGACAGCAACTGCGGCAAAATGGCCGTAACTTCGGCAAACTGGCCGTAACTCCGACAGAATGTCGCCGAAGGTGCCGGACGGGCCGCAGAGGCACGGTCGTCGGGCAAGACTGGCTTTGGCGCCTAACCACTCAGCAGCTGGCCGGCGCAAGACGAGGGGAGCAAGTAACCGTTGGAAGGGCGTTGGGGGGTTGGGCGGTGTTACGGCCAATTCGTCCGGATCTCAAGCACGACCCGCAGGCCCAAGACAGCGCCGGAGCCGGTACTACGCCGGCTCCGGGCTGCATGGACTCATCCCAGGGTTTCGAAGAAGGCGTCGAGCCGCACAGGTTCGAACGCATGGTCGTCGAGCAGGTTCTCCCAGTCGGCCTGCTCCAGTTCGCGGTGTGGCAGCAGGCGGACGCCCGGGCGAAGGGTCGGCTGCATGAGGCCGTGCTCGTCGTGCCCGTGCCCGAGCAGGTGGCCCAACTCGTGCATCACGGTCGTCAGCAGATCCATCCGGTGTACGGCGTTGCTGTCCGGCAGGGCCGCCAACTCGCCGTACCGGCCGCCTGGCTGGAAGTCGGCATCGGTCGTATTGAGATGCCAGCCGAACCCTGCCGCATTGTGGTCGATCAGGATGGTGTTGCCCACCGTCCGGCCCAGCGTCAGGCCCTCAAGATCGACGATATGCACTTGGAACGCCGCCTTCTCCAGGTCGATCGACAGACGGAGGACGGCCTCTTCGACAATCGGCCGCAAGTCGGCCACGGCGATCGACTCGGGTGCCGGCTGATCGGCCGGCGGCTCCGAGGCGGCCTGCAAGGCCGCCAACGCGGGCGAGAATTCGAGCACCGTCGCTGTGGTGGCGACCGGCGCGCTCAACGCCCCTTCGTCGTCCAGCGCCCGAGCAAAGAACATGTGCTCGCCCGGGGCCCGTTCGGCAGTGGCCACGGTCAGGCTCCATCCGTCGTTACCGTCATTGTCGGTGCCCAGCAGTTCGTCGCCTGCGTCGAACAGACTGTTGCCGTTCGCGTCGCGATAGAACGCCACCAGGACCACTTCACCGTCCGGATCGCTCACGCCGGTGGCCGTCAGGATCAGCAGGTCGGGTTGCGTGACGGGGTCGGGATCGGCCGTGAGCGCTGTCACTGTGGGTGCGCTATTGAGAACCGGTGCCGGGTCCACGGGGTCCGTCGGCGCGGAGATCACGGTCTCAAGCACTCCGCCGCCATCCTGGTAGATGCCCCGCACGCGGAGGACCAGCCCTTCGAGGTTTGGCGTCACCGTGAAGGTAGGACCGGTGGCACGCAGAACGCCAAGCCCGGTCGGCGTGAGGATGTCCTGGAAAATGCCCGTGCCCGGGTTGGGCTCGAACTGCCAGACGTAGCTGATGGGCCCGAGCACGTCGGCATCGCTCACGCCGGCGGCTGACACGGTGAGAACCTGCCCGACGGTCGGCGAGGAGTCGCTGATCGTCAGGAGGCCCACCGGCTCGGCGTTCAGGTCAGGAACGAGGACGACCGACTGATCAGCGAACTGCAATCGCTCGATGTTGGTGAGCCGGTCGATGCCCTCGAGGCCAACGTTGTCGGTGACGGTGACGATGTCGTCGGTCGGATCGAGCGGCGTCCCGTTGTCATCAATGTCGATGGTGTAGTTCGCCAGAGGTCCGGCGAAGACGGCCGTGTCGAAGTCGGGGCTGCCAGCCAGGAGCTCGCGCACGATGACGAGTTGGCCGGGGTTGTAGGTGCCGTCGAGCATCAGCGGAACCAGGGGCACCATGCTGTCGTAGCTGTCGATCTCGTCTCCCGTGCCGTCCACGTTCTCGCGCACGCTGATTCGCACGTTCAGCCAGAGGTCGCCGTCAATCAGGTCGTCGCCGCCGCGGCCCTCGATCAGATCGCTGCCGCTTCCGCCCAGAATGATGTTGCCGGCGCCGAATTGGTCGTCGGCCGTGTCCAGGATTCCGTCCGGGCCGGCGCCCGCGGCGCCGACGAAGGCCCGCAGGCCGGCGATGAGATCAAAATTGGTGAGCACGCTACCTTGCGCGCCGGCGTTGGGGATGGTGTTGACATCGGCGTTATCGCCGTAGAGGACGTCGCTGTAATGCGAGCCCGAGAGCCCTTCCACGGCCGCGAACCTCGCCAGGATGGCCGCCGCCGCCGGCACGGGCCCAACGTCCAAGGCGCGGATGTCCAGGTCCATGGTGACGCCGAACGGATCGTCCTTGAACGTGGCCCAGTCGAACCCCGACGCGCCGAGATACTTGTCGCCCGGGCCGCTGCTGCCGACCATGATGTCGTCGCCGCCCTCACCATTCATGATGTCGATTTGGCCACTGCCGATGTAGACGTCGTTGCCGACAATCAGGTCGCGACCCAGCGGGTCGAAGTTGTCGCCGGGGCTACCGTCGAGCAGTCCGCCCTCGAGCCAGTCGTCGCCCTCGCCACCCATGTTCTGTTCGTCATTGTCGCTGCCCAGGATGAAGTCGTCGCCCGGGCCGCCGAAAGACTCGTTGGCATCCTCGCCTGTGACAATGAAGTCCTTGCCGAAGCCGCCGAGGATGAGGTTCAGGCCATTGCCTCCGTGGATGACGTCGTTGCCGTCGTCGCCCTGGAGGTTGTCGTCGCCGCCCATGTCGACGATGATGTCGTCGCCCGGTCCGCCGCGAATGGAATCGTTGCCGAAGCCGCCCTCGATGCGGTCGTTGCCGGCGCCGCCCCAGACAGTGTCGTCACCGATGCTGCCGATGAGGATGTCGTCGCCGTCGGTGCCGCCAAGCACGACGTGTTCATCTCCCGTGTATTGCAGGTAGTTCGTGTCCAGGCCGGCCGTGGCGGGGTTGTCGCGGATCACCAGCGGGATCAGCGGATCGTCACCGACGGGATCGGCGTTTCCGGGAAGGTCGTCGGCCGTGCCCACGATGCCGTCCGGCCCCGCGATCACGCTGTGGTTGAACTGGAGCGACTGGTCTACTTCAAGGATGAGCCCGGCCGTTTGGAAGATAAGGGCCGGGAGATGCCCGGAGTTGGTGGTGTTCATCACCATCTTGGCGAACGAGTTGTTTTCCAGTTCTGCGACGAAGTTCAGGTTCGCGGTCCGTTCCAAGTAGTAGAACCGGTCGCCGTCTTGCAGGGCCTCGAGTTGGGTTTCAAACACGAAGTTGAAGGTGGAGCCCAACATGCCTCCGAAGGGCATGATTCGCTCGGCCAGCCCGCCAATCCAGAAGTCAACCTCGTCGAGCCCCGTGATCGTCACGCCGTCCGGACCGCTGGCCCAGGCGCCC
>JAVEUP010000068.1:0-36658 GCA_034005525.1 Thermoguttaceae bacterium | reverse complement strand
TGGATGACACTCCATGCAATGCTCGATGGCGCTGAGGCCATCGGAAGGAAAAAATGTGGGCAAACCTAAGGCTGGAAGCCTATCCCACGGAAAATGACAGGCTGGAAGCCTATCCCACGGAAATTGACAGGCTGGAAGCCTATCCCACGGTAGGCCGCAGATGGGAGCAATCGTCCTTCTTAACACCCCCTCAACCAACCATGACCGACTCCACTCCGACGACCAAACGTCTCCGACTCCTCTTTGCCGACGACGAGCAATCACTACAAGAGCTGATGCGCCGCGAGTTGCCCCGCTTGGGGCATGAAGTGACCGTGTGTCCCGACGGCACGACCGCGATCGCCGCGCTGGAGCGCAATACGTACGACTGCATCCTGGTGGACCTCGACATGCCGGGTCACAACGGCATTGAGGTCATCGCTTACGCCAAGCAGCTTGCGCCCGATACGGAAGCCGTGGTGCTCACCGGCAAGGGGACCATGCAAACGGCCATCGAGGCGCTCCGCTACGGCACGTTCGACTACCTGACCAAGCCGTGCAAGCTGATCGACCTGAAGGCCGTGCTCGCCCGCGTGGCCGACCGCCGCGAACTGACTCGCAAGTACCGCGCGGTCAAGCAGCGGCTCCATCGCATCGAGGGCCGGTCCGACCTCGTTGGTTGCTCGGAACCTATGGCCCGCGTCCGCACGCTCATCGAGAAAGTGGCGCCGACCAATTCGATGGTGCTCATCCTTGGCGACACGGGCACGGGCAAGGAACTGGCCGCCCGCGCGGTCCACGACGGCAGCCCGCGGGCTGAAATGCCCTTCGTGCCGGTCAATTGCGGGGCACTGCCGGAGAACCTCATCGAGAGCGAGCTGTTCGGCCACCGCAAGGGCGCGTTCACCGGGGCCGAGGAGCACCGCACCGGGCTGGTCGAGGTGGCCGACGGCGGCACGCTGTTCCTCGACGAGATTGGCGAATTGCCCAAGTCGTTGCAGGCGAAGCTGCTGAGATTCCTCGAAAGCGGCGAAATACGCCGTGTCGGCGAGAACGAGCCTTTTCGTTGCGACGTACGCGTGGTGTGCGCCACGAACCGCGACCTGGCCGAAATGGTGGCGGAAGGCGAGTTCCGCGAGGACCTCTGGTTCCGCATCAATACGTTCGAGGTGCCCCTGCCGCCGCTGCGCGACCGGATCGACGACATTGTGCCACTGGCCCGCCACCTGGCCGCCCGATTCGGCACGGCAGTGCAACCGGGCGACGACTTCCTGACGCCGGAAGCCGTTGAGGCCCTCCGCGGCCACAGTTGGCCGGGCAACGTGCGCGAGTTGGCCAACGTGATCGAGCACGCCCTGATCCTGTGCGACCGGCCGCCGATTGGCCCGGAGCATCTTCCCACCCGGTTCGGCGACTGTCCCAGCCGCCCCGGCGTATTGAAGTTCACCGCCCCGTGCACGCTTCAGGAACTCGAAATGCAGGCGATCCACAATGCGCTGGACCGGCACCGCGGCAACAAGCCCAAGGCCGCCCAGGAACTCGGCGTCAGCCTCAAGACGCTCTACAACAAGCTCAACCAGGACGCCACATTGGGGAAGACGGCGTAGTCTATCCTACCTTCCGCACCACCCCAACCACGACGCCCAGCACGCGGGCATTCTTTACGTAGATGGGTTTCATCGCCTTATTGGCCGGCTCCAGGCGAATGCGGTTGCGTTCGGGGAACCAGCGTTTGAGCGTCGCCTCGTTCTCCTCGGTAATGGCAACGACGATTTGGCCTTTCGAGGCCGTCGGCTGGCGGCGGACGATCACGTAGTCGCCGTCGGCAATCTGGTCGTCGATCATCGAGTCGCCGGACACTTCCAGGACGAACAGGTCCTGGTCGGCCTCGTCGAACAGGGCGTTGAAGTCGACCCGCTCATGCTGCTCGACCGCCTCGTGCAGCACGCCTGCGGCAATGCGGCCGGCCAGCGGCAGCGTCCGCTCGTGGGCCGACTCGATGGCAAGCTGGATGGCGCGCGACATGTTGGCCTCGCGCCGGATGAGCCCCTTCTTCTCAAGGGCCTTCAGGTGGCACATAACGCCGTTGGGCGAGTTGATGCCGAACCGGGATGCGATCTCTCGGACGGTCGGCCCGTAGCCGCGGGCGCGGATGCGCTCCCGAATGAAGTTGTACACCTGCCCCTGTCGCGTGGTCAGATTCTCGAACGGTTCCATAGCTGTCCTTTCGCCTGGTTATTGGGCCATTGTATCCACCGCGGATCGTGCCATCCGGCCGGGACCGGGCTTGGCCTGTGTACAATCGTACAATATACGGGCGTACATTGTCAAGGGGCCCAATGCCCGCGTTTTCGGCGCCCCCGCTTGCAGTGGCCCGGCAATCTGGCACAATCGGCCCTTGAAACGTTGTGCGCCTTCGTTGAGACAGAGGCCGGCAGATTCGGCCCGGCACGACGTGGCCTGTCCCGTCTGAAGCAAAAGGAACCAAGGAGTACCGACATGGCACGACCCGTTACGATGTTCACCGGCCAGTGGGCGGATTTGCCCATGGAAGAGCTGGCCCGGAAGTTCAGTGAGTACGGTTTCGACGGCCTCGAGCTGGCCTGCTGGGGCGACCATTTCGAGGTCGACAAGGCTCTGGCTGAGGATGATTACTGTGCGAAGAAGCGCGAAACCCTCGAAAAATACAACCTCGGGGTATGGTCGATCAGCAACCACTTGGTCGGGCAGGCGGTTTTGGACAACATCGACGAGCGACACCAGGCAATCCTTCCCCCCTATGTATGGGGCGACGGAGACCCGGCCGGAGTCAATGCCCGGGCGGCTGAAGAGCTGATGAACACGGCCCGGGCTGCCCAGAAGCTGGGCGTGAGCGTGGTCAACGGGTTCACCGGATCGAGCATTTGGCATTTGCTGTACTCCTTCCCGCCCGTGCCGCCCGAATGGATCGACCAAGGTTTCCGGCTGCTGGCCGAGCGGTTCAACCCGATCCTCGACGTCTTCGCGGAATGTGGGGTCAAGTTCGCCCTCGAAGTGCATCCGACGGAAATCGCGTTCGACCTGGTCACAGCCGAGCGTGCGATCGAGGCGCTGGGCGGCCGCGAGGAGTTCGGCTTCAACTTCGATCCGAGCCACCTCCTCTGGCAGGGGGTCGACCCGGTCGAGTTCATCCGCCGGTTCCCCGACCGCATCTACCACGTCCACATGAAAGACGCCATCGTCACCCTCGACGGCCGCACCGGCATCCTGGCCAGCCACCTGAACTTCGGCGATCCGCGCCGCGGGTGGGACTTCCGCAGCCTTGGCCACGGCGGGGTCGATTTCGAGGAGATCATCCGGGCGCTGAACCAGATTGGCTACAAGGGCCCCCTGTCGGTCGAGTGGGAAGACAGCGGCATGGACCGCGACCACGGAGCGCAGGAAGCCTGCGACTTCGTCCGCCGCACCGACTTCGAGCCCAGCCAGTTGGCTTTCGACGCCGCGTTCGACAAGGAAGAGCAGTAAGCTTCGCGCGGGTTATTCGCAGCGGGCACAGTCCGTAGGCCGGGCTGTGCCTGCCAAGACCGTGGGGCGAGCGACGGGGATCGTTTCGTGTTCCGGCTCTTCCGTTTCCGGGTGTAGACCGCGCCCCGTTGGAGTTCCGGCTTTAGCCGGCAAGGGCATGCCGCCTGAAGGCGGGACTCCAGCGCAGCCGAACCGCACCTAGATACGGAAGAGCCGGTTTTCGAGGCGGATTGGTTGGCCGATTGGGTGAATCGCCCGTTGTGCGGCGAAAATTGTGGCAGCCCGCTGTGCATGGTCACTTGATTTCTTTGTGGCTGCTCCACTCCGGCGAGTGCCGGATATCCTGGCGTATCCCGAAGCGTGGGGCGTCTATCGGTGGTACACTGGATAGTAGAGCCTTTCGTGTGAGGGAACACATGCCGTCCGTCCGCCTGATCCTGATTCTCGCCGTATGCGCATGCTGGCCGGCAGCCGCCGCGCGTGCCGACGTCTTGCAGCGCGAGGCGGAAGCCCAGTTCGAGCGATACCGTTCCGAACTGAAGGATCTGGCCGCGTGGTGCACCGAGCAGGGGCTTCCGGAGCAGGCCCGGCACACGCTTGATGTGCTGGGCCCGACCGATCCCTACAAGCTGTTCCTCCCGAACCTGTCTCGCACAGTCGGACCAACCGGACCGCCTGCCGACGCCTCGCCGGAGGTGGCCCAGTGGCACCGGCAGTTGCAGCAATTGCAGGCGAAGCACGCGACGGCGTCTTTCGACCTGGCCCGCCGGGCGGTGCGGGTACGCCCGTCGCTGGCCTATGAACTCGCGTTGGCCGCCATCCGGGCGAATCCCGACCATGAGGGCGTTCGCCGGGTTTTCGGGTATCAGAAGTACCTGGGCGAGTGGCGCACGGTGTACGAAGTGGGGCAGCTTCGGGCGGGTAAGGTGTGGGATGAGCGGTTCGGGTGGCTGCCGAAGGGGCACTTGCACCGCTATGAGCAGGGAATGCGTTTGCGCGACGGCCGCTGGATCACCGCCGAGGAAGACTCGCGGCAACGGGCCGATATCCGCGACGGTTGGGATATCGAGACCGAGCACTACCTGATTCGCACCAACCACAGCCTGGAGGCCGGCGTGCAACTGGGCGAGAAACTCGAACGACTGTACGGAATTTGGCAGCAGTTGTTCATCCGCTTCTACGCCTCGCAGGCCGATGTCGTGGCACTGTTCAGCGGCCAGGCGCAGCGACGGCAGGCGGCCATGCCCCGCCATCAGGTGGCCTTCTTCCGCGACCGCGACGATTACAACCGCTCGCTCCGCGCCGCGATGCCCAATATCGACGTGTCGATCGGCGTGTATATGCCCAGCATGCGGCGGGCGTATTTCTTTGCCGGCCCGGACTACGACGACCGGACGCTCTACCACGAGGCCACGCACCAGTTGTTTCAGGAGGCGAGGCGAACCATAGCCAGCCCGGGCGGCCGGACGAACTTCTGGATTGTCGAGGGAATTGCCCTGTTCATGGAGTCGCTGCACCAGGATGGCGACTACTGGGCCCTCGGCGGACTGGACGATGCCCGCCTGCACGCCGCGCGCGTGCGGCTGATGCGCGATGACTTCTACATCCCGCTGGCTGAGTTCACCAGCTTCGGCATGGACGACATTCAGACCCATCCGCAAATCGCCACGCTCTACAGCCAGGCCGCCGGGCTGACCCACTTTCTCGTGTTCCACGAAGACGGCGCCTACCGCGACGCCCTGGTGCAGTACCTGTCGCTGGTCTACTCGGGCCGTGACGCGCCGCGAACCCTTTCCGAACTGCTGGAAGCCGGCTATCCTGAGATCGACCAGCAGTATCGGCAGTTCGTTGCCGAGACGTTCCAGCAGGACGATACCGAACGATAGTAGGGCAGGGGAGTGCGGCCGGGGCTCGGCCTCGGATGCAGGGGCCGGCGGCAGCCCGGTTCGGCCTTCCACTCGAACCTTTCCTGCGATCCATCTTCCTATCGAGGAGTTCTACCGTGAAAGAAAAACACACACGACGCTGCTTCTTAGGTGCGGCCGGGGCCGGCATGTTGATCGGCGCGAAGGCTCGCGGCAATGAGCCCGCACCCGATACATCGGCGGCGGAAGCTCGGACGCCTGCCGGCGAAATCGAGTGGACCCGCCGCGTCCCGTTGCGCTACGAAGCCGACGTGGCCGTCATTGGCGGCGGCATTGCCGGTGTTAGCGCTGCCGCCGCCGCGGCGCGATCCGGGGCCAGGGTCATCCTGGTGGAACGCTTCGGCGTGCTCGGCGGCGTGCTGACCACGGGCGGCGTCTACAACTTCTGCGACGGCAGCCAGGTACGCCAGCCGCTGGGCGAGGTGTTCGCTGAAATCGTTGCAGACCTGGACAAGTGGAAAGCGATTGGACATGAGAGGGATTCCGTCTTCCACGGGGAAACCCTGGCCGTCGTCCTGCAGGAACTCGTGCTGCGGCGAGGCGTGAAGTTGCTGCTGCATACCCGACTCGTCGACGCCCGGACCCAAGGCGGGCGTATTACCGAATGCGTCGTGTGCGGCGCTTCCGGTCCGGAAGCGTTGCGGGCGAAGCAGTGGATCGACTGTAGCGGCGAATCGTCGCTGGCCCGGGCCGCCGGGTTCGAGATGCTCAGCGACTGGTACGAAGGGCGCTGGCGGCTGCCGATGTCCATGATGTACTTCGTGCGCCACGTGGCGGGTGAGCGGCCGGGTCCGTTCCTGCCGGAGGGATGGTTCCACCCGATCCGGGACAGCGCCGACCTGCCGATGACCAGCCCCTGGCCGGACGGCCCCGGCGGGACCGCGATCAAGATCAAGATTCCCATGTTCGACTCGACCGACACGGAAAGCCTCACCGCCGCCGAAATCCAGGGACGCCGGCGCATGATGGAAGTGATGGACTATCACCAGCGCGTTGAAAACAGGCCGTGGCTGCTGGATCACTGTTCGCCGATCATCGGGATTCGCGAGGGTGCCCGCGTTGCCGGCGACTACGTCCTGACCGTCGACGACCTCCGGGCCGGCCGCGCCTTCGACGATGGGGTCGCCCGCGGCACATTCTACCTCGACGGTCACAAGCCCGACGACGACAAGCGGACGTACATCCTGCCGAAAGACCGACTCAAGGTGCCGCCTTACCAGATTCCGCTGCGCAGCCTGATTGCCAAGGACGGTAACAACGTCATGATGGCCGGCCGAAATCTGTCGGCCGACCAACTGGCACTGTCCTCGGCTCGCGTTTCCACGAGCGGCACGATGATGGGACAAGCGGCGGGAATTGCGGCAGCGTTGGCTGTTAAAAAAGATACCGACGTGCGACGTCTCGACTCGCAGGAGGTACGGAGCCTCATTCAGAAGCAGGGCGCCGTGCTTGATGTTTAGCCCGGACGATTCACGACGATGTAAGGTGGTGACAAGCAAGCCAGGACCCTGGTGGGCCTTCGGTCGCTTGGCCGGGCCTGCTCCCAGCGTACGGCGTGCAAACCACCCCGGGCGTGGCTTGCGTGGGCCCACCAAGGACTTACGCGACCTTGTCCCACCGTACGAAGACGAACAATACGGGTTAGCAGTTGCCACCGTCGGCAGGCTCGATCCACTCGCGACAGCCTCGGTGACACCCGGACAAGACTCCAGCCGTTCTTCTTTCTCATAGGAGCCAATAAGCTGTCGGATCCCACCCCGTTGACCTCGCCGGTTTGGGTAGATAAAATTGATGGTTTGCGGCATGGTGGGTGTAGCTCAGTCGGTTAGAGCGCCAGATTGTGGATCTGGAAGTCGGGGGTTCGAGTCCCCTCATCCACCCTTGATCTAAAGCTTGCCGAATCCTTGGCAAGTACAAAGGAGTGATTGCGTACAGGTTCGTATGCCTGTGGCACGCGTTTCGCCGCCGGGCTTGGCCCGGATTTGAACACGGTGTGCAAACCGCGACGTGCATGCACTGGACGGCCTAAGCCACGCATGCCAGAGAGTCTTGCCGAACATCTTGCCGCGCATTTGCGGCGCAGTTGCCGCGCACGGTCTTGCCAACGGCTTGCATTTAGACGAGAATGAAGCTGGTGTGTGGTAACTGATCGGGAACTGTCCCAGTTTGCGCGGCACACGGGGCCATTTGCGGAGTCGATCGACTATTCCGCCGCGCAAATGAGACCGTCCGCTACGAATGGTTACCCAGCTTGAGTCCCATGCACCAGCCAACAACTGGCGCGTGGCAAGATCGCGGCGCCTGATTATCACCGAACCGGCTCAAGCTGCGGGATAGGTCGAGGGGAGCTTACCGGCGACCAATGAGGGGCAGGGGGTTTGCGCCCGCGCGGTGCCCGTGAGGGTCTTTGCGGGGGATGCAAACCCTTCCATGCAAGAGACCTTGACTGGTGGCCGGACAATCGGGCCATCGCATGGTTCCACGGCGGTTGTATTGGGGGGGCGCTGTGGGCTGTTTCAACGGTGCGGTTAGACAACCGCAGTCATCGGTTCGTAAGTTCGGTGTTCCAGAAACTAAGGAGGCGCCACTGTGCAAAGCGATCTGCAAACGGTTCGGCTACCATCACCCAAACTGGTCATTCAACTCGACAAAATTCTCAAGGAGCATTATCCCGGGAAGAAATTCTGGGGGATCATTGCCAAGATTCAAAAAAAGACGGGGCTTTCGCGCGGGCAGATCGCAGCGATGCGCAAAAACGAGACCAAGACCATTAGCCTGGAGGCCCTGCAGAAAATCGTGAGCTTCCTGAATGCCGAGTGCGGCATTGCTACGGAAGAACTCCTTGGGAGCTTCTTTGGCGTGGAGCCTTCGGGCTTCTGGGGGATGTTCGACGACATGACACACGTCCAAATCTGTGAAGGGGTGCGCATTGATCGAACAACTACGGAACCTCGATGGGTCAACGCCTATGACGCCTATCTCTCGGCGACGTTCATTCGCCAATGTCTTGCCAGCAGCGGCCGTCCGCAACGCGATCTGGAGCAGTGCCTGATCCAGGCCTACAGCGACGAGCAGCACACGGCGGCGGTGTTCAACAGCGCGAAGAGTTTTTACCGGCAATTCCGGGAAGGCTCGGGAAAACGGGCACTGGTCGGCATTGGCAGTATGAAGTCGCTTCCGATGTTCGAATGTGTGGTCGCCGATGCTTTCGGTGCGGAGCCGTTTGCGCCACAGCCCAAGACCCGGCGGTTGCCGCAGCGGCCCGTGCCGCTCTATTTCCGCTACCGCGAGAATGATCCGGACATCAAGTCGGTCTTCGGCGGCCGCGAATTGCCGTTGCGTGGGGCAAGTGGGCGGGCAGGCATAGCCTACGAAGTGGATGTCGACCGTTGGGAGTTCTGCCCAGTCTCTGACACGGAAGACGTGGCCGTCGTCTTCTACGTGTGCCGGCCGACCGAGGGAACGGTCGAGTTGGCCTTGGCCGGTTTCTCGGGCCGTGCGACCGGGTGCATTGCGCTGGGGCTGCCGAGCCTTGCCCATCAGCTCTGGCCGCCCAACTACAGCCGTTCGGACCGGAAGATCGGGCTGTTCGTGATCCGCTACACGTTTGCGCCGCCATCACTTTCTGAGCCGCATTCCATCCTGGTTGAACCGGCGACGACCGAAGTCATCGCGATGCCTGAATCGGTATTGATCCGGCGCCTCGACGGTGTGGTTTCACCGCCGGCGCCGTCCTCGCAGAGTCCTAACGGCCGAAAACCGCGCAAACCGCGCTGAGCACGCCGGTGCCTTTGACCCACGATTCGATTCGTCTCGCATTCAAAAGGTCCGGCAAATTCGCGAGCCGCAGCGCAAATGCTCATTTGTCTGCTCTCTCGCGTTAATTCACGGGTTGAATCGCCGCGCCGAAGCACGAAATCGGAATTGCGCGTCCTCGGTGTCAATTTGACGGACTTTTGCGCGGCGCCCGAGACAATTCCTCGCCCGGCGCCGAAGACCGGCCTGCGCCGCCGTCTTGGCAGATGATTGACGTCATGAAAGCGCCGTGCTACGCTCACTTGCAGAGGTTGCGAGTGAACGGTAAAGGCGACGATTCCGACACGTGACTGTCGGTTGGCCGCCTCACTGCTTGGAAGACCTGGAGGTGGAACCATGTCGAAAGCGAGGCCGGTTATCCTGCCGAACGACGGCCATCGTGAACGCAAGCACCTCGAGGAGGCGATCACGGCGATGACGTGCGCCGCGCACCGTTACTGCCAAGACCTTAGTATTTGCGATGCCCAAATCGGCTTGTCGCTCCATGATTGGCAGGCCTTGCCCCTGTCGCTCGATGTCCGCCGCTGGTCGTTCCCTTCCCCCGGTTCGCCGCCGTGGCCCGAGCGTTCCGACGCCCATGGCCACGTGGACCTGCGGGCCGTGCTGACGGCCGACCTCCTCAAGTTGATGCGCCTGTTTTCGGTGCACTTGGGCGGGCAAGAGTTCGACCTTGGCTTCGGGCGAAGCGTGTTGATCATTCGCAATGGGGGGCTGCGCCGCTTTGAGATCAGCAGGCGCATCTTGTTCAGAGAGATAACCGGCTTGGAGTCGTTCGTCCCGGCAGTGCGGTATGCAACCGGCTGCCAGGACCAGAAAAAGCGAGCCCGATGACTTTGCCGGGGCGTATCCCGGCGACAATCAATTGACAACCTGACCTGCGCTGCTGTGTAGCCCGCGTCGTTCCAACGAGGCTACCAGGCCAAGAGACCGGCCGTTTTCGGCGTCTTGGCTTGGTGGCCTTTTTTGTTGCGCCGGGGCTGCGCGGTTTCACCGGGGCGGGCCTTGCGAGGAGACGGAAGAGATGCCAGACGATCTTGTTCACGAAACCGCCGGACTTCGGTTTGAGTTGGCCGGGGCGCCGCTTGCCGGCACCGAGGATGAATCGATCGACCGGATTCCATGGCAGGAACAGGTCATGCCTCGGCCGGCGTGCAGCCTGTCGGTCGGCGAGGACGACGGCTTGTTCTGGGCGGAGCCGGCCCCGGGCGAGGTGCCGGGCGGCTGGCGTTGTCTGACCGGGCCACAAACCGGCGCGTTGGGGTTCCGTTTCGTGCGCCGGGCTTTCGCGACTGCTTTGGTACTGGTATCGCTCCGCAAGGATGTCTTCGTCAACGGCGCGCCTGCACTGGGAATGACCGTGCTGGAGCTGAAAGACACGGTCCTGCTGGCCGGCCCGCGCCTGATGTTCTATTTGACGCAGCGGTTCCGGCCTGCCGTGGGGCCCCCGCCACAGCAGTTCCTTGGGCAGAAGTGTCCGGCGTGCAGCCTCACCTTCGACTCGGGCACCGCGCTGGTGAGTTGCGCCTGCGGCGCAGCGTACCATCACGAAACGGCCCAGAGCCATCCGGACCTGCCCGGGAAGGACCGCCTGGACTGCTTCAGCCGCGTCGGCAAGTGCCAGAACTGCAAGCACGATTTGACTACAGAGGAGTACCTGGTATGGGATTCGGAAGGCGATGGATAACCGTGGCCGAAGCTCGAGGTCTTCGCGTCTACCGATGGGCTCCCCGGCCCGTCCCGAAGGGCGAGTCCCCCGTCGACATTGCCGGGCTGAAAGGCGTGCCGCCGAGTTCGACGGATTCCGGCCCGTCGGCAGGCGATCGGCTGGCGGAATCGATGGTGGCCGTCGCCGGGCTCGGCGCCGTCGGAGGCGACGTGTTCTATGGTCTGGCCAGACTGGGCGTGGGATGCCTCCTTGGCGTCGACCCCGACCAGTACGGGCCCGATTCCTATCTGACGCAACCGATCCGCCGCCGCGAGGACACGGGCCGGTCCAAGGCCTGGGTGCAAGGCGAGCGGGCGTTTGCAGCGAACCCCTACACGAGGATCACGACCGTGCAAGGCTTCGCTCAGGATCTGCCGCTTGGCGCGCTGCGCCGGGCCAGCCTACTGGTGGCGGCAGGCGACAACGCGGCCTTGCCGGTCCGGCTCGGCCAGATCGCCGCCGGCCTCGGAATCCCCATGCTCCAAGGTGCCGTTTTCGGGGAGCAGTGGCTGGCACTGGTGCGAGGTTACGGGCTGGACGATATCGAGTCGCCCTGCCCGGCGTGCCATCTCACCACGATCGAACGGGCTATGGCGGGCCACCGCGTCGGATGCGATCCTCAACGAATCGACGATTCGGGACCGCGGACCATTACGTTGCCGATGGTCTGCTCAACGGCGGCACAAATGACACTTGGCGAAAGCCTGAAATGGCTCCTGGAAATGGAGAACGCGCGGCTTCGCGGCGAGGAACTGGCATATTGCCTCTTAACCCACCGAACCTTGCGCACTCGCCACACAAGGAACCCGAACTGCCGCCATCGGCGGTGGCGTCTGGTCGACGTGCCCGAAGAACTGGAGACGACCACGCTTTCGACGCTGATCGGCCTGATGCCGGAACGTGCCGACGAGTCGTCCCTCTTGCAGGTTCGAGGCGAGCTGCCCTTTGCGAGTTTCACCTTCTGCGGCGCGTGCGACCGCATGGTACCGGTACGACGATTTGCCCGGGCCGGCGCCCCGCTGGGCGCCTGCCGGTGCGGCGCTCCCTTGACGGCCCTGCCGCAGGGACTTCGTTCCGTGGTTCCCCAGGAAGACCTGCGCCACTGCCGCGAGGTGCCCTTGGCGGAACTGGGAGTTGGGCCCGGCGAGGCCATTGGTATGTCGTGGGCGGAGGAGTGGACGTATTTCTTCATCGGCGAGACGGAAGCCGATGGCCGATCCGCCGCCGCCGGGCTGTTGCCGGCGGGGGCGCTTACTCGTGAAGAAGGAGGATCAAGATGAGTCTCGAAGAAGAACGCAGGCAGCCGGCGATCGACCGTGACGAGCATCATCGCCGCTTGCTGGAAAGGGCATTACGACGCAACGGAGGCGCGCGCGACTGGCAGGGTTGGAAGGCCGGAAGCGCGGAAGACTTCATGACGATGGCCGCCAAGGCGCCGCGCATGAATGTGCTGGAGCTGAGCTTGGAAGGCGACCTCAACATCGTCTATCACATCGAGATGCCCGTCCCGCGATGGCCTATCGACGGACAGCTTCGACTGGGCAGCTACGCGGTCTTTCACTTGCACTACGAGGAGTTGTGGCGGTGGGAGCCTTTTCCCGGCTGGGCACCCGTGGGACTGTTCGATCCGCTGGATCCCTTCCATCCCAATTGCAGGCCCCACTTCCGCGGCGCCATTTGCCTGGGGGTTGTGCCTCCGTCTACCAAACCGACCGAACTGGCCCTTTTGGGCTTCCACACCCTCTGCCTCCAGACGGTGAGCCTCGACGAAACGGATCCGTTGGGCGTATTAAACGTCGAAGCGTGCCGGTTCTACCGCGATCATCCCGAGTACGTGCCTCTTTCAAGGGCCGGATTGTTCGAGCCCCTGGAGGCCGAGTTGCCTGCCGGTTGTCCCTACCCGAGGAGTTAGAAACCATGACACTTTCGATGCCGCGAATCGCATGCCCCGAAGAAGGCCATCAATCCGACACATTCCACCAGCCGTTGGCGGACAACGGGTGGGAAGTCTCCCAAGATGCAATGGGTTGGCTGGGGATGTGGCGCCCAGCCGACGAGTGCCCGCCCGTTTGGGCACTGGCGGAACATGCCGATTGGATCGGCCCGACGAAACTGGTCTGCGCGAACGATCGGGTGATCCAGCGGGTGGACTTCTTCCTCGGCCGGCGGCGTTGGTCGGTGCCCGACACATCGCTCGACTTTGGAGCGGACTCCCTTCGCGTGGACCTGGCCGACGAACTCCATCAACTGGCCCACGACGTCCTGGGCCGCCCAAAGCCGCCGGCCGATTGGCGTCCGCCGCCAGCCCGATCAGTGGCCGAGTGGCTTGAGGACGCGGGCCACGAGGTGGCGATGGACCGGGACGGAAACCTGCGCCTGACCCTCACGCGTCCCGGCTGCGACGGCCAGATCTGCGCGACGGTCCAGCCGGGCCGGTGCCGGTTCACGATGCCGCTGGGCCAATGGCAAGACCTGCCCGACGCGGCCGAAGCTGCCATGCTTTGCCTGATCCATCAAGCGAACGCGCGCCTCCGGCTTGTACGACTGGCCTGGACGATCCAGGGCAGCCGGCGGCGCGGGGAAGCGCAGGTCGACCTGACCGGCCTCCCGTGGGCCGACCCCTGTCCGGAGCCCATGTTGGACTTCTGGCGGGCGATGGTCGAAGAGGCGATGGCCGGACTCGAACGCGCGCTGCTTTGGCTTGGCCACGAGTTGCCGCTTCTCGCCCTGCCTGAGCACGGCGAATTGGCCGAATCGCTCCTGGTATCGTTATGCGAAGCGTAAAGGCCGTGGGGGCCGAGCGACCTGGCCGGCCCCCAAGGCTTGCGTGGACCTCGCGGAAAGCCACGAGGCCGGAAGTCCAGGTCCAGTCTGTGCGAAGTGTGGAAAGGAGAAGCATCGATGCAAGCTTCCACTCTTGAGCCGTCCGTCGTGGCCGATCCGCTGGCGTTTTCGGTTTCGGAAGTCACGGGTCTTCGGACCCTGGCAATCGAAAACGTCGACGGCCACCGGGACGCAGGTCAGGTGGCCACGTCCATGGCCTCCCTGTTAGGCCTGCCCGCCAACACGCCCTACGCTCTGCGCGACGACTCGTCGGCGCGGATGTTGGTGGACGATCAACCCCTGGGGAGCCAGATCCCGGCCGAAGGGACCCAGCTCGTTGTTATTCCGCGCAGCCATCTCGGCTGAGCCAACCTTGCGGCGGGGCAAGTACGCCTGGAGCGGCTTGCCCCGCTGCCCCGACTGCAGGAGATCCGTCATGCTCACCCAAGCGAGTTCACGGGCGACGCGCCCTGCCGGCGCGGAGCCGGGTTGGGCGCCGGCTGTCGCTGTGACCAGCAAACGCCATGGCGACGATCAGGCCCTGGCTTACGAGTGGCCGACTCTTTCCGACCTGTTGCCCGTTCGCGCGGAAACCTGGCTGCACGGCCTGCGCGAGGACAGCCTCGGCCCGGACCTCGGAGTCCATCGGATGACGTTCGCGCCGGGCGAGCCGGAGGGAAGCCGGCTGCGAAACTTCGCGGTCCAACTCGACGACGGTTGCCGATCGTATCGCCGGACGTTCTCGGTCTACAGCCTCAGTTCGGTCGCTCAGCGCGCCCGGCTGCGGCTGACCACCGAGAAGGTTCTCCGGCCCGACGATGAAGTCCTCTACTACCTGCCCGCCTCGGTGCCCGGGCGGGCCGATTGGGACAGCGCGCTCGATGGGCCCATCGGCGGCGCGGCGGCCGACGGCGTGCAGGCGCACAGTTGCTCGCCGCCCCTGGCCATTCAGGAGGCTTCGCTAAGCTCGTTTCTGGCCGCCAGCGAGCCCCTGGTCGACGGCTGGGCCGGCCCGGCGTTCACCGCCGAACAGGAACGGCGGCTGTACATCCCGGCGTTTGTCTTCGACGACGTGTGGGCGCAGGGGCTGCGGTGCGCGCGGCATGGCGATGACCTGGAATCCGCCGGCATGTGGGCGGGACGCCTGCTGCGCGATTCACAGTCCGGCGAGTTGTTCCTGGTCGTCGACGGCTGCATCGGGGCCCGGCATGAGGCGGTCGAGGAGCGTTACTCGGTGGAACTCTCGGGCGAAACCTGGAGCGCGGTCCGCGGCGTGCTCCGGCAGCGCCGCCAGCGCCTTGGACGGCCGCACGAAATCCTTCTGGGATCGATGCACGGACACAACTTTCTGCCCGGAGTCGAGGAAGGGAACGGATCGAGCTGCGCCACGTGCCCCAAAGCGGCCGAATGCACTCAGACCACGGCAAGGGCCAGCGCACTCGACATCGACTGGCACCACTGCGTGTTCTCGTGGGGCCAGCCCTGGGCCATCCTCGGCGTTTGGGGCTTCAATGTCCGTGGCGAGGACGTCTGGCAGTTGTACGGCCTGGCCGACGGCACCCTCTTGCCTCGGTCCATCCGCGTAGTGAGCGGCCCGCACCTCCGGTGAAACGATGAGTTCTGCCATGAACGTGAACATTCGCAAACTCTGCTTCAAATACCCATTAGAAACGGGAGTTTTCTTTCATGCCGGCCGAAGAGAGCGTCCTCATTCCCAGCGGCAGCCCGGAAGACGTGGAAGAAGACTCCCGCCCCCATTCCCCAATTTCTTCCCGACGAACAGAAAAGGAGCCCGATGATGCCGCATCTATCCCTTGCCAATAGCGGGGCGTTCGACCACATGATCTCCGTACTCTTGGACCCCGGCAAGCCGACGAGCCTGCGTGCGCAGGTGTTCATCGATGCGATCATGAGCACTCTGCCCGACGTCGCCGAGGCCCGAAAGCTGACCGCCCGCATCTTCGAGCGCCTCGCCCTGGCGCCCGAGGTGGCACAAGCCGCCGAGTTGCAGGCGAAGTGTAAGCTGCTGTTGGCCGAGCTGGAGTCGGGCCCGATCCGGCCGGCAACCTTGATCGGCCTGGCCGACGAGTCGATTCCCGGCCCCAAGCCGCGGCTCCTGGTGGTGACTCCCGACGGGCAGGAGCGAGCACCGTCGGTCGGCCAGGCGGTCGACATCGAGTCGCTCAAGACGGGGATGACCGTGTACCTGGATGCGAAGGGCATCCTGGCCCTCGGCGTCAGCAAGGCCCTGCCGCGGACCGGTTCATCCGCCCGTTTCATACGGCGGCTGCCCGCGGCCGACGACGTGGAGATCGAGTACAAGGACGAGCGGCGCGTGGTTTACGCGGGTCACGTGCTGCTGGAAGCCGAAGAGGAGGGTCGGGTGAAGCGGGGCGACCGCGTGCTCTACTGCCCCAACCGGGCCTTCGCGTTCGCCCCCTTGCCTGAGGAATCCGACCGGCGTCACCGCTTCATCGACCAGGGCAGAATCCCCGAGGTGATCGCCGGCCGCGACATCGGGCGCCCGCATTGGATTCTCGGCTGGCTGGTGCGCCGCGCCGGCGTCCTGATGTTCCACCCCGACCTGGTCGAGCGATTCCGCCTCCGCCCCAAGGTCTCGGTAGCCCTCTTGGGCCCCAGCGGCACGGGGAAAACGCTCACCATCAAGGCATTTCTCCACGAGTTGCAGAAGATGATCGTGCGTTTCACCGGCCGTGACGACCTCGGCAGCCGCGTGATTCGGGTGAAGACCAGCGATCTGCTCTCGCCCTGGTTCGGACAGAGCGACATCAACATCGACGAGCTGTTCAACGACATCCTCTACCTTGCCTCGCAGGAATGCGAGCTGGCCGACGGACGCCGGGTCAGCCTGCCCATTTGCGTGGTGATCGAGGAGTTCGAGGGTATTGCCCAGCGCCGGGGCAACTTCGACGGCGGGGTGTACGATCGCGTCATCGGCATGCTCTTGCAGCGTCTGGACGACCCGACCGACGAGTTGTCCAAGTACCCGATCTTCCTGATCTCCACCAGCAACCGGCCGGAAACCGCCGATGCCGCCGCGGTGCGCCGCTTGATGGGCATGTGCGCTTACTTCCGCCGGCTGGACCGCGAAGGGATGGCCTCGGTCCTGGCGAAGAAGCTGCCCGACGATCTCCCTTATGCGTCGCACAACGGCACCCCCGCGGAACAACTCCGGTGCGAGGTGATCGACCAGATCGTGGCCTGGACCTTCAGCCCCAACAGCAACGACAGGGGCGAAGTGCAGATTACTTTCCGGGATGGGAGTAAGGCAGTCAAGTATGTGCGCGACTTCCTCACGGGAAGCGTGATCGAACAGACCGTCGCCAATGCAATCGACCGGGTCGTCTTCGCTTCCCAGGAGGACGGCGGCACGACGACAGGACTCAGCGCGGAGGTCATCATGGACTCGCTCTGCGAGGTGGTGTCGGCCATGGCCGATAACCTGACGGCCGCCAACGCGGGCGATTACGTCGACCTGCCCGAGCAGGCCGCGGTCGCCGGCGTCCAGCGGCTGCGCGGCCCGAAAGGCCGTAACGGACACTACGCGGGATCATCGCATTGAGGTAACCGTTCACGGGGGGACTGTCCCAATTTTCGCGGCACAAAGGGCATTCTTGCCCAATGATCCACCGTTTCTGCCGCGAAAATGGGACTGTCCCCTTCGCGTGGAGCGGAAAGAACTGCCCGCGCCACCCCGTGAACAGATACGCATTGAGGACCGGCCGCCTGCCCTGAGGCAACGTCAAGACAACACTCTTGGAGGACAACAATGTATAGGATTCTCGATCCAAAACTGCAGGGGGCATTGCAGCAGTACGCCGTCCAGATCGCCTTGCCCAAGAACGGAATGCTTCAACTCAATGCGGTTCCCGTGGGCGAAGACCACAGCAAGTCGCGGACCAACGTGCTGTTCTGCTCCCACCCTGCCGAGGAATGCTGGAGGGTATTCGTGGACGACGATTTCCGCTACACCGGCGCGGAGCCTTCGCGGGCCGCCCTGTACGCGGGCGAGCGCGTGGCGGGGTGGCGGGAGCTGACGCCGCCGGTCATGCTGCAAGGGGACATCGACGCGGCGATCCTCCGGGTGCTCGGCTGGCTCGACAGCCCGGTGTGCGAGGCACAACTGCCGGAACAGGAGCCGCGCGACGGCGCGGAGGACCTGTTGCTCGATCCGCACTTGCGGCGCGTGGCGCGTTACCTGCCGCCGGGCGAGTTGGCGGCCCGGACCGTTGAGCCTACCGCGGCCCAAGCCGACTTGATCGCCCGGATTCCCGAGGTCCTCGCCCGCCGCGCACCCCCGTTCTGCCCGATCCTGGTCGGCGGCGCAGGCTGCAGCAAGAGCACGATCGCCGCGATGGCGGCTGCGAAACTGGTCGAGCGAGGCGTGATTGGTGCGGTCTTGGAGGTCAGCGGCGCGAAGGTCTGCGCCGGCTCGGTGTTCCTCCCGCAGCGCGACGAGCGCTTGCGGCAGACGCTGGAAACTGCGCTGTCGCTACGGGAAACGCTGGTCGTGCTCGAGCAGTTCGACCTGGCGATCGGCCACTCCGAAACCGCCCAGGCCATGCTGGCCGACTGCCTGGACCGGGGGCTGCGCCTGATTGGCGTAACCCGCGCGGAGTTCTCTCCGGATTCGTGGACCGAATGCCCAACGCTGCTGCGGCGTCTGGAGGTCCTTGCCATGGAGGAGCCCAACGTGGCCGAGGTGCGGCAGCTCCTGTTGCAGCGGCTCGAGCAGTACCTGGCCTCGAACCCTCTCGAAGTCGCGCCCGAAGTGGTGCCTACGGTGCTGATGCTGGCCCCGTTGAGGCCCGGCGCCAATCCGGGAAGCGCCGTGGGGCTGCTGGAGGCCGTGTTGGCCCACGCCGCCTGCAGCCCCTCGGCCATGGCGACTCCCGACGACCTGTACCACATCGTACCCCATGCCAAATCGTGAGCCGTTTCGTGAGCCGGGGCCGGCGTGCGACGTGGATCCGGCCGTTTCAACCTGAATTGTTACCCCTGACTTCAAGGAGTTTATCATGCCAAGAGAACGTTTTCGCAACGACGGCGATCCGAGCGGTCCTTCTCCGTTTGACGATCCTTACGCCGCCACCGCCACGTTGACCGGCGGTAATGTGAGTGTCATCCATGGGTGCTATGGCCATAGTCTGCCCCTGGCCGGGATGACGGTAGGCGAGGCCCGCGCCGAATTGGAGGAGCGGATGAACATCGATCCCGACGCAGTGGCGCTTCTCGACGCTAACGACGCGGCAGAGGATGCCGTCCTTGTTGAAGGGCAGGTCCTCACGTTCGTGAAGCACGCCGGCGAGAGGGGAAGGCCCAGGGCATTCCCCTGCCTTGTCTTCCAACCGTCCACCGTTGCAGCAGGAGCCGAGTCATGGCCGATCGATTGGTCCTCGAAGGCGGGAAATTGACGCTTACGACCGAAGAAGGGCGGTGCATCGAACGGCCGGAGGCGGACCTCGACACCATGTACCGCGAAGAACTCCTGGCCCCGCTGGATGGCGAGGCCCTGCCTGACGGCGTCAAGTTCGCCGATTGGCGGAACCCGTTCCTGCTGGTCGTCCACCAGATGCCGCCCCACGTCCGCCAGTTGCAGTGGATTGCCGAGGATTCACCCCAAGACTACGGCCCGGGAACCAAGTACCGCAGGGTGCGGCTGAGTCTTCCCTACGCCGTTACCTTTGCCCTGTACGTGAAGCACGGCCCGCGCCTGCACCTGACCGGCGCCAACGAACTCTACTTCCGCAATGAGCCGCTGCGCCACAAGAACGACCGGCTCGGCTACCCGGCCCTGCTGAACATCTCGTGCATCCAGGCCCCAGGGCGGATCCGGTGTTGGATCTGTACGCAGCACATGCCCAGGTCCCGGGAATCCGCCTGGCCCCAGCAATTGCAGAGACTGATCGAGCACACCTGGAACGGGGGCTTCAACCGGAGTTCGGAGCGGCATGAAGGCCAGAGCACCTACGGCTATTCCGAAGGGATTCATCCTGCTCTTCACCCGGTCGAGAAATGGCAGGAGGCGAGCACGGACGACGCCTTCGCCCTGAAAGTCCCGTGGCGCGAGGTGCCGCTTTGCGTCGGCGAGTTGATGGACTGCCTGTTCCGGGAAGCCGCGGCCGGACTGGTCGATCTGCGCCGGCGGGGCGATTCCGGCGCCGGGATTGTCACGCGCGTTCTCGGTTTCGTGCAGCGATCGCATACCCAAGACTAGGAAGGAGACCTCGATGCCACCGATTCCCGTACACCTGAAAAACCATGCCGACATGCCGCGTCCGCGCGAGTCGGAGTTCTACTGGATGACCGGCAGCGGCCTCTATATGTGCCGCAACCATCCGTTCTTCCAGACCGACGTCCCGGCGACTCGCCTGCCGAACGCCTTGGCACGGCACGCTCCGGCCTGCCACGCGCGATTCCCCCAACTGCCCGCCGCCGTGCTGGAATATGCCGTGGGATTCGTCAGCCTTGTCTACGATTTGCACGGCAGCGAGTCGATTGTGCTGTTCCTCTGGGATACGCAGGCGGAGCGCTACCGCCTGCTCGTCCCGCCGCAGCATCCGACGGTCTGGGAGTCTGCCGGCGGCCGTCGCTCGGCCCTCGACGTCGGTTACCGCGTACCGGGCGTCTTGCCGGAGCAGTGCCTGCTGGTGGGCGACCTCCACGGGCATGCCGACTTCAGCGCCCACCCCTCGCAACTCGACCGCATCGACGAGACCTACCGCGACGGGCTGCACCTCATTGTTGGACGGATCGGAGACGAGCCGCCCGAATTCCACGCAGCGCTGTCCGTTGACGGCTATCGGTTTCCGCTGGACGCAAACAAATTGACCGCCGCCTATCGACGGCGGCGCACGAACGTTCCCCGGGCCTGGCTGGACCAGGTCAACGTAATCGTCAAGCGTCCCCAGTGGACGCAGGGCTACAGCATGACCAATACCACAGACTTTCAGGTGATCGATGACTACCCGCAATACTCCTCCACGCCGCAACTCTCGCTCCCACCAGTCCGTCCTGCGGCAAGAAAGCGACCCTAGCAATCCCGCGGATCGGCCGTGCGACGACGGCGAGCTGGTCTGCCGGTTGGCGCCCCACAGCCGGATCAAGTTGATCGGTCTTGGCGGGGTGGGCTGTGCGGTCCTTCACTACCTGGCCGTCTTCCTCAGGAGTCTGTGCCGGCCGGTCCGGCTGGTCCTGATCGACGGCGACCAGATCGAGTACAAGAACCTTTCCCGCACTGCGTACCGGGGCCTGGGCAACAAGGCGGAGGAACAGGCCGCCGAAGTTGCCTCGATCCTCCGCGACAGCCCGGTGGCCGTCGTGCCGATGCCGGTGTATGTCGGCAAGGAGAACATCGCGCAGTTGATCCGCAGCGGCGACCACGTGTTCCTGTGCGTCGACAACCACGGCACGCGAAAACTGGCCGCCGAGCACTGCGCAACCCTGGCCGACGTGGCACTGTTCAGCGGCGGCAACGACAGCGTCGCCCCGCCGCGCCAACTGGGCACCTACGGCTCGGTGCAAGTCGTCCTGCGACGCGGGGGAAAGGACCTCACCGTGCCGTTGACCCGCTATCATCCCGAGATCGCCCGAGCCGAGGGCACCCTGCCCGGCGACGCCGACTGCGCGCAGCAAGCGGCCTCGATGCCGCAAATCCTCTTCGCCAACCTGGCCGTGGCCAGCGCCATGCTCAACGCCTTCTTCGCGTACAGTTGCTCGCGATTGAGCTACCAGGAGGTCCAATTCGACATCCTCGCCGCGCGTTCGATTCCCCACTTCCCCCTGGATGCCGACCATGTCCCCGAGCCCCTGCCGCCGCCTCCTCTTTAGCCAAGGAGTGTTCGTGTAGGGTGGGCCGTCGGTCGCTTGGCCGGGCCTGCTTCCATCGCACGGCGTACAAACCAGCCTGGGCGTGGCTTGCGCAGGCCCACCAAGGACTTACGCGACCTCGCCTCACCCTACATGAAAAATCCGCGCATGTCGTCGCTGCCGCACCTCCCGTAAACGAAACCGGCCGTTCCGTTTCTGGCGCACGCCGCGCCATTGTAGCAGGCACACGCCGTTGTGCCGTCCCCTGGCAAAGCACTTCCCCCGCCCCCACCGGGCCCGCCCCGGTGGCGCGATGACTGGCCACTACAAATCGCGGACGCGGAGCCCTCCATCGACGGCCAACGCCACGGGCACAGCCACCTTCGCCGCCCCCCGCGCCACCCTGGCGGCCCTACCCGCGCTCCGGCCCACCTCGGCCGCCCCGCGCGCCGCGTCGTCAGCCGCCCGGCCCGCCGCCCGGGCAACGTCATCGGCCGAGCGGCCCGCCGCCCGGGCAACGTCATCGGCCGAGCGGCCCGCCGCCCGCGCCGCGTCGTCCAGCATCGAGCCGGCCATGCGGGCAGCCTGCTTGCCGCCCCGCACCGTCTGCTCCATCACGGCCACGGTCGGCTCGCCGAGCACGTGCTTCGTGCGAACCACGTGCACCTGCATCTTACCGGTCTTCGTCGCGTCGAGCACGGCCCGGGCCGCCGCCTTCACGGCCCATTCGCTCGAGCCTTGCGGATGCCCGTAGGAATGGCTCAGCGGGCTGGTGCCGCCCTTGGCCTCCACAACGTGAACCACCCCGTCGGCCGAGCGGTACACCTGGTCGAACCCCTGGCGCAGCGTCGAGTTCGTCCCGTCCATCAGCGGCTTCCAGCCCTTCGACTTCGCCATCGCCCGCGCCCCGTCCTCGCCAAGCGCCTCGGCAAGCCGCAGCCGCTCGTTCGGCGAGGCGTTGAGCCAACGCTGTTGCGGAAGCGTCGGGCTGCCGGGAGCAATTGCCCACACGGCTATGGAGTTGCTATTCACGTTGCTGTTCACCCTGTTGACAGACGGTGCGTGGCCTGCTACAATGCGTTTATGCTAGGGTTCGGGTCGTCGGCATCGGCCACGAGTGGATGCCGTGCCAACGCGGAAGAAATCTGCAACCAGATTGTATCACTGGCTGTCTTCCAGATATCTGTACGCGCAAACGCGGCAGCCAATGAAGCTTTGCGGAATATGGAGGCTGTAATGTTGCCAATAGCAGTGGGAGGAAATACAGTGGTGGGCGCCTCGGGCAGTGTACACTCACTCCCGGTGTATCATCTTGATCACGTTGACGATATTGACAGAATGGGCGTGTACATTGTGTATCGGGATGCGGCCGTCGCCATAGAACAGCACACCTTCGAGCCCATCTATGTCGGAAGAGCCGAAACTGAAACGATTGCACAGCGATTCGCGAAGGGCCACGCCCACCAAGAGTGCTTCACGAAGCACAGTGCCAAGTTCATTGGTGTCATTTCGCAACGCGACGATCAGAAACTCGAGGACATAGAAGTTGACCTGATTAAGGGGCTGAATCCCGTATGCAACGAACAGCACGCTCAGTGAATAGGAAGGGCAAACGGCGGACAGGTTCCGGACTCTCTCGGAGCATGACAGGTTAATCGGACGCCGGCACTCACAAACGAACTAACACTGGAAGAAGGATGATGACGATTCGCAAAGAGATCATCGACATGGTCAATGATTTCACAAAAGGTCATGGGCGAGATCCGACAAAGATATATCTGACACGCGAAGACGAACGACGCTTGGAGGCGATGTCCCGCGATGAGGCCGGTGGGGACGTGCTGGGTGACGTGCGGGCGCAATGGGAGAAAATCTTGGGTAGGCAGGTCGTGTGGGATGCTGATGATCGGGATTGTGAATGAACCATGAGGCCGACGCTGCGGCGTTGTTGCTTTGGTCCTGTTCCGGTGGCTACGAAACAGGAGACAGTCCGCGAGGTTCCGCTTCAACGATATCCCAAGGTCCGAACCTTTCGCCACTCGTGGACAGCCTGCTACCGGCGTCTGACGAGTAAATAACCCATGACGGCTATGGTGGGCAGTGTTATTGCAGCGCCGATAATAAGGATGGCCCTTAGCTTTGCACACGAGGGGCACACGGGCTGTTGTGGGGATTTCGTCTCTCCGAGCGATTCTCCAAAGCGGGTGAGGAACTCGTTGAACGGCCTGAATATCGTTGGAAGGATGCCGTCATCTTGCGGCGAATGATCGCCGGCGGGGTCGGTCGTGTGGCTGGCCAGGGGGCGGGTAAGCCCAAATGGCCCGAACCATATGACACTGACAGCCGCGACGGCAAGCAGGGCAGTGAAGGCTACCGCTAAACTGGGACGAATGCGCACGTGGCGCCCATGCCGCTGGGCGAACGCCATGGCGGCTGAGGCGATGGCGGTGGCTGCGCGAGCACCCTGCATGGCAGCACGCTGCAATCTGGACTGGCCGCTCACTTGTGACGGGTCAGGTTGAACAGGCTCTTTTGCCTGCCGTTTGGGCTTTTCTGCAGGTTCTGGGGGAACTTGGTCGGCACGCTCTGCTTCAGCGCCCGCCGGGAGTTGATCGCTAGGGGCTTGCCGTTCAACAACGGCAATTGTTTCACGAGCCGTGATGCGGACGATGCAGTTCCACGGACGATCATCGGGGAGCGCGAGAGCCGTTGCCGTCGCTACCCGCGCGGCATCCGGGCCGCGGTATTCGACGCGCAACTCCTTGAGAACACGGGCAATTTGCACAGGGTCGGGGCGTGCCAGCTGTAACCGAATGTCCTGCTCCAGCACGGGTGGTTCTGGGAGGGGGCAATGTGCTGCGTTCTTTGCGATCCATTCGAATGTTTCGTTGCGAAACAGGGGCAACACGTCGCGGCCGATAACATCGCTCATTGCGACAAGAGCGACTGCCAGAAGGAAACGTCCCGGCCGCCCTCGTAAATCGCGACCGCCGTTGTAATAGCGGCACATACACAGCCATTGCTGCTCCAGGCGCGTTACACCTCCCCAAATATCGTCCTCCCCTAGCTGTCGGATATCTTCCGGTTGGAACAGGGCCGACTTGTCGAAATAGAACCGTTCGAGCAGTTCACGCGTCAGATACGGCGATCGCCATACCCAGTAGGAGCCGTCACGTGACAGGTGGGACGGATCGTATGTGGCCAACAAAACACGTGCCATTGCGTTTCCTCAACACTCTATGGAACCCGTGCTACTGGATCGACCGTATAAGGATTGTCGCAACTATAGATATCCAGCCGTATTACGAATACTTCGGTTTCTCCAGAGTTGAGGAACTTCTTCTGAGACCTGCGATCCTTTTGTACACCTCGCTCTGTCAACGTGGACTCCACTACGATATTTCCGGCGGCGCCCTCATTTCGCACTTCAACATACGAGATTACGTTGTGATCCCACAAGCTGGTGACGCCTCCTCTAACCTCCTTGTTCCATTTGCTAATGACAACCGGCTGGGGGTGTGTGGGTGGCAGTTCGGGCCCCTTTCCTCCACCCTCCTGAGGACCGCCACATGATCGAACAAGCAGCAATAACAGCAACAGGAAGACTGCCAAGCCCCCCCACAACGCCCGCTTGATTGTCCTCATGTTTTCTTCGATCCAACTAAGCCAATCCTGTTCGATTCGTTGCGCAAAGTCTGGGGCACTGCCTCCAAGCCACACCAGCCAAAATGGCAATGCCTTCCTGCGTACCTCCTGGACCTGAGTGGTCATCCAGTCCACTAAGTCATCAAAGCCGTCCGACCCAAAACCGGGCGCAGGACGTTCCTGTGATCTCCCTGAGCCATCATCAGCCTCGACAGCGGTCATGTTCACCGCTGAAACAGGAAACAACACGGTATCACCACCGGCCACGTAGGCGGAGAAAACGATTGGGATAGCGTCTTGTGCCACCGAAAGCCACCCACCGTGGGCCGCGGCGTAATCTTTGTACCGGTCGACTTGGGTCAACACAACACAGAAACGCCTGGGGCGTCCGTCGGCGCTAAGGTGATCCATCGCGCCCTTGATTGCCGCCTGATTATCGTTTCGCTTTTTCGGATCCCCCTCGCCGATGAAATCTCCCAGGTTGATCAGAAACAGGACGATATCTGCGGAACGACAATACTTGGCCAGCTTCTGGAGTGCCTCAGGGAGAATCGTCGGATCGGCGTACCTATCCTCGGCAAAGAGTAACCTGAGGTCTTGGCCAGCGGGATCTAATAAGCGGACCTCCGCTTTGGTGTTCTGTCCAACAAGTTCCAGTTTCCAACGCAGTTCAAACAGCTTGCCCGGCGTAGTTGACGGCGGCCAGTCACCATCCTGGAGCGTGTCCCACACACTCTGGACATACTTGAGGGTTGTCACGTCTTGGGGATTGAGGAACACACCGCGCGAATCAATCGTACTCAGTCGCTTTGCGAGCGTAGTGGTGAGCACAGTCTTTCCGGAACCCTCGGTACCGATTATCGCGATTGAGGCTGTCACGTCGGTTCTTCCAGGTTCTGTTTCAATGAGCCGGCGAATGGGTCACCAGTGGCAAATGCTGCGAAGCGATACCAGCTATCGGGGCGCCACCAGTGTGGCACAGGACGACCCCTACGGTCGCGATACTCGCTGAACCACCACGCAATATCGCGCGCCAACTGGTCGAGTTCGGTTTGGACTACGGCTTCGCGCCCAACCGGATCGGCAAGCTCCTGGAGCCGTTTGGTCAGCGAAGTGATGCCCGCCTTTTCGAGTCCCCCATCGTCGTTCGCCGTGCGCGCCTCAGCGCCCTTTTTCCCGGAGACAAAATGGAATCGGACAAGCCGGCTGGCAAGCGCATCGGCGAACCTTTTGCGGAAGCGTGCGCAGTCGTCAGGTTCCCAATCGTCGCAGCCCGTTACGATCAGATCGTCGCAGACGTGGGAGAAGAACGTGTCGTGGAAATGCTTTTCCCGGCTACCGATGCCCTGTTCGGCCAACACGACCCAAAACACTTGCGAAACATTTCGCAGATAATCGATCAACGCTTCTTCGTGGCTTCCATGCAAAAGGTCCGATTGCGCTGCGCCGAAGCCGGGAGTGTCTGCAATGACCAACCCGCTGGCAAGAAGGCTGTTCGGCAGAGAGACCACGACCCGGTCGACGTTGCCGCCAACGGATTAGCCCCGTCGGCCATTTGTTCCAGGTGCTGGTGGATCTGGGCGACGCAATTGCACTGCCACGTGTGCGGTCGGAAGGTATTCTTGCGGTAAGTGGTTACGCCAATCGGACCGTCCGCCACGTATGCGAATTCGATGGGCGCCGCGGTGCATGGGCGGTTGCGTCTCGGTGCAATGTTGTCACCAAGCAGGGCATTGAGCAGGGTCGACTTTCCAACATTGGTCAACCCGACAAAGCCGACGACATACTGCTTGCTGGCCGCCTTAAGGCGCCGATGCACCGAGGCAAGCATCCTGCGAGCCTCTTGGAGCACAGCGCGTACGTCGGAATTGCGGCAATGATAGTCCTCGGACTCTTGGACCAGTAGCACCAAGTGCCCCACTACGCCAAGGAGGTTTGAAGACTGCGGCGTATCCATGGCCCAACTCGGTAAAACAGTGGCTACGATGAACCGCGCAGCGACCTGCCTTCGTCGAGCAGCGCGGCAACAGACTGTGCCTTTCGTTCAAGATCATTGCGGGCAGCTTCGAACCCCTCGTCGGACTGCCGTTGAAGCGCACCGTTCAGCGCCGCTTCAATACGATCAAGCTCCCTCTCGAGCCGTATATCGAATTCTTCAACGATGCCCTTACTCATCTTTCGCAAGGCAGGTATCGTATCTGACAGCAGGTGCGAGAACACTTGTCCTGCCTGTTCGCGGCTGGCCTCTTCCAGTCGGTCCTTCAGCCGAATCTTCGACAACCGCCACGAGAACGGAACAGCGAGCACTCCCACGCCCGCTAGCGTCCATCCGACGGGGCCGGATAGGGCAACCCAAAGCGGAGTGGCCGCGACGGGCCCGGCCACTGTAGCCGTGCCGGTGGCCAGGGGGGCGAGTGACTGTAACCCGACGGCGCTCAGCACACTGGACAGAATGCTTGGAGCCGCAACCGTAGTGGGCACACTCGCGGCGGCAATAGAAGCGGCAGTAGCACTCCCGGCGAAGGCGATGCTGGTTCCGGCGGCAACAATCGTTCCACCGCCAATCATCCCCATGGCAGTTTCGGAACCTTCCCTTGTCCACAGTCGGACCGGTTCGCCCTGCAATTCCAGCGAGGATGGGTACTGGGCTTGAAGCTTTTCGCAGGCGTCCTTCATGGCTTCTTCACACTTCCGAGAGGCGGGAGCCAACTGTTCCTCGACGCGGGTGGTGAGCCAGGTGGGAGCTTCCTTGGCAAATCGGCTTACATCGAGAACCGACAGGCTGCTTATCTTCCGCAGCAACTCGGCTTCCACGTCGGGCCTGGCGGCCTTCACGCCGCGTTCGAACTCGTCGACGGCCCGCTCCCAACTTAGCTGGAATTCCCGTTCGGCGTGCTTCCGGTCGGTTTCGAGCGAGCGTTTCCTATCGCGTAGGCGCGCGAGTTCGCCCTGAAGCTGTTGCGAATCCATTCGATTGGTCGCTCGTTCGGTGTCGAGCGACATTGCCAACGGTTGAACCAGGCCGGCGATGCGTGAAACGAAGCGTTCCTGCGCAACCTTGCCCCGCTTCTCCAGAAGGAACGTTGCGATATCGGCCGTCAGTTCCTGCACTCCGCTACCTTTCAAATCGCCTTGAAACGCTTGCTTCGCGCTAATGCGGTGTATCTTCTGTACTTCGATGCCGGTACGCGCCAAGAGCTGTGAATTGTGTACGATGGCGTCGTTCAGATCGGCTTCCTCCGACTCATCGACCCGATTGATTGCGAAGAACACTTTGTTGATGTCTGCCTTCTTGACGTGGCCGAGAAGGTCCAGTTCATCCTGGTCCAACGGCATTCTGGCGGTAACCAGAAACACAACGGCATCGGCCTGCGGGATGAAGGCGTGCAGAATGTCGTCGTGGTGTTCGTGAATGGAGGCGGCGCCCGGTGTATCGACCAGTTCCAGGTTGCGATCGAATTCGGGAAAGGGGCCTTGGATTTCGACAACAGCAACCTGCTTGGAGTTGCCCGGGTTGAACTCTTCGGTGACGAAGTCGCGGATTTGCTGAAAGCTGATATCCTGCTTCGCGCCGCTGCGGAATACAACGGTGGCGTTCTCCCGCTTGGTGCACCGGAACCGGGACACGGCGCTTGACGCCGGCAGTTTGTCGACCGGGGCGACCACGTCATCACTCCGGCCGAGCAGCACGTTCAAAAGGGTCGATTTGCCGCGTTTGGCCTTGCCCAAGACGGCTATCGTGAACCAGTCTGATTCGAAAGCCGCAATGGTGCGCCCTATTTCGTCCATTAGGGGCTTGTCTGCCCGGTCGGCCACCTCATCGGCCAGCCTATTCGCCCACTCGACAAGCGCGTTACGTGAAGCCGCTCCTGTGATGTCCATGTGTCCCTCTCAAGCGGGGGTTTTGCTGGGTGCATCGGCAGTGATAGAACGTATCAGTTGAGTATACCTACGCGGGGGATGGATGGGAAGTGGCGCAGGGGGGCGCTCGCCGGTTGAGCTGTGGCACGGCCGCCTCCGCGGCCGCCGTGGGTCCCAGCGTGTCGTTGTAGGCCGCAAGATGAGCCGTTATACTGCACACGTGTGCGGTAGCAGTCGACGCGAGCGCCATTGCTGGCAACGGGCGTTCTTGTACGGATATCGCGTTCGGGCAAATCAAGAGCCTTGATCTGATCGAAGCCGAGTACGTTTCTGACCGGCAGATGATCGCTGATCAGGTAGTCGGAACCCCAAGTGGATTCTAGCGACCGATATGTGCGCTGTTCCGATCGGCTATCGAATATGGACGGACGACGTTCCATGGAACGAATCCTTGTAGCCAGCTAACGACATGCATCACCGGGCATGCGCGGGTGACTTTGATCTCACATTCCCGCCGGATCGCGTGCTCCGGTGCATGCGTTTGTTCTGGGGAAAATGCTGAGCGAACTCGGATAAAATCTCAGCCTTAAGCGATTCTCCGCAGTATTCGAGAAGATCGAGTATAGCAAGCACGAATGCATTTCTTGAGCGCCGTAGTTCTGATTGATTTGGGATGCCGTTACTGCGGTGAGCGATCTTGTTCCTATTCATTCTCGCCGTGTGCAGTTCATCGGCGGTCAGCGACGCAAACACATCGCCGTCAAACGCATCATCAATTAGATCACAGAAGTTGGATTCACCACGAAACATCGAAGCATCTCCCGACGTATCCAGCACTTTCAGAATTAGCGTTTCGACAATTGCCCCCAGTTCTGTGACCTGAACGTGAAGGGAGTCGATTGCGAGCGCGTTTCCGAGGCACATTGGCACGGTGGTGCTGGCGATCTCCTCACGAACGTTGACCGCCCTAGAATCGGCATCGGGTGATTCGGCGGTCGGAGATGGTGAACGGGGCGTTGGCGATGGTTTTGGAGCTTCGACAGTTGGTTGAGCATTGAGGTGTGCCTTTACTTTCGCGACCTCTGATTGGGTCAGTGGCGCAAGAGCGGAGGCTTTTCCTGTGATACCAGCCCTAGCACAAGCATCGACGAGATCTTTGGAGTCAAGCTGCAATTCTTTTGCCAGCGCGTAAATGCGAGTTGTCGTGCCAGTATCTGGGATCGAACCCGCCCGGGGCGGGACTGCTGGCGCGTTTGGCTTTCGAGAGGCAGCACTTGGCTTTAACGGTGCTGCGATCGACCCATCACGCAGGTATTGGGTAACCCTCGAAACTTCACCGTCGTCGAGTGGCGCCAGTGCAGAACCCTTCCCACGAATGCCCGCCTTCCGGCAAAGATCAACGAGTTCTTCAGAATCGAGCTGAAGCTCTTTAGCGAGTGCGTAGAGTCTGACGGACAATTGACCCACTCCCGCTGTTGTGCATGTGTATGTTCGCCGAATTCGATTTGTCCCGCCAGCCTGTGGCCGCGCCAATTCGTTAGGCCCGGCGGTTCGGCGGGATAAGAACCCCCGGGCCAACGGCAATTCTGGCCCATAGCCCGTTGCCGGTCAAGCCCGTGCGATCAGGTCCCCATTCGCGGTTCGCGTCTTATCTGGTCCGCCGATTACGCCAAGCTCCGTACCGAAACCCTTCCCGAGACGGATGCGATTTGGCGCAGGGACGTTATCTGGTCGGCGTCGACCGCCGAACTCCCCGCAACCGCGGCCCGTGACCGGTTCGTAAATTCCCATCGGATAACGACTTGTGCCTTGCAGCCAGGTCAGACACCTCGAAAGTCGAATCTCCAAAGCCAAATGACGAACGAAATCCAAATCGAAAATCGTCGCTCCTGATACCCAGCAACGAGCTTCCAACTGGCCTGTTTTTTTGCCTTGCAATCGGCGTCCGATTGGCTAAACTTGGTTATCTATACATGTGTCCGCTTAAGAGATGGGAGATGGGAGTTGGGGGAGAAGGTGTCAGGGGTCGGTAACGGGCACGCGGTCGGGGGGTTAAAGTGGGGGGGTGAGTGCGGAAAACCGGGAAATTGACACCCAAAACATCGAGACGCATCCACGGCTGTCGCCCCTGCCGGGGCTATGGGGAATTTCCGCCCTTACAGCACCTTCGGCCAGTCCGCCAAGATTCCTCCCACGCTCAAATGGCACGTCTAGGGGGCGTGGTGATGCTTTCAAAGCCGGCTCGCGCGCGGGTTGCGGCCGGGCCTGGGCCGAAGTTATAGTAAGGTTATAGTCCATTTCCTGTATAACTTGCTATAGCCCCCGCATCGACCCCATCAAGAACCCATTCTCCCCCGGCGCAGGCCCCCCCCCGGAGCTTGTAGGGCGGGACGCTGTATTGGAGCAGGCACGCGTCCTCTTCGGCCGCACGAAGCCGAAAAGACGCGAGAAGGGTACGCTGCTAAGTGGCGCTACGATCAACGCCGTTGCGGCAGTCGCTTTCGCTGATCGGGAAACCGGCACCGGGGCGCGTTGTCGAGTAGGTGGGCATGGGTAACGTTTTTGTAGATCTTTCCCTGCGGGCGGGGAACCAACGCGAGGTTCGCGAAATCGGCGCCCAGGTCCCGGTCGTTCGAGAACAGGACGCGGGCGCCGCTGACGCGAGCCAACGCGATGACGTGCGGATCGTCTGACTTGCACAAGCCGGAGCCGACGACGTCACTTTCTTCCTGATCCACTTCAGCGCTGCGGTAAAGAAATGCGCGGCCGGCACGGACCCATTCGGCAAAGAGTCGCTGTGCCTTCGCGATCCGCTTCTGCTCGGCAAAGAGGCGTCCGCCCAACGCCAGGACTCCGCCTTGTTCGGTTATCCACCGGCGGATCGGTTGATGATCCTCGTGCGCAGGCTCATTGACAAAATCGGCCGTCTTGTTTGCGTCGATGATCAGGCACAAAGGCTAGACTCCCAAGAACCGTTCCTCTTCGCGCAGGAAGAACTCGCGATAGCCGGGCGGTGCGTTCAGGATATTGCCCTGTTCGTCGAGTTCGAGGGGGGAGATCTCCACCCGCCCGTCGTCTTCGCGGTGGAAGTACAGTATCTGAACGTCGTCTGGCGAGAGGTGCGCGTTCTCGCGGATTTCCATCCGCACGCGGTCGACCAGGTAATCGCTGTGGGTCTCGACCAGGAACCGCTTGTTCTTCGCCTTCGCCATATTCACCAGCAAACTGCCCAGCGCGGCCTGGGCGCGCGGGTGCATGTGGACCTCGGGCTGTTGAATCAGCAGGGTGGACCCTTCCGGACTGCGGATGATATCGACGGCGATGGGCAATGCCTGGCTGACGCCGTAACCGACGTCGATCAAATTGAAGTCGGGCCCCGTGCCGAAGTTGAACCTGATTTGAAAGGGGGTACCGACGTCTTTTCCCAGTTTCTTGACCTTGACCGCTTTGAACAGCCCCGACGCCTCGCCAAAGCTGTCCAACGCCTGCGCTAGTTGCTTGCCGCCGCGCTTGCCTTCTTCCAGCGCGCTGGCCAGCACCATGACCACGTGCCCACCTTCCGGATCCGGCTCGGTGGAAAGCGGATCATAGGTGCGCCGCGGCTTGCTGCGAACGGGCGCCGTTGCGTGGGGGCGTGCTTTGTAGGCCCTGATTAAGTGGTCGCTGATTTCGAGCAGTGGCTCGAGTTCATCTGGAGCCAAGGATGCCTTCGAACCATACCCGCGAACGAACGCCATGCGCATGGATAGGCCAAGGCTGCGATCAAGTGGAGGAAAGTATCGCAACTCCGGATCGGAAAGCTGGACGGTCCGCTTCGGCGTCGCCATTCGCACGTCGGTAGGCGAACGATCTTGCCCTAGCGCAACACGAATTCCCCACTGCCCTGCGGAGAGGGACCACTCGGTCAGCACGGGCTCGGTTTCGCCAGAGGAAAACCCTG
The DNA here is from genome assembly GCA_034005525.1 of Thermoguttaceae bacterium. Classification (GTDB taxonomy): domain Bacteria; phylum Planctomycetota; class Planctomycetia; order Pirellulales; family Thermoguttaceae; genus PWXP01. The sequence continues at coordinate 3,630 of JAVEUP010000068.1, read as the reverse complement.
CCGTGAAGGAAGCCTCCGAGGGGGCATCCTTCCCGATACCCTCACGCACGGCAGCGGGCAACTCGGTGGTCAATCCGACGTGAAACGACGGCGCCCGCCACCGTCCCCCTCGGTAGTTCGCGATATCGTTGTACGACCCCAGGAAGAACGGCTCCTCATTGAAATTGGCCGTTCCCGGCTTGCCCAGCAGGCTGACGACAATCCGGGTCATCGCCAGGAAGGTCGATTTTCCCGTGCTGTTCTCGCCTACCAGCAATGTGAGCGGCGCGATGGGAGCGGGTTGCGGCTCCACGAAGCAACGCACGTTCTTGATCGTAATGGCATTCATCGCTCGATCTCGTCACACGTCAGCAACAGGTGTTCAGCCAACGAGCCTAGCTGTATCGGAATGTCGTGTCAACCGCCCCCGTTGGCCGCCGGAAGCGGGAGGCTGCCATATCCGGTTGAATGCCGCACTGCCGCATCCGGCCTGTTTTTTCGCCTTGCAATCGGGCATCCGACCTGCTACGCGTGATCTATACATGCGTCCACTTCCAGGCAGACCTCAATGAGACTTGCCATCCCACCCGGCTGCGGCGAGATGCGTTGGCGGTCGGAAACGCCGGCTGAGCGGCAACTTGCGATCGAGGTGCGGTGTCACGTGCCGGCGAGTGCCGACGACGCGGACGAATCGAAAAGCGGTGCAGGAATGAGCTTGCGGCGACGCACTGTTGGAGTTCACGCTTTAGCGTGTTGGCGCGGTCCCATATCCTCGGTCCGCACGCTAAAGCGTGAACTCCAACAAAGCGATTCGCCAGTTTCGCTGCGAGTCCGTTCCTGCACCCTCGAAAGGTTGATTGTTCCGGCGGCGCAGCCAGGGGGTTAAAGTGGGGGGCTGAGTGTGGAAAATCAGAAGATTGACCCCCAAAAAATCGAGACGCAGCCACGGCTGTCGCCCGTGCCGGGGTTATAGGGAATTTCCGCCCTTGTTCCACGGGGTCCGCGTCGGTGGCGGCGACAGCGCCGCGAGGATGGCGAACAGCCCGCCGTGGATGAGGAAGTGCGGGGTTGTTGCTTTGCTTGGTGCGTAATGGGCTTGTATCTGGCCAGTCATCGCTCCACCGGGGCAGGCCCGGATGGTGGCGCGGGAAAAGCTGGGGCGGGGGCTTGCTACGGGGACGGCACAGCAGCGCTTGCCTGCTACAATGGCGCGGCGTGCGCCGGAAACGGAACGACCGGTTTCGTTTACGGGAGGTCCGGCGGCGACGACATGCGCGGATCATTCATGTAGGGACAAGGCCGCGTCAGTTCTTGGTGGGACTGCGCAAGCCATGCCCGACTGATTCACGCGCCGCGCGCTGGACACACGCCGGTCTGAGCGGCCGAAGTCCCACCAAGATCATGGCTTGCTTGTCACCACCCTGCATCCTCCCCCTGGATGCCGACCATGTCCCCGGGCCCCTGCCGCCTCCTCCTTAGGGGCGAGGGAAACGGCCCGGCAGACGAGTTCCTGCCGGAAGCTTGACAACGACTCCCGGCGGAGCCACAATTGGACATGCGTAGAACTGCAATTCCTGCCAGGTAGCCGGTTACAGGGGACAGTCCCCCCCTCGCATGCATCGGAGAAGACCGTTCACGGCACCGGCCCGTGCGCGGTTGCCTTGCCCCCCCCGGATCACTTTCACGAGAGGAAACCATGAGAAGGCTCTTTGTCGCGGCTTCGTTGATCACCCTGTTGACCACCTTCTGTCCGGCCGCGCCGGCGGCAGACATCGAGGAAGGATTTGTCCCCCTGTTCAACGGTCAGGACCTGACCGGCTGGGTCGTCCGGGGCGGGTTCGCCGAGTACAAAGTCGAAGACGGCTGCATTATCGGAACATGCGTGCCGGACACGCCTGGCAACACGTTCCTGTGTACGGAAGGCGAATACGGCGACTTCATTCTGAAGTTGCAGTTCAAGTTCATCGAGCCCGGCAACTCGGGCGTGCAGTTCCGCTCCGCCGCCCGGCCCGAGGGCGATCGCCAGCGGGTGTACGGCTATCAGTACGAAATGTGCCCCAGCGGCGTACCGACCGGCCGGATTTACGATGAAGGGCGCCGAGGGCATAAGTTCGGCGTCATCTGGCTGGACGCCTACACCCCGCAGGAACGCCTCGACGCCTCGAAGGCCGGCTACAGGCCGGACGATTGGAACGACGTCGAAATCCAATGCGTCGGACCGTCCATCAAGACCTGGCTGAACGGCAATCTTGTGGTCGATATGTTCGACAGTTTCTCGATGAAGGGCTTCTTCGGCCTGCAAATCCACGCCGGCAAGTCCGGCAAGGTCGCCTGGCGGAACATTCGCGTCAAGGACCTGGGCGAGAGCCGATGGGAGCCGTTCTTCGTCAAAGGCGAAGATGGCAAGTACAAGCTGGTCGATGCCAGGTTCGTTCTTCCGGAAGAGTGGTCCTTCACCGAAGACGGCGTTCTGCGCGGCGTCCACGCCAAGAGCGAGGGCAAGGACGCGCTGGTCATTTCCGACAAGAATTACGACAACTTCATCGCCCGCGTCACCTACCGCATGATCGGCGGCAACAGCGCCCTGTACTTCCGCGCCGAGGAGACGGAGGCCCCGTGGGTCTTGCGGGGATTCCAGAACGAAATCGCCAACAGCAACAAGGATTCCGCCCTGTGGCACACCGCCGGCATCATCGACGGCAAGACGATTCGCGGCCGCGGGTGGGTCGTTACGAACGATGAGTTCATCGAGCAGGTCCGCAACAAGGACGGCGGGTGGAACACGACATGCACCGCCGCCTACGGCGACCGGTTGGTCCAGATTCTCAATGGATTCTGCACCTCCGATATCATCGACGAGGAGTGCGAGAAGACGGGCAAGCTCGGGTTGCAGATGCACGGCGGGGCCGATTGCGAGATGTTCTTCAAGGACTTTGAAGTCATGCCCATTACCGAAGAAATGAGAAAGCTCATCGAACGGGAGTAGGGCATTTCGACGTCACGATCCGCCGCGGCCATGTATCTGTTTGAAACAGTCGCCGTTCCATGCCGCCAGAGAGAGTTGCTCCGGCGGCGGCGGTTCGGCGTCGTCGAACTCGCCGAGGGGCACCTCTTGCGGATTCGCCTCCGGCCTTGGCCCAAGGTGGTGACGGCCCCGGGCGTGTTGCTGCTTGGAGGATTGTCGCATCGGCTCCTGTCGGGAGATCGAATCTGGCTGTACTACAACCAGCCCTGGGGATTCTCCAACTTCCTTGTGCTGCGTTACGTGCTGTCGGCCAGGGATACGTCCATGAAGTCGCTCACGCGGGGCCTGGCGGTGATCGACGAAATCGCGCGTTTGAAACGCAGCGACGCCATTCTGTGCGACGTCGGAAACTGGCGGATTACCACGAAGCTGCTAACACGCTGGGGATGGGAGCCGCACTGCCCCTCCCGCTGGCACCGCCACTACATCAAGCGGTTGTACGGGCAATACCCGGAACCGCCGGAATGGCTTCAGGATATCCAGGACAATGAAGTAACGCATGGCGTAGAATAGGCTTCCAGCCTGTCAAACGTGGGATAGGCTTCCAGCCTTAGGTTTGCCCACATTTACGTTGTCATTTTTTCAATTGCGACGGCCCAGTCCGGCGCAGAAGCCTTTGGTTGTAA
>JAVEUP010000067.1:20092-36731 GCA_034005525.1 Thermoguttaceae bacterium | reverse complement strand
CGGGATTGGCTGGTGTGGAATGGTTCGCAGGAGAGGCCGAAACGGCCGTGAACGGACATGGTGCAGCCAGTTCGCTCGCCTGACGGAACATCAACCCGCCGCCAAGCAGCACGAGCAGCCCGGCTAGTGCGGCCCAGAGCCGAGGTCGGCCGCGCCGGGGCTTGGCGGGCGGTAGTTCGCGGTTGTGGGCAGGCGGCGTGTGGGGCATGCTGTTCACGGAATCGTGGGGAGGCATGCTCTTGATTGTCGCCTTTGGGCAGGCGGTGTCAACCGCCGCGGAGGCGGCCTGTTTCGTCGAGCCGGTCGGGGATGTCTGGCTCCAAGGGGAATTGTCGTGGTCGGTTTCGTTCCCGGGGGTACGGTCACGTGGCGCGTGGGTGAACCCGAATGCTGAGACATTCGGAACCACTGCGAGCATTGTTCTCATCTCTCATTGAAGTATGCGGCACGATATTCCAAAGAGATAGACTTCAAACACCATGGCTGAGAATTCGTGGCGATCGCCGAGCAACCTCATCGCGTCTTCATCGGATACCTCCGTGAAGCTACTGCGAGGATGAGGCAGGATCCCGTCGGGTAGTGAATCCCATATCCCTTTGCGCGCACCAACGACGATCCGACCTAAGGGCATTCTATGCACAAAATGGAGGCACAGGTACCGTTCGTGAATCGTATCCCAGATGTCCTTCGCAGCCACCAGTGTTCTTGGGATGTCATGTCGATACTTACACCAGTCCGGATACTCAGTCGCGGACGTCAACGCAGCGGAAAGCCGGTATGACAGCGGATTGTACCCGATGCTGAGCACGTGGTTGGTCAATTCTCCTTTCCTTCTTCTCGCTATGATATCCTTGATCCATAGCACGAACCGACCTCTTGACTTGAATTCGGCAGGCTGTGTCACGACTATTCTCCGAACACCCCGTCCAGAAGTCTCTTGAGAAATGGGCTGGCAGGACTACGCGCCTGCTGAAGGATTTGGCCCTCTACGATCTTTCTTGCCATCGCCGGTGAATAGTGTTGCCCACCTGTGACCAGTTCTTCATATCTTTTTCGAACCCACTGCGCCTGCTCCGCCCTCAGATCAAAGCCCTTCGGTGGTTCCCAGATTGTTCTGCCACCTCGCCCTTTACCTCGTACCCGGTAGTCCCCAAGCGTCGTCCGCGACGTTGGGAACACCCGCTTATCGGACTTCCAGTAGGAGCCCCGGACGTTGCCGCCATAAACATTGTGTACGAGGATGCCATCGCTGGACACATAGTACACATGCTCGACGTCCACCTCGAGGTTGTATACGGGCTCAAGGCCGGGACGGGGGGTGATGGAGAGAACGGAGGTGAGGGTGCTGTCGGCGGTGAGGAGGGTTTCGCCGGGAAGAAGGTGGGAGGCTTCGACGAACGCCTGGCGGTCTTCGGACCAGAAGCGGTGGTTGCCGGTGGTGCCAATGGGTGCGTCGAGGCCGGCGACGTGGACGTTCACGCAATCGGCCGAGGAGTGGCGGAACACACCGGTGACCAGGCGGCAGTCGGGATGGGGCTTGGGACCGGGATCGGGACAGGGCGCGATGGAAACGACGGTGGCGCAGCCGACGGCGCCCATTTCTTCGAGGTCGAGCCAGGTGGTTGCGCCCGCTTCGATATCGTTCGCCGCCAGCCAAGCCATGGGCCGGCCGAGGCCGACTTGGAGCAGGTCGCCGTCCGGCTTGGTCAACTCAAGCTCGACCCAGCGCCACTCGCGGTAGTCGATCGCGTCGAACTGCGAACGCTCCTCGTCCCCAACCTCCGGGTTTCGCGCCAGTACCCACTCGAACCCGCGGAAGTCGCGTATCGCCTTCGTGGCGTACTTCGGCGCGGGATTGGCTGGTGTGGAATGGTTCGCAGGAGAGGCCGAAACGGCCGTGAACGGACATGGTGCAGCCAGTTCGCTCGCCTGACGGAACATCAACCCGCAGCCAAGCAGCACGAGCAGCCCGGCTAGTGCGGCCCAGAGCCGAGGTCGGCCGCGCCGGGGCTTGGCGGGCGGCAGTTCACGTTTGCGGGCAGGCGGCGTGTGGGACATGCTGTTCACGGAATCGTGGGGAGGCATGCTCTTGATTGTCGCCGTTGGGCAGGCGGTGTCAACTGCCGCGGAGGCGGCCTGTTTCGTCGAGCCGGTCGGGGATGTCTGGGTCCAAGGGGAATTGTCGTGGTCGGTTTCGTCTCCGGGGGTGCAGTTGCGTGGCGCGTGGGTGAACCCGAATGCCGAGACATTCGGAACCACCCACCCTACGCCTTGCGAGAACACCCGGTCGCAGCCGGTGCGGAAGGCGGCGGGAGTGAGGTCGTCGCAACGGTCGAAGGGAAGGGGCGGTTCCGGCCGGTCTGCATCGTCGTCCTCGTCGTCCAGAAGGTCGGTGCCGCCGAAGAGGGCGTCGAGGGCGGCTTGCTGCTGGTGCTCCTCGCGGCGGCGCCGGCGCTCGTCGGCCAGGGCCGTGGCCATGCCCAGGCCGGCAACGAGGCAGACGGGGCCGAACAGGGCGTCGGCGCCAGACCACCCCCGCTCCGGCGGAAGCTGCATGGCCGCGGCCATCGTGCAGCCGGGGGCGACCGGGTACAGAAGCACCTCCGTGTCGCCGACGAAACATCGGTGGTAGATGTAGCCACTGCAGGGGCCTTTGAAGACTGTCATGAACTTGGCGCCGGCGACCACCATCGTCGCCAGTTGCAGCGCGCCTTGGGCGCCGCGGAACAAACGCTCCGAGTTACTGAACTTCTGGAGTGTCAGCGGATCCTCGCCCATGATGGCCTGGTAAAGGCCCATCGCGCCCGATACCTCGTAGAAAACTACACCCGAAGTCTGATACGCCCCATACCTCCAGCCCGCACCTTGCTCAACCGCCCGGCCGTAGGTCGTCTTCCCTCGCTCGTACACGTGCTGAATTGCGCTGACAATATTCTGTGCCATGCCCAGCGGCGTGAACGTCCATGCGAGGGAGCCCCCTGCCGAGAGGAGCTGCCAGTACCAGCTTAACGCGTCATCCCGACGTGCTTCGAGCTTCTGCAGGTCGGCAGTGCTGTCGATGACGAACTGCACCCGCTGCGCCAGGGCTGCGTCCCGGGCTTTTCGCAATTCGCCGGTCTCGGGGTCGTGGTACTTGTCGTAGTTCTCCTGCCCGCGGTCGATGTCTTCCTGCCGTTCTCGCAAGGCTTGGTGCAACTTCGAGCCTGCGGCAGGGTAGTTGTCGCCGCCCGGTTCGGAGTGAGGCTGGTCGGGGTTGAAGTCGACGCCGCAGACACTGGCTCGCAGGCGGTCGTCGTCGGCCTTTTCCTCCTGCCGGAGCCGCAGCAGTTCCTGCTCGCGCTCGGCAAGGGCGGTGGTCCGCTCGGTCTGGGCATCGGCGAGGGCTTGATCCCGCTCCGCCAGGGCTTTATCGCGATCCTGCTGGAGTTCGGACCCCTTCGCCAGCCGCTCGGCTGCCTTGTCGTCGCGAACCTGCTGGGCCTTCGTTCGCGTTTCGGTCACGGCGGTGTCGATTTCCACCCGCGCGGCCAGGGCGTCGGTGGCGATCTGGGCAAGGTCGGCCACGTTCGGCAAGGGCGCCGTACGGCTGGCCGTGGCCGTGTCGTCGGTAATGATCGATTCGACCACCGGCGTATCGAGCGTGGCGACGATGCTTGTCGCGCCGGTGCGGATTTCGCCGATGGCCTCGCCTGCGGAAAGCGTGCCCGCCACTTGGCCGTTGACGGTGACGCGGTCGATACGGCCGATCGGATCGTCGTGGTTGCCGGCGGTGATGGTCGTCCAGGGATCGATAGCCGCGTACACGTCGACTTCCAGCACGTCGCGCCCGGCGGTGAAGATGCCGAACAAGTCGCCCACCGACCACAGGGCGACGATATCGCGTCCGGCGGTGGCCTCGACCACCTCGATTCCCCGCAGCCCGCCGTTCTTGTTGTACGCGGCCATCGCCAGGTCGCGGTCGGCGGTGTAGTTACCCAGGATGCGGCCCGCGGCGACGACCGCAAGGTCGCGCCCCGCGCTGGTGTTGATCAGTTGCACGTCCTCCAGGCTGACGGCCAGCAGGCTGGCGCCCGCGGTGGCCGTCCCGTCGAGAATGCCGCCTGCCCAGAGGGTCCCGTACTCGCCGGCGCTGGCGTTGACCGTGAGCGTGCCCAGGGCGGCTACGTAAAGATCGGTCCCCGACGATACGTTCGCCAGGTCGCCGTCGCCCAGGGTCACGGCACTGGCGAATCCTTCGGCGGACGCGAGGGTTCCGGTAAGGTGTCCGTAGCACCAGACGGCGGCGCCGGCATCGCCGGTGGCGCCCAGCAAGGGCACGTCGCCCCAGCTTGCGATCATCAGGTGCCCGCCGGCCGAGGCGTTGACGTTGGCATCATCGACCGCGAAGACCAGCAGGTCGCCTCCGACGTGGGTGTTGTTGAGCGTGACGCCGCCGAGGGTGACGATCCATGCGCTGGCTGCGGCGTTGACCGGACCGGTGAAGTCGGCCAGTGTCCACACGGCGACGTCGCCGCCGGAGGAGTTGATGCTGACGGCCGTGGTTGCCGGCGTGCCGTCGTAGTGGTTCAGCGAGGTAAGGCCGGCGAACCCGGCTGTCTGGATGCTGCCGGTGACCTCCTTTCCGGCCCACACGTAGGCGTCGAGCCCGGCGTTGATTTCGACGGCGGCCGTACCGTAGGTCCGCAGCGAGGCGAAGTCGCCCGAGTGGACCGTTACGTCGGCGTCGCCGTGCGACCACAGCGCTGCATAGCCGCCGGCGACGACCAAGCTGTTCAGGGCGCCCCAGGTCATAACGTCGGCGTCGCCGGTGGTGGCCGTCACGTTGGCGTCGATGTTGCCGAAGCTCCACACGCGGGCGTTCTTTCCGGCGGTCGGGTTGATGGCGGCGGAAATCGGGCCGTGGGCCGTCAGGTGCAGGTTGCGGCCCGCGGCGACGGGTGCCAGGGGAGTGCCCATCACCAGCAGATGGGCGTCCTGGCCGGCATTAACGGGCGCCTGCACGTCGCCGTAGGCGAACAGCGACACGTTGCGGCCGGCGGAAACGGCCGCGGTCACGTTGCCTCCGGCGGCGCGCACGCTCGCTGAACCGTCGGCCGCCGTGACCGTCCCCGTGACGTCGCTCAGGGCCGACGCCGAGGCGAACACCGGCGCGGAAACGGCCCCGCTGACGGTCCCGCCGGCCAAGGCGTATGCCTGGCCGAGGTTCGAGGAGACATTGCCGGAAAGGTCGCCGGTCATCGCGCGGGCTTCGGCGAGGACGTATCCTTGGACGTTGCCGGTGAGTCCGGTTCCGGCGACGACCGATGCGCTGCCCTTCTTGGAGGTCACGTTGGCGTCGACCTCGCCGAGTGCCGTGACTGCGACTTTCCCCTGCCCCTGGACCGTGGCGCTGGAATTGAGATTGCCGCCGGCCGAAGCCTCGACGCCTGCGCCTGCGGTTATGGTGCCGTTGATGTTGCCCAAGGCAACGACGTTGGCGTTGCCTTTTGCGGAGCTGACGTTCCCATTCACATCGCCCCCGTAGGCTGCCACGTGGGCGTTCTGCCGGGCGGTGACGGACGCGTTGACCTGCCCGGTCGGGGAATCCGGCGTCGCGGAACCGGCGGAGATGACGGTTGCGGAGCCCCATGTGGCAGTAACGTTGCCGCTGACGTTGCCTGCGGCGCGCACGTGGGCGGACTTGGCGGCGGTTACGGTGACATCGGCCGAGCCGAGGCTGTTGACGGATGCGTCGCCCACGTGGGTAACGAACGTGCCGGCGACGTTGCCAAGCGCGGTCACCTCGATCTCTTTCAGGGCGGTAACGGTGGCATCGACGGAGCGCATGGCGAGAAGAGTCACATTCCCGAGCTTGGAGCCGATCTCAAGCTGTTCGATGGCGCCGAACACCGTGGCCGACACACTCTTGGCGCCGTCGATCTTGCCCTGCAGATTGCCCAGAATGCGTGCGGAAACGTCGCCGTCGGCGTCGACCCGGACGTTTGCCGCGGCATGGGAAACGAGCACGACGTTGCGGAGAGCGCGGAGGGTCTGCTCGCCGGTAATACCGTCGACGGCGCCGAGCGAGATGTCGCGTGCCTGCTGAACCTGGAGGTTCTCGATTTTCCCGTCGGCGGACACCCGAACGTCGCGGCATGGCTCGGCAATGGTCACGTCCAGGAGGTTTCGGTGGGCTGTGAGTTCGACGTCTTCGCCGGCATATACCGTGCTCTGCTCGATCGACTGAGCGACCGAGATGCCCACGTCCTTGCCGGCCCGGACGGTGCCGGTGAACGTGCCCCCCTGGTCGTAGGCCAAGATGACCACATTGCCTTCGGTGGCCGTTACATCGGCTGCCACTCCTCCATACGCCGTGATGCCAACATGCTGCGATGCCGTGACGGAGCCGACGATGGCATTGCCGTCGAACGTTGCTTCTTCCTCGATGGTACCCAGGGCCAAGACAATGGCGTCATACAGGTGACCGTTCAGGAGCGTCGTTTCGCTCATCACGGAGGAATCGCCGGCCGTCACGTTGCCGGTGATCGTGCCGTTGGTCACCACGTTGACGTTACCGCCGGCGCTGATGTTGCCGGTGATCCCGCCGCAGGCGAACACGGTTACGTGCCGGCTACCGGTCACGTTGCCCGTAAGCTGGCCCCAGGTGGTGACCTTGGCATCCTGATCGGCATATCCGGACTCTCCCGGCGGCAGGACAACCGTCACATCGGCCGTGATGTTGCCCTTGGCGAACACGGTTGACTCCCGCCGGGCGAGGATAGGGGCCTGGATGTGGCCCCAGCAAACGACGCTGGCTGAGCCAAGGCTTTCCACCGCGACACCGAGGACGGGCACTTGGGCGTATCGGCCTCCGACCGCGACGGCGGCATTGTTCCCTGCGCTGATCTTGGCGGAGCCGCCCGGGCCGGTGAGACTTTCGTAGACGAGTATCGACACGTTGCGGGTGCCGTGGACGTCGCCTGTGAGTACGGCGTCGCCCCAGGAAATCAAGCTGATGCTGCCGGGTTCCATGCGGCCTTCCTTCTCTTCCTCCTCCAAGAGAGTGCCGGCGTCGGTGCTGTCTCCCTGGGCCGAGACGCTCCCGGAAAACCCGTCGCATTCCAACTCGACAACTCCGTTGGACGTGCTGACCTCGCCCTCGAATCGTTTGCGGACCCTGATCCGAATGTTGCCACCGGCACTGACGTCGGTTGAACAACTGCCCCAGGCGGTGATGCTGACCGTACCGGTGGCGTTGATGCTTTGGCGAGTGACGTCGGTCAGCGAGTAGACGTAGACGTCGCCGAGGACGTGCATAGGAACTCCGGTAAGGGCGAACGCAGTGACATACGCCGGGATGTACTCCAAACCGGCCGTGATGGCTGCCGAAAGGACGCCGAGGGTCTCCACGCTAAGCCCTGCGGCGGCGGTAATCGCACTGCTCACGTCACCCAGTGCCTTGACGAAGATGCTCCCCTCAGCCGTGGTGAGTTGACCACCGCCGGAGCCGCCGACTGCACCGAAGGCATTGACGATGACGTCGCCCTGGGCGACGACCGAACCTGCGACGTCGGCCCAACTCCGGACCAGCGCACTGCCGACAGCACTGGCGACATCGCCTTCAATTCCGCGGCCGGCATGAACGACGGCGTTACCGGCCGTCGTGAGGTTGCCCGCGATGCATCGCAAGCTTGTCAGACCGGTGGGTCCCGCGCCGGACGAGACATTGCCGGAGACGTCGCCTACGGCCCACACGTAAGGGAGGCGGCCGCCGGCGCTGATGTTTCCGGAGATGGCGCCGTCGGCCGCGACGGCGCCGATCGAGCCTGGGCTCCCCGCCGACGAGCCGGCCGAGATCGTGCCCGAAATATGGCCAAATTCTCCGGGAGAAATCGTATCGAGCGTTGGCGGGTCGGGCAGCCGGTTGCCGGGGTCGTAATTGCCTTCGGCCAACCAGTCATTGAGTTGATCAAAGTAGGGATTGAAGGTTGCGTAGAAGTCGTCGATCAACCTCCACTGGGACTGATTCGAGCCGCGGGCATCGATGCGATAGATACTCCCACCGGCCTCGATGTTGCCACCGATGTTGCCGGCGTTTGCAAGCGTTCCGGCGATTACGGCGCCGATGTTCCCGCCCTGCGCGGAGAGGCTCCCGGTGATACTCGTGCCGGCCGAGACGTCTCCGATACCGCCGCTGGCGGCGGTAACACCGGCCACGCTGCCTTGCTGCGAAGTCACGCTGAAGACGCTGGCCCCGGAGATGTTGCCGGAGACGTCGTCGCGGGCCCAAACCGGGCCAATGGCCGTGACCGCCAGAACGGCCGCTGAAATGCCACCGCGTTGGGCCTTGATTTCCTCGATAAACAGCCCGGCATTGATGGAGCCGCTGATAGAGCCTTCGAATCTCTTGCTGGCCCAGACGGTGCCGATCGACTGGGTGGCTGAGATATCGGCGTTGATACCGCCATCGGCCGTGATGTTGCCGATGAAACCATTGGCGGCGGTGATGGCGGTCCCGAGGATAGAGCCTCCTTGCGTCAGTGAGTTGTCGGCGCAGACGATTTCTCCGATGCTTGCGCCGGCGCTGATGGCGCTGCTGCTCAAATCGTTGCACCTGATGCGCGATATGCTGCCGGCGATCGCCTGCACGTCGCCACTGAGAGTGCCGTAAGCAGTGACGATCCCGACATTCTGGTTCGCAGTAATGCTGCCGCCGATGTCGCCGTGCGCTTCGACTCTCCCAACGCTGCCGGACTGGGCCATGACGTTTCCGAGTATGTCGCTGGCACACCAGATGTCGCCGACGTGCTGGCTGGCGTTGATGGCGCCGAGGATGTCGCCGGCGGTTGCCAGCACCTTGTAGATGGAGCCGTTGCCGGCCGTTATGAAGCCGGTGACCGTTCCCGCCCTGACTGAGCCGATGCTCCCTGCCGTGACCGTAACGTTGCCAAGACTTCCGCTAGCCTTGATTTCACAGATGCTGTCCCCAGCTTGCACATTGCCGATGTTCCCGTTGGCTTCGAGCTGGTAGATGGTGCCGGCACACGTGACGTTGCCGATGTTGCCGCCGGCCCCGATGCTTGCCACTCTGGTCGCTGTGACGTTGCCAATGTTCTCGGTGATCAGTCCACAACGGACAGTGGCAGCATTGATGTCGCCAAGACTGTTCGCAAATTGGGCGACTAGGTTACCGGAAATGCTGATATCGGCCACGTCAGCGCCTGTGGACTTGAGGTGGAGCTGTCCGGCATCACCGGACCAGAAGAGGTTGCCAGCGCCGTCCCCCTGGAACCTTGCGTCCAGTGCGTATTTTGCGGCCCAGTTCGTCCCTCCGGGACTGAATGGGCTAACGTGCAGGTCCGAACCATCGTAGGAAACCACGATTGGACCGGTGTCCGTTGCATTCACGGATGAATTGACGACGAACCAGCGCCCATCCTCGGTGGATCTCGCATGTCCACGCCAAAGAACCATGGGTGTCGAACTGATGTAGGCGCCTGGAACCTCTTTCTCCTCGACCACCCATAAGTAGACCGTGGCGGTTGCCGTATGGCCGTTGTAGGCCACCTCGTATTCGAAGCTATCAGAGATGGCCACGTCCTGGACAAAGGGCGTGTATGTATAGTATTGGCCATTCTGCTGAAGGCTGCCAGAAGTCGGTCCAGAGACAATCGAGATGGTCTTCTCACCAGCGCAGTGATCGAGGTGTGTGTCTCCATACAGGTCATCTTTCCACAGGTCTCTGATTTGGAAGGAAATGACTTCGTCGCCGAACGGTGAGACAACCGTATAGAACGGCCCGTTGTTCGTAGCGTCCAACGGGTTTGAGACCGTGGGCTGCGTCTTGTGGGGCGTATACTCGAATTGCCCGTAATTGGGATACGGGTTGACGCTGAAGAGGTCTTCGCTTTCTTCCGTCGTGGTGAACGCCAGGTTTTCAACAATCTGGAGTTCGATACGGCTCTTGCCGCTTACCGACTCTCCATCCGTTACATCAAACTCAGCAGCCCCGGTGACTGGTTCGTTGTACGAGAGCGTGAGCGTATTGCCGTTCCGGGTGAGCCAAGGTGCCGACTCGTCCACGTCATGGAGCGTTGGAGAAGCGTTCGGACGGTCTTCGAGACAGTCGATGTCCCATAGCCAGGTGGCGCCTACGGTATTGGCAATGGTTACCGTGACCGAAGAATTGCCGTACCCGGACAATATGGTATTCGGGAGAAGCTGGTAAGGCCGGCTGACGGACCAGGGGGCCGAGTCGGAGAATGTCAGTGTGACCGTTGCGCTCTCGCTTTCGGCCCCCGTCGGATCGACGACTTTATATGTGAACGAAATGGCTGCGGGATGAGGCCCCTCACTGGGCAGCGAGTAAACCACCTGAGTGCTCCACGAGCCTTGCCAAGTGAGCGAACCCGGGCCGGAGAGACTGCCCAGGTCCACCAGCCAGCCAATGGCATCGCCGTCGGGATCGTAGTCGTTCCGCAGCAGATCGGCCTTCGCGATATAGATCGAGCCGTTGGAATTGACCGTCAAGTCGCCGCCATCGACGAAGAACCAGTCGTCGTTGGCAATCGGCGCCTGATTCAAGATGCGGACCGTCACGTTTGCAGGCTCGCTGTCTTCGAGCCCGTCATTGACGATATAGGCGAAAGAAACCTCTCCGGCAAAATCTGACGTGAATGTCAGTGTAACCTGGCCGGTGGTGGCATTGATGAAAGAATGCGTTACCTCGTCGAACAGGTCTTTGGGGTCTTGGCCGGCAGCGAACGCAACGGTCAAGGATGAGGAATCATCCCCGTCCGGGTCAAATGCGGCGCCACCTGCCAGGAGGTTGAATGTGCACGAGGGAGAAACCGCCCGCCGCTGAAAGGAAAACTCACGGCCCAGTGCGACGGGCCGTGCGTTCTCTGCCACCAACGTGAGGACATACTCTTCGCTCTGGACGCGGTCGTCGGTTACCGTGAAGGAAAACGACTCGGCGAAGCTGATCGGCGAGCTCGCCTCGGGCAAGTAGGTCCAACTGCCGTCGGCACTCACCGTGAGCGTGCCGTAGTTGAGCACGTGGGTGCCCGCCTGGGTGACGGTCATCGAGTCGCCATCGGGATCCCATGCGCCGTGCAGCAGAGACCGCTCCGTTCCGGCACTGCCCGAGGTGCTTCCGGAAGATGTCACGTCGAACCGGCGGCTGGCAGCCACGGGTGGGAGATTCGTGTAATAGACGGTGATCGTGGCTTCGCGGCTGCTTGCGATCCCGTCGCTAACGGTAAACGTGAACGAATCCTCTTCAAAGTACGGTGCTCCGGGTGTCGGCGTATATCGGAACCGGTTCGCCGGAAGCCATTCGACGGAGCCGTGCTGCGGATCGTGGCCGCCGACCACCGTTGGCGTTTCGAGCGAATCGCCGTCGGCGTCCCAGACGCTGTAGGTGCCAACTACCGGGTTTGGAAAGTCGTGGCTGACTACGGCTGAGTCGAACGCATCCGGCGCGGTATTCAGGACCTCGATGGTTATGGTCATCGAATGGCTGTTCTCCGCGCCGTCGCTGACAAAGTAACTGAATGTGTCCTTGCCTGCGAAGTCCGCCGGTGGCTGGTAACGGAACATACCGGCGTAACGGACGACCGTGCCGCCGCTGCCTGGCGAGCTGTCGAGGTAGGCGGTAAGGGGGTCGCCGTCGGCATCGCCGGCGGTCAGCAGCAGATCGGTACTAAAGCAGATGTCCAGATGGCCGTCGGAACGGCGCATGACATAGGTGCGATCGGCGGCCAAGGGACGGCTGTTGGTCACGTCAATCGTAACCGTGGCCGCGGCGCTCCAGACGGCCCCGTCGAACGCGCGGTATTCGAAGCTCGCCGTACCCGTGTAGCCGGCGTCGGGAGTATAGGTGAACGTGCCGTCACCGTACAAGACGAGTGTGCCGTGGACGTCATTGGAATCCACCCGCTGGAACTCGAGTGCATCGCCGTCAGCGTCGTGGGCGAACCGCCGCAAGTCGCCTTTGGCGGTGGAGATGGAATCGGCGTGGTGGACCTGGAAGGCAGCATGGGCGACGGACGGGGCCTGGTTGGTGACCAAGATTGCGAAGGTAGCAGTCGCCGACGTCCCGCTGCCGTCGGTCACTTCGTAGACGAACGTAACGGGCCCCGCGGGCGGTACAGACGGCGCAACGTAGGTGAAGGAGCCGTCGTCGAAGAACGTCAGACCTGCCGGCGGATCGGTGCCGGCGGCCAAGGACGCTTCGAGCCATCCACCCTTCTCATGGAAGTCGTTGCTTAACACGCCATTGGCGAAGCCTACATTGAGAGTCTGCCCGTGCGGGACGAAATAGAGATCGTCTGCAGCCCAGAAGTCGTAGGTGGGGGGATTGCCTGCGGGCGAGCGAACCTCGATCAGCACCATGCCGGAGACGGTCGCTGCACCATCAGAAATCGTGTACGTGAGCGCGTCGTGCCCCACGTAACCGGTGGGCGGGGTGTAGGTAACGGTGCCGTCACCGTTGTTCACCACGGTTCCGTGGCGGGGCGGCTCAACGGAAACGAACGCCAGATCGTTCCCGTCGAAGTCCCAGTCATTCAGCAGAACGAAAATATCGATGGACGTGTCTTCGTCAACGGACACGCTGTCCGTCACCGCGACCGGAGCGGTATTTGTGACGTCGATTTGCACCATGTAGACGACGCTCTCACTCGCGCCGTTGGTAATGCGATAGGTAAAGACGTCTGTGCCGACGAATCCTGGATACGGCTCGTAATCGTAGGCGCCGGTATAACGGCCGGCGTCTTCGTGAAGGGTAAGCGTTCCATGGGAGGTGGAAGACACCGGGATCAGCTCCAGACCCGACGGATCGACTTGATCGTCGCGGGCTCTGGCCAGCAGCCCGGACGCCAGTGGGACGGAAAGAGAGCCACCTTGCCGGATACGGAAAGATTCATCCCGCGCTCGAGGTCTGCCGTTGACGATTTCGATGGTCACGTGCGCCTCCTGAGACTCCACGCCACCATCGATGACAACATACGTGAAGCGGTCGTATCCTGTGAAATCGGGAGTGGTCGGCGTAAAGGTGAAGCCTTCAGCATCGAATGCAACCGTCCCGAACGCCGGGGATGTACGAACTTCTGCGCCAAGGATGCGACCTTCCCCGTCCCCCGTGAAATCGTTGTGTAGAGGTGACTGGGAATGGGTGTATTGCACGGTTTGTTGATAAGGCACCCCCGTGCCGAAGTCAAAGCTGTAGAAGTCGTCGACAGCAACCGGCTCGTGCCGACCATGGCCATAGACATATACGGTTACCTGAGCAGTCGCAGTGCCTCCGTCGCCATCGGCCACCGTGTACAGGAACGTATCCACGGCATAGTCATCCGGGCCGAGATGGTCGAAGAACCCAGTGGGATCGTAAGTGATCGTACCATCCGGCTCGATGACGACGCTTCCAGTCGTTTCCGTGACGTCGACGTCCACAATGAATAGTGTATCGCCGCCGGGGTCCGAGTCATTCAGCAGTACCTCGACAGTGACTGCTGCATTCTTGACCGTGACGGCTGTGTCGTCTACGGCTAGCGGAGGTACGTTGTAGACGTTCACCTCGAAGGAACCCTGCGAGGTCACGTAGACCCATGTCCCATCGGTGGCGGTGACGGTGATCCGATGGGTGGCGGGACCGTTGAGGTAAACGTGGGTGGCGATTGCAGGGTTGCCTGTGAGGATCTCAGTTTCGGTGCCGTCCCCCCAGTCGATGACCCATTGGGCGATCGGGCACTCACCCGGATCGAGTTGCAGCACATAAAGGCTCCCTTCATCGATCTCGGTGGAACCGATTGCCGAAACAAATCCCAGAGTGCTGATCCGGATTGCGTCACTGCTGAGTGCATGAGGATAGATGCGTACTTCATCCATTCTGCCGTCGAACGAGTGGGCATGTCCGGCGTTGAGGATACCCAGGGTGAGGTCCGAGGCATAGTCCGGGATGAAGCTGCTCGATTCCGTCGCGATTGTGTCGAGCACTCCGTCGACGTAGAGCTTCACCCGCTCGCCCTCCGGCAGCGAGCCGTCGAACGTGACGGCAACATGGTACCAGCGGTCGGTCTGGAAGACAGTGCTGCTTTCAAACAAGTCGTCCGAGCCGTTGATTTCCACGTGCAACTTGTTGCCGGTGCCGAAATAGAGACTGTACGCCTGATTGTCGTTCACTCCCGCGCGTTTGGACACGATTCCGCGTGTCTCGCCGTCGAGCGTTCTTGCAAACACCCAGGCAGCGACCGTCAACTCGGAGACGCCGTCCAGCAGATCGGAATCGGTTACCTGGACATATTGGCCGTTGCCATCGAGATCGATCGCTCCATGGAGCATGCCATCCGCGGTCCACTGCGCGCCGCCGGCGAGTTCTCCGGTGTGGGCGTGTCCCGAGGCGTCGTAGACCGACGTCCCGCTGGTTTCATCGAATCTCCAGTGCGCGATGAGCGACGGAACGTGCGGCACCACGATCATTGCACTTGCCATGCCCTGGCCGCCATCGTTGTCGGTCACGGCGAGCGAGACGGCGTAGGTGGCCGCTGCGTCCGGCGTGAATACAAGATGGGCATCGGTGCCTTCGGCGTAGAGCGAGCCGTTCTTGGTAACCTCCCAGGCGTAGGTAAACGTATCGAGCACTCCCGGATCGGTGACGATGGACCCCAGGGTGATGGGCGTGCCTTCCACGGGGTTGGCCGGGATGCCGGTGATCTCGACGGTCGGCGCGACGTTGGCTACCTCGATCGTTTCGGTGGCCGTGCCCTGTCCGCTGTCCTTGTCGGTTACTGTGAGCGTGACGACGTAGGTGGCGTTGTCGTCGGGCGTGAACGTGCGGTTGGCGTCGGAGCCGGTGGCGTAGAGCGAGCCGTTCTTGGTAACCTCCCAGGCGTAGGTAAACGTATCGAGCGCGCCCGGGTCGGTGACGATGGACCCCAGCGTGATGAGCGTGCCTTCTTCGGGGTTGGCCGGGACGCCGGTGATCTCGACCGTCGGCGCGACATTGGCCACAAGAATCGTCTCGGTGGCCGTGCCCTGGCCGCCCTGGCTGTCCGTCACGGTGAGCGCGACCGCATAAGTGGCGTTGTCGTCGGGCGTGAACGTCAGATCGGCGTCCGAGCCGCTGGCGTAGGGCGCACCGTTCTTGGTCACCGTCCAGGCATAGGTAAACGTCTCGCCTGGGGCCGGGTCGGTCACTGCAGACCCCAGTGTGATGGGCGTGCCTTCCGCAGGGTAGGTCGGAAGGCCGGTAATCTCGACCGTCACCACCGGTTCTCCGGAAGCCCGGACCAGGGCCACGTCGTTACCCACGTCGAACTGTCCGGTCAGCGCATCATAGCAGTAAGTGATATGGCAGGTCACACCATCCACGATTACCTCACTACCCTCCTCCAGGTTGAAGAAAGTGCCGGTTACGGCATCAAGACCGTCATTGTCGATCACCACGACGACGTCATCCCAATCGCTTGCGGACGAATGACTATAGTCGAGGATCGCATTACCCAGATTCACAGTTCCACTCACAACCAGTTGCCCGGCACCGTCGTTCGTGAGGCCCAAGCGGAACGTGGATCCGGAAGTGAGAGTGAGAGAGCCAGTCATGAGCGACCCGCTTCCCGCCTCCCCCGGCGCAAGACTACCGCCACTGACTGTAACGGGCCCTGTACCACCGATCCCGGACAGGGTCCCGCTGACAACCGTCACTGAACTGGAGCCAATCGAGCCGTTGACACACAGTTCGCCCTGAAGGATGCTTGTTGTGCCGGTGTACGTATTGTTTCCTGCGAGTGTCACAATGCCCGCGCCCTGCTGCGTGAAGCGGATTCCTCCCGAAATGGCGTTGCCGACCGTCAGCGCGTCGCTGCGGTCGAAGACGAGCTGTCCGGTGCCCGCCACCGTGCCGGCGCCCAGCGTGCCGGCGGTTCCGCCGTCGCCCACCTGCAAGGTGGCACCCCAGACGGAAACCGTGATCGCGCCGCTGTAGACGTCGTTGTCGCCTCGCAGGACCAACGTTCCCGACGTTTGGGTGATCGCGCCGGCGCCCGACACCGAATTGTCGAAGTACGTCGTGCCGCTGCGGCTGAAACGCAGTGTGCCGGCAGCCTCCACCTCGACGTCGCCGGTGCCCAGCGAGCCTTGGCTCGAGAGCGTGAGGGTGCCTCCGCCGATGGTCGTCCCGCCGCTGTATGTATTGACGCCCGTGAGGGTCAACGTTCGCGTACCGAGCTTTGCCAGGGTCAACGTTCCCGTACCATCCTCGATCTGGCCGGCAAACGTGCTGTCGCTTGTGCCGTTGGCGCCGACGCGAAGCATGCCCCCGACTCCGGTCGAAGTCACCACGCCGCTGCCGTTGAGGCCACTGACGGCCGGGCTGTACCCGTTCACGTCAAGCGTGCCGTTGACCACCAGGGCGGCCGTGCCTGAACCGTTCGGCAAGACGTTCGCGTCGCCGCTGCCCACTCGCAACGTACTGCCCGCGTTGATGGTCGTGGTGCCCGAATAGGTCTTGTTATCCCCCGTCAGGGTCGCTATGCCCACGCCCTGCTGCGTGAAGCGGATCCCTCCCGAAATGGCGTTGCCGACCGTCAGCGCGTCGCTGCGGTCGAAGACGAGCTGTCCGGTGCCCGCCACCGTGCCGGCGCCCAGCGTGCCGGCGGTT
>JAVEUP010000067.1:0-20082 GCA_034005525.1 Thermoguttaceae bacterium | reverse complement strand
CCTCCCGAAATGGCGTTGCCGACCGTCAGCGCGTCGCTGCGGTCGAAGACGAGCTGTCCGGTGCCCGCCACCGTGCCGGCGCCCAGCGTGCCGGCGGTTCCGCCGTCGCCCACCTGCAAGGTGGCACCCCAGACGGAAACCGTGATCGCGCCGCTGTAGACGTCGTTGTCGCCTCGCAGGACCAACGTTCCCGACGTTTGGGTGATCGCGCCGGCGCCCGACACCGAATTGTCGAAGTACGTCGTGCCGCTGCGGCTGAAACGCAGTGTGCCGGCAGCCTCCACCTCGACGTCGCCGGTGCCCAGCGAGCCTTGGCTCGAGAGCGTGAGGGTGCCTCCGCCGATGGTCGTCCCGCCGCTGTATGTATTGACGCCCGTGAGGGTCAACGTACCATTACCCGACTTTGTGAATCCACCCGATCCGGCAAGCACTGAACTGATGGTGACGCTGCCGATGGTGGCTGCGAATTGGCAGCCGCTCGCGGCGAGGTTCACGGTGCCGTTGCTGATCGTATGGCCCGATGTCTGAGAAGTGATGCCTGCGACGTCGACCGGATCACTAATGGTCACTGTGCCCGCGATCCCCACAAATATGGCTACACCACCGACGAGTTCGCTATTCCAGGTGTAGCGGGTGTTATTGTCGGCCGTATCCACCCACGCGTCGGGTTTCGTCCAACTATCACTTCCACCCCAAGTTCCATTCGTCACTCCGTCCGGATCCCATGTGAGAGGGACGGTCACCAGCACATCCTTGCTGGCCACGAATGTGTGCATGCCATCGTTGTCGTTCAGGTCGACGGTGATTGTGCGGCTCACGAGTCCGGTAGCATAAACATGAGTCACTTGGCGATCGAGCGCTGCCACCTCCGACGCGGTCAAGGTCTGGCTCTGGCCATCGCCCCAATGGATCGTATACTGGGTAACCAAGTCGTTCGTTCCCGGATCGATCACGTCGCCCAGCGTCAACGTATAGGTCGCGCCCCTCTCGACCAATTCCTGTCCCTCAATCTGCAGCGTCGGCGGTACGTTGACTACCTCGATCGTCTCGGCGGCCGTGCCCTGCCCGCCGTGGCTGTCGGTTACGGTCAGTGACACGACGTAGGTCGCGTCGTCGTCGGGCGTGAACGTCAGATCGGCGTCCGTGCCGGTGGAGTAGGCAGCGCCGTTCTTGGTCACGGTCCAGGCGTAGGTGAAGATATCACTGGGATCGGGATCGGTGATGGACGAGCCCAGAGTGATCGGCGTGCCTTCCTCCGGATTGGCCGGTACGCCGGTGATCTGGACCGTGGGCGCGGCCATGATGAGCTGGATGGCGTCGATGCCGAGCGCCTGGTGGTAGATGCGGACGTCGTCCACTTTGCCGTCGAGGGTGGTGGCGAAGCCGCTGTTGAGCGTGCCGAGGGTGAGGTTCGAGGCGTAGTTGGGAATCGCGGTGCTCGTTTCGGCGGCCACCGTGTCCAGCACGCCGTCGACGTAGAGCTTCACCCGCTCGGCCTCGGGCAGCGAGCCGTCGAACGTGACGGCGACGTGGTACCAGCGGCCGGTCTGGAAGACGGTGTTGCCCGCGAACGCGTCGTTCGTGCCGTCGATGTGGACGTGAAGCTTGTCGCCGGTGTGGAAATAGAGACTGTACGCGTGATGGTCGTCCGCCCCGGCACGCTTCGAGACGACTCCCTGCGCCGTCCCGTCGAGCGTGCGGGCGTAGACCCAGGCGCTGATGGTCAACTCGGACGTATCGTCCAGCAGGTCGGAGTCGGACACCTGGACGTACTGGCCGTCGCCGTCGAGGTCGATCGCACCGTCGTACTTCCCTTCGGTGGTCCACTGCGCGCCGCCGATGAGCGTGCCGGTAAGGTTGTTGCCCGAGGCGTCGAACGCGCTGGTGCCGCCGGTCTCGTCGAACCGCCAATAGGCGACGGGCATCACCGAGAGCAGCTCGCGCTTTTCGAGTGGTTCCATCCGCAGCGAGCGCCCACGGCGGTCGAGGCCGCACTTGCGGCCTTTGGTCGTGCGACCGAACAGCAACTCACGCCAGGTGGCCTTCGTCGAAACCATGGGATATTCCTTTCGTCAACAGGGAGTGTTGGGAGTGTGCGGCAAGATTCCCGGGCAACGTCGACGCCTCGCCGAATCCGGGAGTGTTAAGTGGATTCTCGGGTGGCATACCCTCTCTGCGAGGAGCCAGAAGAGAGTAAACCACTTCGCCCGCGAAGGGGAGCGAGAACCAGCGGAGGCCGGATGTGATCGCGAACATTGCAGCCGAGTTATGTCGGATAAGGACGGCAAAAAACAATGCTATTCAGCCACAGAAACAAACGCGGTCGAGAACATAGCAGTTTTCCGGCAACCCGTCAAGCGTTGTAAAGGAGATCAGTCTTTATGAGGGCTTCGACAAGGGGGGTATGACTTTCGTAAGTGATTACGACAATGAGGTTTGCGCAGGAATTGTCCACCGGAGAAAAGTTTCCGGAATCATGCTCTTCGCGGCGACGCAACGCGTTGTCGGATCGCCGGTGTTCGTTTTCCGCCTTATGCTGCACCGACAAGAACGGGAACGGGGCCGTTCGCCTTGACAAGCACAAAGTGAACAGCCCAAGCCGGTCGCGTGTAAACGGTTGCGCCGTGGCGTCGGATTTGACTCAGGCGATGGCAAAGCTATGTTTTCGTGGACCTGCGCCTTGGGGAGGGGTGCGGGCCATGGGTGCGGCGGGGAGGCTGGATGCCCGAGGGGACCCCGCCGCGCCTCCCTTTTTCCGCCTCATCCCTTGGTCGGCGGTGGAATTGGAGCGGTTGAACGGGTACGAGCCCCATATGATGACGTCGTCGCACCATTTCGATTCGACACCAGCCGGCGGGTTTACGCTCGTCGAGGCCCTGGTGGCCATCTCGATGACCGCGTTGGCCGGCAGTGTCCTCTTGCTGGGCGTCACGTCGTCGCTTCAGAACGCCGACGAGGCATATCGGCAGACGGTTGCCCTGGGACTGGCGCAGCAGCTTATGGACGAGGTGGTGGGCAGCAGTTCCATTGCGGAAATCGACGCGTACAACGGATTCGGGAGCACGCCGCCGGTGGACCGGTGGGGAGTCCCCTTGGGAAGTGAAAACGGCAGCGGAGGCCAGCGGCATGCCAACTTCCGCGTCCCGACCGGCCTGCTGGACTCTTTCGGCCGCAACGTGCGGGTTTCGAGAGTCGCCCCGTCCGAATTAACCGTGCCCCTTTCGGCTGGCCAGGCGAGCGACTATCGCCTCGTCGTGGTCCGCGTTACCTACACTGCCCCGAACACCCCTGCCCGCGAACTCGTTCGGTTGCAGCGCGTCGTTGCCAAGGTGCTCCCGTATGAACCGCTTCCGTAATACGTCGGTCAGGCCGCTCCGACGGCGTGTCGCCGTGGCCGTACACGGGCCGTGTCGCGGCAGGGGCTCCCGGCTGCACGCGCCGCGGGCAATTCCCGGCGGTTGTTCGCACCATGGCGGGCTCACGCTGATCGAACTTCTCATTGCCATGTCGATTATGGCCATGGTGGTTGGCGCATTGGGCACGTTGGCGCACGGCGTTCAGTTGGCGTTCGAGTACACCGAGGGCCGGGGGCTGGCCACCCAGCATGCCCGGGTCGTCCTGGACCGGATCGCCCGGCACGTGGAGGAAGCGACGGCCAGCGGGGAGTTTCCCGGGTTCCTCGTGGTGCCTGCCGTCGAGGGCGGCGGGGAGTTTCCCGAGGTGCTCGTGGTGTGGCATCCGAACGGACAGCCGGCCGATCCGGACGGGCTTCCGCGTTACAACGAACTGGTTATCTATGCTCCGAACGTGAGCAATGCCAGCCAATTGCTGGAGATGACCGCGCCGCAGGACAACCGCACCGTCCCGCCGATCAGCGATATGTCCCGGTGGCGTTCCGAGTTGAGCGCACTTCGAGGCAACTCCCGCATGGAGTCGTTTGCACTCACGAATCTGCTCCGGATGTGTTCGGTGTCCGGAACCGGCGGCAGTTCGGATCAGCGCGGCGCGGTGCGGTTCCATTCCAGGGTGCGGCCTTCGGAAGCCGATTGGGCCGCGTACAAGAGCGGCGAAAAGGACTGGACGGAGTTGCCGTGGGTGCAAGGCGTTTTCGGTTCCCAAACCGGCTTGCGCCAGGCTGCGCTGCAAATCGAGTTTCAGTTGATGCCGGGCGATGCGCCGGTGGTCGCCGATACGAACACGCACGGCGCCGTTCCCTTTTTCGGAGCGGCTGCCCTCTACTACCAGCTTGAGCGATGAGAACAGGGCGGACAACCTATCGAAAGACCGACCGGCGCCGGGTGCGCCGCCGGGGATTCTCCGCGCTGATCGTGCTGCTGTTGATAGCCGTGACCCTCGGTCTTTCGTATGCCTCGATCCGCTCGCAGAGCGTCAACACCCGCGTTCAACGCAACGCCTCTTTCCGGGTCTCCGCTCGCGCGGCAGCCATGTCGGGGCTTGCCACGGCGCTGAAGGTGATGCACACGGCCGCTTGGCAGGGAGTCGACACTACACTGACCGGCCGGCTCAGCGATTACGAGAACTTCGAGGTGCGTTTCACGACGGGCGATCCGATGCTCTCGGCGGGCGATGCCGACTACGACCGTTACCCGTTGCGGGTAACCTTGGACTCTACCGGCTACGCCGCCGACCCGATCAGTGCGTCGTCGATTGCCACCTACCGCGCGCAGGCGGTGGTCGAATTGATTCCACGCGCCCTGCCGGAACCGCCGGCGGGCTTCGACGACCTGCTGCGCCATACGCTTTCGCAGTGGGATTCCGGCGAATGCTCGCTGTGCGTGCCGTTCCGGGTGGAGGGGGCTGCGCGATTCCGCGGGCGGCTCAATCTGAGCCAGCAATTGCAGTGGGCAACCGATCCATGGTGGTGGTATCACGTGGGCCTGAACGAGATGCGGCTGGCCGGCCGGCCCGACTGGCGGCCCTTGACCGGCCCGGTCCGTTTCACTTTCAGCCAGCAGGATGCGAACGTCACCAACCTGATCCAATATGCGCTTCAGGCGCCCATGCAAAACACTCCCTTGGCGCGCGAATTCACGTGGCAGAACACCGCCTCACTGACAGCCTACCGACTCTATCCCGGCGGCAAGGTGTACAGTATTCCGACAGTATCGGGCAGCCTGCAGAACATCCAGTTGGCGCCGGACCCGAAGACCAACCCGGCGGGGTTGTTTGTGCGTTCCGGCCTGGTGGAGCTGCGCGACAATGTGACCATCCGGGGCTCGCTGTTCACCCGGGGCGGCAGTTTGTCGGACATCGAAGTGCACGGCAACGGGGTCCGCCTGGAGCCGGTCGACCTGCCGCCTCTGGACGGCACCAGCGAGCCGGTGCATTTGCCGGCGCTGGTAAGCGCCGACGATTTGCGGTTCCACTCCGGCGCCCGAGCCGAGTTGAAGGGGTTGGTTCTTGCACAGGATGACCTTGAAGTGTACACGGCCCACCAGAACCAGATCGCGCTGAGGATCGAAGGTCACGCGGCGGGCCGCGATTTGTACATCCGCCCGCGGGATCCCTGGGACCGGGCCACGGACTGGTGGAACGGGAGGTTCATCCTATTCTGGCTTCAGCGTTCCGCCGGCATACCGTGGTTTCCGGAGTGGCTGCGGCTTGGATCGAGCCTGGCGATTCAGCCGCAGATCGTCTTTGCGCCGAATCCCCGTTCCATCCGATACCATTACTACAGTCCGGACCAACCGATTTACGTACCGCATCCCGACGACGAGGGGCTGCGTTGGAACGTGGTGCGCTGGACCATGAACCCGTAAGGGCTCTTCCGTTTCCAGGTGCAGCCAGCCTTTGTTTCAGGGACGGCACAGCGGCGTGTGCCTACTACATTGCCGCGGCCTGCACCTGGAAACGGAAGAGCCCCGATAAGGAGAACGATCATGCGACGATCCACCGCCTGGACCCTGCTGATTATGGCGAATGTGCTGTGCTACTGCATGCTAAGCTTTTATCAGCCGGGCATTGCCGCCCAACCGGGCGCTCCGGCCCAAATTGCCAATCCGATTCAACAGCGAGCGGACATGCTGGGCGAATTGCAGCAGATACGCGAACTGCTGAGGGAACAAAACGAGTTGCTGCGCAGCGGGAAGCTGCGCGTAGTTGTCGAACAGGATTCCCGTCCCTAGCTCAGGCCGCGAGCGGGCGGGAGCGTTGAGTTTTGGTCCACGTATGCGATACGCAAACCGCCAGCACGCCGGATTTACGCTCGTTGAGTTGCTGATGGTAATTGCGCTAGTGGGCGTTCTGGCCGCGTTGGTTCTGCCCAGTGCCGAGCCGAGCATCAACGACCAGCTCCGTGCCACCGCCCGCATCCTCGCCACCGATCTGGCGTATGCCCGGAGTCTCGCAGTGACGAACAACAGCCGGTACCGCGTCGTGTTCGACGTGAGGCGGAACCGCTACACGCTGGAGCACAGCGGAAGCAACCCGAGCCTGGACTTGCTGCCCGATTCGCCGTTCAGCCGGACCATGGGCCCGCAACAACAGATGGTCGTCGCCCTGGACGACCTGCCGCGGCTGGGAACGCGCGTTCAATTGGAGGCGGTCGCCGAGTTTGACTGGTCCGTACGCGCGGCCTCGGAAGTGGAGTTCGGACCGCTGGGCGAGACGACCGGTTCGAGGTGGACGGTCATTTGGCTCGGGGCAGGCAGCGACGCGCGGAAGCGATATACCTGGTTGCTCGTTCACCCGATGACCGGACTTACCGAGGTAGGCGGCAGCACTGAAAGCGGCCCTCCCCAGTGGCTGGTCACTACCAGCCCTGTGAGTCCATGAACGAAGGAGCCGGAAACCGGCCGGTATCTGACATGTTACGTCCCACATTGTCCGGAAAACGCACATGGTAAGCCTCCTGACCCGATCCCGCACGAGCCCCATTGGAGTCCACATCGGCAGCCGCTCGGTGAAGCTCATTCAGTTTGACGCGGCCGGCACCAGCGTGATGGACGCGGTCCGATGGGATTTTGCAGGTGAGGCCGACCAGGAGGACGACGGCGTGTTGGCCGAAGCGATTGAGCGAGCCCGCGAGGGCCGCGGCTTCCGCGGCAGGCGGGCGGTATTCTGCCTCGGTGCCCGCGACCTGTTCGTTCAGAACTTGCGTGTGAACCAGGCCGCCGGCGACGAACTGCGGCGGATTGTCCGGTGCGAGGCCGCCGGCCGCCTGCCGTTCCCGAGCCAGGACGCCGAACTCCGGTTTGTGGAGGCCGCCGACGTGCGGCAGGGCGGCGCGGCGCGGCGCGAGGTCATCGTGCTGGCATGCCACCGATCGGTAATTGCCCGCCTACTGGCCGTCGCGGAACGATGCCGGCTGAACCCCGTCGCCATCGACGTGGAGCCGGGGGCCTTGCTCCGCTGCTACGCGAAGCAGTATCGGCGGGACGACGATCAGCAGCAGCAGCGGATGTTTGTTCACATAGGCGGGGCGATGACGGCCGTTGTGATTGCACGGGGCACCCACACGATGTTCGTGAAGTACATCGATTGCGGGGGCCGCCGCCTTGACGAGGCTGTTGCCCGCTACCTCCGGATGCCGCCGGCCGACGCGGCCGCCCTGCGCCGCCACAACGGCGACCGTCGCGTCGACCAGCGCGATCCGGAGGTCACCCGCAGCATTGCCGAGGCCCTGCGCCCCAGCCTTGACCAATTGGCCGGCGAACTCTCGATGTGCGTGCGCTACTACAGCGTGACGTTCCGCGGGCAGCCGATTTCGCAGGTTGTGCTCAGCGGCGGGGAGGCAAGCGATACGCTGTTGGAATGGCTCGGCGCCCGGCTCGGTCTGCCGTGCGAGTTGGGAAACCCGCTGCGCAGCTTCAGCCCCACGGCAATCGCCGGCCGGATGGGTCAATGGGACGTGGCCGCCGGCCTTGCACTGAAGGGTATGAACTGAGAAGCCGTTGACACACATCACGGGCGAAGCACATGCTCGAAATTGACTTTCTTCCCGCTCAATACCGCCGCCGAAAAGCGCGGCAACAGTCGAAACCGTGGCAGGCCATTGTCGTATCGGCGATGGTCGTTCTGGTGGCCGTCGCGGCAGTCGGGCAATACAGAGAACTGGGCAGCCTTCGCGCCGAGTTGGCACGGATTGAGCCCCAATATGAGCAGACAGTTGCCATGAGCAACCAGTTGAGCCTTCTCCAGGAAGAACTGAAACATGCCCGTGCAGAAGCTGCCCTGCTGACCTACCTGCGCCATCCGTGGCCACGTACGCAATTACTGCGGGCACTGCTGGGGCCGCTTCCGGACGCCATCGTATTGACCGAACTGGAGATATCGAACGAAATGCCGGCAGTGCCGGGCACTCAGCAGCGCAGCCGGCTGCAGCAAGACGACGACTCCAAGGCGACCACAACGGTCGTACCCGCGGAACGCGACCTGGCTGACCTTCGGCAGCGGTCGGACTTCGTGCACACGGTCTTGCGCGTTTCGGGCACAACGAGCGACAGTGCTGCGTTACACCGCTACTTGGGCACGCTTGCACGGAGCAGTTTATTCCGCAAGGCTGAACTCGAATCGATCGAGA
The DNA here is from genome assembly GCA_034005525.1 of Thermoguttaceae bacterium. GTDB lineage: Bacteria > Planctomycetota > Planctomycetia > Pirellulales > Thermoguttaceae > PWXP01. Next base: position 11,540 of record JAVEUP010000067.1, on the reverse strand, counting down.
GTACGGAGAACCAAGATGGTCGGGGCGTGCGTTTCCAGGCCACCGTGGTCGTACGGCCCGGGTACGGCCAGCCGGGAGGACCGACCGGGCCGAACAACGAGGCGATTGCCCGCCGCGTGGGACCCTAATGCAAACAAGAACACGGCGTTTTCAACTGCAAGACCGCGACCACGGGTCGCTTAAGCGGGCATCCGCGGCCACGGCCGCGGCTGCTCGGGAGGCGGATGATGAGCCATAACCAGAAACGCGGAAGCTGGATCGTTACGCTGCCTCTGGCAGCGAGTTCGATTGCATACCTCGTGTTCATCTTCCTTCCCGGGCAGAAGACTGCCGCCGAGTTGCAGTCGCAAATCCAGGAGAAGAGGAACCATCTCGGGCACGTGGAATCTTTGGGTGCGGCTCTCGTTGCAGCCGAAGAGGAGTTGCGTCTGACCCGGAAATTCCGCGAACAGTGGCAAACCAGCGCGCCGAGTGTTACCCAAATCTCCGACCTTTTTGGCAGGATTCACCGCGTGGAGACCGCATCCGGGGTACAAATCACGCGGTTCGACCCCCAACCGGTCGTGCCCAGAGAGCATATCACCGAGGTTCCACTCTCGGTCGGCTGCACCGGCACGTTTGCCGATGTCTTCTCCCTGGTACGCGGCCTGGAATGCCTTCCTGCAGATGTTTGGGTGAGAAAGCTTCATTTTGCGAAGAAGGCGCCGGATAGGGAGGATGTGGAATGTAGCATTGATTTGGTCGTTTTTGCCGATAATCGAGATAAATTGGATTACGTCGACAACTCCAATTAGCCGATAACCGTAAGGAGACGTGTCTTGGTACGCGCAACGCGGCCGAACACGTACGCGAATCGTGAGTTTAGGAAAGATAAAGAAGAGACTACGCCGTGAGATCGCAGCTCATCCTGCGAAAGCCGCCGTATTGGGTGTGCTTTGTGTGGTCGCCCTCTGGTTCTGGGCGCCACTTGTGTGGGGATGGGTTGCTCCCGCACAAGGCAACACGATGGTAGTAACGCAGGAGCCTGTCGGACTGCCAGTGTCGGGACTGATGCCAGCCGCGGTGTCGTCAACGACCGACAGTGCCGACGCGACCGAGCCGAATCATCCCTGGCAGCAGATTGTTCAATGGATGGAACACGACCCCCGCACCAAACCCGCCGGCCCGGTAGCCGCAGCCCGAGGACCGGTTACTGCGCTGCTAGCCGATTGGATACCGTGGGGCCGTCGGGACACCGATGGACGGGACCCGTTCTTGCCGCCGCGGTCAGTACAGCGGGCTGCCATGGTAGACCCTCAGCAGGACTCCGAACCCGAAGTGCCCCTGGTTCCGCCACCGATCAGCCCGAAGAATGCTGGAGTGTCGCTGACCGGCGTGGTGGCGGGACCGGCCAGCGGGGCGGCAATGATCAACGGACGGACCTTTTTTTTGGGTGAAGAGGTGGTAGTACAGAAGAGTGGGGCGTCGTATGCCTTTCGACTGACCGAGGTCCGGCCCGGGGGCGTTGTACTCGAACGCGAGGGAGTGCGGTACGAGTTGGATATGCCCGGACCTGCACACCTGCCGTTGCCGAGGCGGTCGGCAGCGGCGCCGGGCACGCCGCCCTGAGACCCAGAGAAACCGTTCCGGTGTCATGGAAGACCGATGAACAAGCTTCGTAGCGTTACGCTTTTGGGTACATTTGCCGCCGCCGGTGTGGCGATGGCAATCGGTGTGGGTATCAGCGTGAGTTCGACGCCTGCAACGCTTCCGGAAGTGCTTGCTTTTCCCAAACCGTCCGTTTCAGACCGCGCCAGTTCGCGGGAACCGGAATTGGTCGAAGTGGCGAGCCCGGCAGCGGACGCGAGCGATGAGCGACCTGCGCAAGGTCGGCCTGCCGGACATGCTGCTGCCGGGAAAACTTCCTCGCGACCCGAGGCTGCCCAACTCGCGACGGTCCATCTGGGCACTCCGGCATTCGCCGATCAGACGCCACCGGTCCATGAGTCGTCCCCTGTTGCGCCGCACCCCTCATACGGGCAGCAGTTCTCGCTGGATGCCATTCAGGAAACTGTCAAGCAGGCAATGGAAGAACTCAAGCGGGGCGAACAAGCCGCCGCACAACATTCCCAGCCGGTGTCTCAGCCCTCTGCTCTGCTGCCGGCCCCTGCCGAAACGGCGGCCACAACGGTTTCGGCGCCGGCGGGTGATGCCCGGATTGAGGACGAGGGAAATGGACTGCTGACCATCCACATCCAGAATGAAGACATCCGCAGGGTGCTGGAGTTGCTGGGCGCCCACGGCAAGATCAACATTCTGGCCAGTCCCAGGGTCCAGGGGACGGTGTCGGCAACGCTGAGCAAGGTGCAGATCGACAATGCTCTGGACGCAATCCTGCGGGCAAACGGCTACCAGGCGCGGCAGGATGGCGATTTCGTCTTCGTGGGAACGTCGGCGGACTTCGTTGCGTTGGAGCAATCGTTCGACCGGATTGCCACCCGGATTTACCGGCCCAACTATATCACTGCCTCGGAGCTTCAGAAGCTGATTGCGCCGCTGCTGACCGAAGGGGTTGGAGTGTCCAGCGTTTCCTCGCCGGCCGAAAGCGGCATTACCGCCGACACGGGCGCGGCGGGTGGCGATTCGTTTGCGGGCGCCGAAGCCGTCGTGGTGCGCGACTATGAGGCCATACTCGCGCAGGTCGACTCGCTGGTGGTCGAGGTCGATATCCGTCCCCTTCAAGTCCATATCGAGGCGATGATCCTGAGCGTCACGCTCGACGAAAAGGACGAATACGGTGTCAACTGGCAGTTCTTGCGGGACAGCGGCAACGTGAAACTCGGCCTGGGCGACCCGGCGCAAACGCTTGCCGACTTCAAGTTCGAAAAGGGGGCCCTGAAAGTCGGATTCCTCGACAGCAGCCTGGGTGCGTTCCTCAGCGCGCTGGAAACGATCGGCGACACCAATGTCATTGCCAGCCCGCGCTTGCTGGTGCTCAACAAGCAGCGTGCGAACATCCAGATAGGCGATCAGAAGGGCTATGTGAGCACCACGGTTACCGAGACGGTCGCCACCGAAACGGTCGAGTTTCTGGAAACCGGCACGATCTTGCGCATTCGGCCGTTCATCTCGACCGACGGCATGGTCCGCATGGAAATTCATCCCGAGTTGTCCAAGGGGGACGTGAAGGAGAAGGGCGACTTCACTCTGCCCGAGAAACAGGTGACGGAGGTCACCACCAACGTCATGGTTCGCGACGGATCGACCGTGTTGATTGGCGGACTGATGCGGGACGAGGTGGCTACAACGAAGAACCAGTTGCCCTTTTTCGGGAATCTGCCGTTGGTGGGATTTGCGTTTCGCAGCTCTTCGGAAACCACGGAACGCCAGGAAGTCCTGGTGCTGATTACTCCGCACATCGTCTACGAGCCCGACATGGGCAGGGAGGGCAGCCATGCGGCGGCCGAATTCCATCGCCGCCACGCGGTGGCTACCGAAAAGCTGGCTCCGTTCAACCGCCGGCACGTGGCCCAGCGCTATTACCGCCTGGCCCAAGGCGCGTGGGCCAACGGCGACCGGAAGACGGCGTTGCGCTTTGCCGAAATGGCGGTCCATTTCCTTCCGAGTTACCGGGCGGCGATCGACTTGCGAAGCGACATTTGGCTGGGGAGGCCCTATGGCGATCACACGCTGCTTGACCCGCCGCCCATGATGGCCGAACCGAACCCGCTCGATGGACCGGACGTTGCCGGCTGGCTGCTGGACGACCTGCGCCAGGCGCCGGAAGCGGTTGCGGCGCCGCCGGCCGGGCCGCTGCATCCTTTGGAACCGGGCACGCCGGGGCCTCACAAGGACATCTCTGCGCCGAGGAAGATGCCATGAGTCGCAGGAAGCACACGCCGGGCAGACCGTTTCGCTCCGGTTGCGGTGCGAGATGGCTGCTAATGGCAGTTGCCCTGACGCCGTTGGCCGGCTGTTCCGGCATGCACTGGATCGTGCCGGGCATCGAGGGCCCCGAACGATCCGAACAACACGACCGTCGCGGCGAGGCCATGATTCGCGAGTTCGAGGCCCGGCGCAAGGCGGTTCAGATCGACGCGGCGGAGGCGGCACTTGCGCGAGGCGACTACCGGGAAAGCGAGCGCCTGGTGCGCGCCGTCCTGGATAGCGACGGGGCGCACCGCGATGCGCGGCTTCTGCTTGCCGAGGTGCTCTTGCTGACGGGCCGTCATCCCGAGGCATTCACCCAACTCGAACACGCGTTGCGCGACCACGGTGAGGACCCGCTGGTGCATTATGCGATGGGCTTGTTGCTGGACGCTTCGGGCCGGCCGGACGAAGCCCGGTCGTTCTACGAACGTTCCGCCGAGTTGAATCCGGATTTCAAGCGGTACGCCTTTGCACACGAGGCGATTCGGAACTCCGACGTTTCGACCGTCTCAAACGATCCAAACGCACCTGTCGCAAATGCCGTTTTTTACCTCGAGCCGGCCGTTGGCGAGCGGCTCGACGAGGTTCGTAAGGCGCTGGCGGCGGGGAATTCGGACGCGGCACAAGCCGGCATTCAGGCCACTCTCGCGGCCGACCCGGATAATCCGCAAATCCCGGTCCATGCAGCAGTCCTCGCGTTGGAACACAACCACCCCCAATTGGCCGTCGACGTCCTCAAGCCCGCCACCACCCAATTCCCCGAGGCCGCGGCGGTGCACCGGACGCTTGGCGCGGCCTACTACCGGTTGGGCGACTACTCCTCGGCGCAAGTGGCGTTGCGGCAAGCCCTGTCGTTGGACAACTCCGACGGACTGTCCTACCTTTTAATGGGCTGTACGTTGGAGAAACTCGGGCAGCCCAGGGCTGCGCAATTGCAGTTCGAGCGAGCCGCGGCATTGTCTTCGAGATACCGGACCATGCAGCGTTAAGCTCGTCGCGCGGCGGTTACCCGAACCGGTGGTTCCAAACCGGTGTGTCTGCCCGAGACGTCGTTCTCCTTCGTTGCCACGATGATCCGAGGTGAACGTGGGAATGAGCGAATTCAGATCGAGCACGATTCTTCCGGCCGCGGCGCTGATGCTATTGACGTTGGCGAGCGTTGCCTGGACGGCCGGCTGGCTGCCGGGATCGGAATGGTGGCCCGTCCGCGCCGGCGTGCTGGCGGGAACGCTTGTCTTTACCGGTCTCGCTGCCGCCGTATGGACCGCCCATGCCCGGCGCACTCGACGGCAGTTCGAGCAGCATGTTGCCGCCCTTTGCCAATTGGCCGCCGACACTGGTCCGCTTGCATCCGGCTGCGACCGGCTGCCGCCTCTTCCGCGGAGCCATCCGTGGGATTCGCTGGCTTGCCGTATCGCCGACGCCTTAGAGAAATACCGTACTCGCTGCGAGGACCTCGAACACAGCCGGACTGCGCTGGAAATCCGATGCGGCCGGGCAGCCGCTGAATACGAGAAGATCCAGGGAATCTTTGCCAGCCTGGCCGAGCCAATCCTTGCCATCGACGATTATGATGACATTGTGCTGACCAACGCGAGCGCGGAGAACCTGTTCGACATCGCCGATGAAAAGACGGAAACCTGCGCGCTCAGACAGCTTGTGCGCTGCGAGAAGCTGGTCGAGTTGCTCTCGGCCGCCGCGCAGCGCCGAATTCCGGGCGACCGGACCGAGGAAATCGAGATTATCGACAGCAACGGCGATTCTCGATGGTTTCGTGTCACGGCGACAAAGCTGGACAGGCAGAACGCGGAGCCATGCCATCCGGACCTCTCGGCAGGCAGCGTCGTTGCCGTGCTCCGCGACATCGGCGACCAGAAGGCGATGCAGAAGCGCAATGCCGAGTTCGTTTCATCCGTCAGTCACGAGATGAAGACGCCCCTGGCAGGCATTAAGGCCTATGTTGAACTGCTTGCCGACGGCGATGCCGAAGACGAGGAAACCCGGGAAGAGTTCCTCGAAGTCATCAACAGCCAGGCCGACCGGCTCCAGCGGCTGGTGGAGAACCTGTTGAACATTGCCCGCATCGAGGCGGGCGTGGTCAGTGTAAGTAAGGTACACCAGTCGCTCAACGAAGTGCTTGAAGAGGCTCTTCACGTTGTGCTACCCGCTGCCGAGGCGAAGAACATCGACCTGACTGCGGAACTCAGCCCACTCTATCTCGGTGTGTTGGCCGACCGCGACATGCTTCTCCAGGCGGCCATCAACCTGTTGTCGAACGCGATCAAGTATACGCCGGAGGCCGGGCGGGTTACCCTGCGCAGCCGGCTCGATGACAACGACGTACGTTTCGAGGTGCAGGACACCGGCGTGGGCCTGAGCGAGGAGGACTCCCACCGCATCTTCGAGAAGTTCTACCGCGTCAAGAAGGACAAGCAGATGGCGTCCGGGACCGGCCTCGGCCTGCCCCTGGCGAAGCACATTGTCGAAGACGTGCATCGCGGACACCTCACCGTCCAGAGCAAGGAGGGTGAGGGAAGTACCTTCACCGTCGTTCTGCCGGGAGCGGGACAAATCACCACGAGCAACCGAGGGCCGAAGGCGAGTGCAAGTGTTGAATGAAGCCACTCGGCCCCTGTTTCCAAACACGAGGACACGACCTATGGCAAAACGCGTTTTGCTGTGCGATGACGAGATTCACATCCTGCGGGCCGCCGAGTTCAAGATTAAGCGGGCCGGGTACAGCGTCCGGACCGCCGGCGACGGCGAAGAGGCCTGGCTGCTCATCCAGGACCAGGTACCCGACCTGCTGATCACCGACTGCCAAATGCCGCGGCTGGACGGCCTGGGACTCGTGCGCCGCATGAGAGAGGACTGTCGCACGGCGGACGTTCCCGTTCTCATGCTCACTGCGAAGGGATACGAACTCAGCCACGAGCAGTTGGCTTCCGAACTCGACGTGCTTGCCGTCATTGCCAAGCCGTTCAGCCCGCGGGAACTGCTCAAGCGGGTCGATTCGATCCTCGCCGAAGAGCCCATGGAAAGTGCGGTGTAGCCCGGCCATGAAGTTACCTACGGAAGTCTTTGGAAACGTCGTGGTGGTGCATGCCCCGGAAGAACTTGGCGGCGACCAGCGCGATTCCTTTGCGGCATGCGTTGCCGGCCTGGACCACGGCAACGTCGTACTCGATCTGGACGATACGGAGACGCTCGACAGCAAGGGACTGGACGCGATTCTTGAGATTCAGGAACGGCTCCAGGAAGCGGGTGGCGGCGTAAGACTATCAACCACCAATCCGATGAACCGCAAGATATTCGAGATCACCCGGCTCGACCAGCAACTCGAGATGTTCGACAGCGTCGTCGACGCCGTGAAGAGCTTCCGCTGACTCGCAGCCGGCACAACGCCGGAAATCCGCTGCCATGAACACCACTCATCTTGCACCGCGTCGGCTTGGCGACGTACTCATCGATCGGGGTTACCTGAGCGAGGAGAAACTGGCCCAGGCGCTGGAGGTGCAGAAGCAGGACCATCGGGGGCGGCTGCTCGGCGAAATTCTCGTGGAGCAGGAACTCTGCACCGAGGACCAGATTGTCGAGTGTCTTGCCAAGGAATACGGGGTCCCGTACGCAAAACTGGAAGCTCGCCTGTTCGACCCGGCCGTCGTCGACGTCCTGCCGCGCGACTACATCGAGCAGAACCTCGTACTGCCCCTGTTTCTCGTCCGGGGCGTGCTGACCCTTGCCGTTTCCGAGCCGTCGAACCTGTTTCTGATCGACGAGATCAGGTCGATCACCGGCGCGCACGTCCAGATTGTGGCCGCCACGCCGAAGGACATCCGGCGGATGATTACGACGCTGCCCAACTCGAAGGTGTTCGTCATCGACGACATCATCGAGGAGTCGGACAGTGCCGACGTAACGCTCATCGAGGACGCCATCGAGGACATCGGCGACGTGGAGGAGATCGCCGGCCAGTCGCCGGTCATCCGCCTGGTCAACTACGTGATCTTCAACGCCGTCAAGGAGGGCGCCAGCGACGTCCACATCGAGCCCGCCGAGCGGTGCATGCGGGTCCGATACCGGGTGGACGGGCGGTTGTACAAATCGCTCGAGGTGCCCCAGCACCTGCTGCCGGCGGTCACCAGCCGCATCAAGATCATGGCGGGCATGGACATCAGCGAGCGGCGTCTTCCCCAGGACGGCAGGGTTCACGTGTTGCTGGAGGGCCGGAAAATCGACCTGCGTGTCAGCACGTTCCCGACGGCCATCGGCGAGAAGACCGTCATTCGCGTGCTCGATACCCGCGCCGTCTCGCTGAATCTTGAAGACCTCGGGTTCGCCGAGGACGTGCTGGCCCGGTTCCAGCAGTGTATTCGCGCTCCCAACGGCATCATTCTGGTCACCGGCCCCACCGGAAGCGGCAAGTCGACCACGCTGTACGCGGCGTTGAATTCCATCAGTTCCATGGAGAACAACGTCTGTACGGTGGAAGACCCCATCGAGTATCACCTGCCGCTGATCAACCAGTTCCAGGTGCAAGCGAAGATCGGGCTGACGTTCTCCAAGGCGCTCCGAACATTGCTGCGGCAGGATCCCGACGTGATCATGGTAGGCGAAGTGCGGGACGAGGAAACGGCGCGCATGGCCATCCAGGCCGCCCTGACCGGCCACCTGGTGTTCAGCACGCTGCACACAAACGACGCTTCTTCGGCCATCACCCGCTTGATCAACATGGGCGTGGAGTCCTACCTGATCGGCGCGGCGCTGAACATGGTGCTTGCCCAGCGGCTGGTGCGCCGCGTGTGCGCCAAGTGCCGGCAGGTGGTCGAACCGGCCCGAAACGTGCGCAAGGCCCTGGAGAAGATGGGCTTTGAATGCGAGCAATTCTACAAAGGCGCCGGCTGCAAGAGCTGCCGGAACACGGGCTACCGCGGCCGGCTGGGCGTGCACGAACTGCTGATAATCACCGATGAGCTGCGCGATGCGGTCGTCTCGGACCCGAGCATCGGAAGCATCCGGCGTCTGGCGGCCAAGCAGGGCATGGTGACGCTGGGCCACGACGGCTTCCGCAAGGTCCGCGAGGGGCTGACCACGATCGAGGAAGTATTCCAGGTTGCCGGGGACATTGGAGGGTAGCATGAACTTCGATTACCGGGTACGCGACCCGCTCGGAAACACCCACGAGGGAACGATCGACGCCGGCAGCGCCGAGGATGCCGAGCAACAGCTCCGGCGCGACGGATTCCACATCCTCGAGATCGAGGAGGCCGATGCCGCCGACGGCCTGCTTCCGCGAGGCGTATCGAAGGACGACATCATCTACGTAACGTGCCAATTGGCCATCATGGTCGATACGGGAATTACCCTGGCAGCCGCGCTTTCGGGTACTGTGGAACAGGAGGCCAACCCAACGCTCCGGCGCGTCTTGACGCAACTGCGCGACAAGGTTGAAGCCGGCGAGGATTTCTCGCGCGCGCTGGCCGCATTTCCGAAATACTTCGACAAGACGTACGTCTCACTCGTCAAGGCCAGCGAAGCCACGGGTACGCTCGGGGCCACGCTCGAACGTATTGCCGAGTATTTGCGCAAAGAAGTGGAAACCCGGGCAAAGGTCCGCGCAGCCATGGCGTATCCTGCCGTGATGATGGTCATGGCTGCGGGCGTGACGGTCTTCCTGCTGACCTACATCATGCCCAAGTTCACGCCGCTGTTCCAGTCGAAGGGGACCGAGCTGCCCGGGCCTACCCTGCTTATGATGACCGTTTCGGACGCCCTGTTGGGCCATTGGTACCTGTGGATTGCAGGCGTTGTGGCGACGGTTGCCGCCTTTGTCTACGGGAAACGCACGCAGGCCGGAAGGCAAGCGATCGACTGGCTGCGGATCAACACGCCCATAGTCGGCCCGATGTCGCGGAAGGTGACCATCAGCCGGTCCATCCGGACCTTGGGCACCATGCTGCGAAGCGGCGTCCCCATCATGGATGCCATCAAGTTGGCGGGCGAAGTGTCGGGCAACTACTACTACGAGAGGCTCTGGGAGCGCGTGCGCGACGAAGTGACCGGCGGCAAGCGAGTGTGCGAAGTCCTGGCCGGCAACCCGCTGTTCCCGCGTGTACTCGTGCAAATGATCGCCTCCGGCGAGGAGACCGGCAAGCTCGACAGCGTGTTGGAACGGGTCAGTGTCTACTACGACCGCGAGGTGGAAACGTCCATCAAGGCGACCACGAGCATGATCGAACCGATCATGATCGCGGTGATGGGCGTTGTGGTGGGCACCATCGGCCTGGCGCTGCTGCTGCCCATCTTCAGCCTCAGCCGCCAGCCGTAATCCTCCCGCCCCATCTTGACGGACCGATATGTCCGCACAGCCCCGATCGGCGTAAGCGTTCATGGGTCGGTGGCGCAGGCTGTCTTCTCCGCTGCATGCGAAGGGGGCAGTCCCACGGTTGCGGCCGAAGCGATTGATGTATCGGGCAAATCCGCTGTGTGCCGCAAGAATTGGGGCAGCCCTGGGGTGTTCAATTTGTGCGATTTCGTCATTTGACTTTCGGCATTCGGCATTCGATTTTTGGGGGTCAATTTTCGCGTTTTTCACATTCGCCCCCCCATGTCTACGGCTGGCTGCTTTTCCCACCGCGTCAGCGCGTTCACTAACAACTAGCAACCAGCAACTAACAACTAATACATATACGCCTGTACATGTCTCCAAGCCTACCAAATCCGACGCCGGATTGCAAGGCTGAAAAAGAGGCCAGCGGATGGCTGCCGGTTGCCGGGGATCGTTGAACCGCGGGTCGTCAAAATGGGCAGTCCCTTTCGTCGGACCAAGCCTATTCCAGATAACCACATCAGCTTTTTGGCGGGAAAAGCTGCCACTGATTATGAATCCGTGATGTCCCCGCCCTTGGAGTGCGGCGGCTTGACGCCGCTTTGGCTATGCCTTTTTCCTCGCGTACAGCGGCGGCCGTGCAACACGCCAAAGCTCACACCAACGAAAGCGGAGTCAAGCCTCCGCACTCCAAAGTGGCGAAGCGGGGCGGGCAGTCGGCCGGTTCTTCCGGACCTCGCATGGAGCCGGCCAGTCATCAGTCCCCTGGGGCGAGCCCGGGCGGCGACCCTTTCACTCCCGCCGCGCCGTCGAACTGCGAACAACCTCCCGCGCCCCGTGCTTCCTGGAAACCCCACCGCGCAAGACGCCGTGGGAGGACGGGTTGACAGCGGGGTCGGCAGGTGGCCACAATGTCCTCTTATCTGTCTTCCTCTTCTCCCATTCGCTGGATAAGCTGGCCCATTGATCGGCGCATAAGAATCAGCGCTATCCGGTCTGTTTCGCGTTCGATGGCATTTTGCAACGCCGCGGTGATTCTGTCCACGTGAGCACGTTTCTCGGCACCGGGCGGGGCCGACCGCAAAAGATAGAATCCGATCCGCTCGAGGCCGTGTGCCATGCGGATGCGGACGTGGCGTTCCTCATGGAAGATCGGGCCGGGTGGCCCCGGGTGATTGCTCACCCGGGGCTCCCACAGACCCGTACGTGCAGGATTACCGCATACGGTTCCTCAAGTGACACCTTCGCTTCGCTTACGGCACACCGAGTGGACGGCCACCGCGTAAGGCAACCGATATCGCTC
>JAVEUP010000066.1:0-36757 GCA_034005525.1 Thermoguttaceae bacterium | reverse complement strand
TGCTGTGGCGTGGATGGATGACACTCCATGCAATGCTCGATGGCGCTGAGGCCATCGGAAGGAAAAAATGTGGGCAAACCTAAGGCTTCCAGCCTGTCTTTTTGGGTAGCAATTTTCCGGATTTCCACATTCCCCCTTCCCTTCTCCCCTTGCCGCGTGGCGTTCCCGCTTCCTGACACCTGAAACCTCCTCCCCCATCTCCCATCTCCTAACTCCCAGCTTCCAAGTTTTGGCTGGCAATTTTCTCATTTTCCACATTCACCCTCTGTCCTGCCCCCCGACCGAGTTATAAAGTGGACGCATGTATATTCAACTGAGTCTAGCAAATCGGACGCGGTTTGCAAGGCAAGAAATGTGCCAGCGGAGGCTCGGAGGCTTTTCCGAGTCAGAGACGCCAAGGAAGCCAATGCGAGGGGAAGAACAGGCTTTCTCTTTGCGTCTTCGCGGCTTGGCGTCTTTGCGTTAAGGGTGGCGGCGCCTGTGTTGGGGAGACGGACGAAAATTCCACGCAAAGACGCGAAGCCGCAAAGACGCAAAGAAACAAGTAAACCCGAACGCTGCAAACCGAAAGGCGAGCGGGGGCCGTGAGGCCCCTGTTTCTGTCCCGATTCTCACGCCACTCGTCGCCCATGCGCCCGGCAAGCAGAAACACACCAACGGTGTAGTCTGTCACGGAGACGCTGAATTGCGCAATGTCTTGCAGAAACAGGGGCCTCACGGCCCCCGCTCGCCAGAGTCTATGCAACTGTCAGGTGAAGGGAAGCAACCAGCGGCAGGCTCCAACCGTTGGACGCCGGCGTGCCGCGCGCGATTCCAGCAGTGCAAAGGACTCGCCGCGCAGCTCTCACCCGGAACGAATCTACCCCGGCTAGCGCCCGTGGGTTCGCATGGCGGAGATTTCCCAGCCCCCCTCCGTGGAGAGCAAGGCATTCGCCTCCGGTTTGCGCCTCTCTGGGGGCCTTGCACGGCAACACCGGCACGCGCTAGAATGACTACATGTGCGGCTATGCCTGGACGCATCGGCGGGTCGGATCGAGGCAGTGCGAGGCGAGCGGCTAACCTGCGTCTGTGCGCCGCCGCAGGGTGGGTGCGACCTTATACCGCTTTGCCGGGTACTTGAACTCCGTACATGAGGCGGCTAGAATCGGCAGAAGACGGCACTTCTTATTGGGGGGTATGCCGTGGCGACCGCAAGCCAGCGAACCAAGCCATTGGGGCTGTTTTCAGGACAAGCCGCGCCCCGACTCTACGATCACTTGGTCGCCGTCTTGCGGGTCCGCCATGACAGCCGACGTACGGAAGAGGCCTACGTCAATTCGACCGGTCGGTTCATCCACGTGCTCAATCGGGGGGGCTGGGGCGTCCACAGGCCGGCGGACGGCCTGGCCCGTTGCGCTGATGAGCGCTGGGCGGAAACAGCCTATCACGCACGACATGCCGTGACAATGACACAACCGCTGGCTGTTACTCGACTTACGACAATCGACGACCTGCGCGATAGGCTGTAAACTTGCAGCCTACAGGTGATACACTGATCATTCTAAAACCTAGTTGGCCCGAACGATGAAAGGACTGGAAGATTGAGTAGCGAGGCAGACAAGACCAAAGATCCCGTGCTCTCTGAGCTTGCGCGCGGAGCATCTCTCGCATTCGCTAATGCCGTGGATCTCCTTCGTGAGGCCAAGGCCCTGTCTGCCTGCGGAGCCTACAGCCGAGCACTCTTTCTGCACCAGATCTCTCTGGAGGAATGTGGAAAGACTGAGATGATCGGATGGTGGGCCACGGGCCACCTGATGGGCACGACTGTCGACTTCGGCAAGATGAGAGCCCGGTTCTCGAGTCACAAGGCTAAGAACTTCGCCAATGCATACATGCTTCCCCTTTGCGAAGCGCAACAAAAAGCCCGTGATGAGTCTGACTGGCAACGCGAGCACCAAGCCTTCAAAGAGCAGCAGTCTGCTTTTCATCAGCAGTCCAACGAAAATAAGAACGCTTCGCTCTACGTTGACCTCATTGACGGGCAGTTCGCTGCGCCGGTCGACCGCATCACGGAGGAAATGCTCCATGCGGTTGCAGAAGACAATCAAGCGTTCATTGAGCTCATGAGGCCAAAAGTCGAGATGCTTGCGTCGTGGACGCAATATCCCGACAGGGTTCGTGCATCATTTGTAGGGTTCCCCGAAAGGATGGCAGCGCTCTGTGAGGAGCATCCCGACGACCCGAGAAGGGCCATGGACATCATCCTCGGCGAACTGCTAGGCAATCTCAAAGTGGGCCAACAACACGGTGGACAGATATCGTCCGAAGGCGCGCCAAGCGCGCCTCCGAACGAATCGTCACCGTGAGCGTTAGGGCGCATAGAACCAATGCTGTTTTCCATCTCACCAGGAACGACTGGATCTGGCGACGAGCGCTATGTGGCAACGTTACCGTTTTGGTTGTCTCCGGGCTCGATCCTGCAATTGCCGGAGGGAGCAAGCGTCGTCAACGGAGCAACTGGCCGCCTGACGGTCGAGAGGCTTCACCACCTGTATTCCGCCTCGCTGGGTCCGTTTCCAACCGCAGCCGAAGCTGAGCAAGGGCTCGCTCAACTGAAGGCAGCAGTTCTGTGGTGTGCGATCGAGTTTGGGACAGGGGTCCGATATCCCGGCAAGAACGAAGCGGCAACCCTGTTTGCTGAGCCAATCACGATTCCCGACACGCAGCCGATGGTGCACATCGGCAAAGTCACTGGATGGGAGTGCATTGATGGTCACTACGATGCCGGAGCCGCCCTCGTCCGACCCGACCACAAACGCTTGTTCAGAGTCGAATCCGGGCACGCGACAGTGACCGCCGGAATTGCCGTCGATCGCTTCATTGCGAAGGCCGAAGAAGCCTTGTCGTTTGAGCGCCTACAGCGCGTGGCAAGTGACGACAAGTTGAAGCTCGCAATCGAAGTCGCGATGTCACATCGGTTTGAGGCCAGTTACAACGCGCAATTCATCACCTTGGTCACTTCACTTGAAGCCCTTCTGCCGGATCTCCCCGTGTCACCTGCCGCTACACATGCAGTCGCCGAAGCTGTTCAACTCATTCGCGGCAAACGAGATGCCCTCGAAAAGACCGATCCCGAGTGGCCCGATCTTGAGCGGCTGCTTAGCCGCGCTGCACGGCTGAACGTAGATTCCGTTGGTGAAGGCCTGCGCAACTTCGTGGATAGGGCGCTAGACGCGCACCCTGAACTGGGCGATCGACAGGTCATAGCCGCACGAATCCGCGAGGCTTACAACACTCGCAGCAGACTGCTGCATGACGGACATGTGCCGGAAGAGCGCCTACGAAGTGGCCTTAAGTTTCTTCGAGAGTTCGTTCCTCGTGTGCTTCGCTGTCTCTTCAGGGAAACTGCGTTTGCCTGAGCACCTCGAATGCGCCCTAACCAGTCGCTCGAGCCGACTGCCCTCGGCGAGCCTCGGGCTCAGCTTCAACGTTATTTTGTTGAAGGCGTTCGAAACCAATGCCTATCTTTTTCTGTCAGCAAAGCTCCCCGCCGGTTTGCGCCTCTCTTGCCCATTGTGCGGCAACGCCGGCACACGCTAGAATGACTACTTGTGCGGGCGAAGCCTGACGCATCGGTGGGTCGGATCGAGGCGTGCGGCGGGGCTGGCAGTAACCGTTCACGGGGTGGCGCGGGCAGTTTTCTCCGCTCCACGCGAAGGGGACAGTCCCATTTTCGCGGCGGAAACGGTGGATCATTGGGCAAGACCGCCCGTGTGCCGCGAAAATTGGGACAGTCCCCCGTGAACGGTTACGGGCCTGGCACAACCAGCTTCCGTGTCCTGTACTGATGCGCGCAGGGCCGGCGGACGGACTGGTCGATCCCGGTTCAGGAGAGAAAATGAGAAACCTTCACATCGCGGCGTGTTGCTTGCTGGTTTCGGCGATCGCGCTGGATATCGCCAGCAAGACACGGTATTCCCTTGCCGCGCGGTGGCGCGCCGAAGGCGTGGAGGCTCAACCCACCGAACAGGAACATGTCAAGCAGGAATCAGAGACAGCACTCGCCGGCGGGAATCGGCTTGCGCTGGGCGGACTGGTCACGGCATTCGGCGGCCTCGTGCTCTGGTGCGCATCGGTCGTTGTCGGACGCACGCAGGGGAGACGTTTCACACCAGTCATACCGCTTGCGTTGCTTGCCGCTTACATGCTATTGTTTTTTGTAGCTGTCTGAAATCATCGTATCAGGCCGGCAATTGGGCGTCTGCCACGCCAATCCCGCAGGTTCAGCGAGCCGAGCGGGACGTGTGCTCAAATGCATCCCAAAATAGATGTTCCGTTCTTTCAGGAGGCGACCAATGGAATCCTGCAATTCGACAATGGTATCAGCCCGCGCACTACTCGTCGTGCTCGTTCTCGTCATGGCTGCGCCCGCGGGCCATGCGGCTGACGCCGAACAGGTAACCGTTCACGGGGCGGCGCAGGCAGTTTTGTCCGCTGCATGGGAAGGGGACAGTCCCATTTTCGCGGCGGAAACGGTGGGTCGTTGGGCAAGACCGCCCGTTGTGCCGCGAAAATTGGGACAGTCCCCCTGTGAACGGTTACCCGAGCAGAACGCGCCGGAGGGCTGGAGCAGCAAGTGGCCGCGCGAGGAAATCCGGCCGGACTTCGCCTATCTGCCCCAGGGAGGGCCCAAGGCAGAGGGCAGTCTTGTCATTGATGCGGGCGATCGGGAAGGAGCGGTCGGCTGGTGGGAAAAGGCGTTTGACGTGAAAGGTGGACAGTCCTATCGGTTCACCGCCCTGCGAAAGGCAACGAACGTTCAGACGCCGCGGCGAACGGCCGTGGCACGCGTGCTGTGGCGCGATGCCGACAATCGGCCGGTCGTACGCGATGAGCCGACCGCGGCCAGCTATCTTCGGGGCGAACTCCCACCCGCCCAGCCCGAGTTTCCCGCCGACGGCCCCACGGACGAATCGGGCTGGACCGTCGTGTCGGGTGTCTACCGCGCTCCGCCCGCGGCGACCCGCGCTGTCGTCGAGTTGTGGTATCGTTGGGAGGCCGGCGGGCGTGTGGAGTGGTCCGGTGTTGCCTTTGAAGCATCGGAGCCGCTGCCGGCGCGAAAGGTGCGGCTGGCGACGGTTCATCTGTGTCCGCGTGAAGGCAAGACGTCTGCGGAGAAATGCCGACAGTTCGCACCGCTGATCGAAGAGGCTGCGCGAGGGCGAGCCGATCTGGTCGTGCTGCCGGAGACGCTAACGTTCTACGCCAGCGGACGCAGTTACGTCGAATGCGCCGAGCCGATTCCGGGGCCGTCCACCGAGTATTTCGGACAGCTTGCGAAGCGGCACGGCCTGTACATCGTGGCCGGCCTGATCGAACGCGACGGACATCTTGTCTATAATACCGCGGCTCTCATCGGCCCCGACGGCCAACTGGTCGGCAAGTATCGCAAGGTCACGTTGCCGCGCGGTGAAATCGAAGGCGGTATCATGCCTGGGAGCGACTATCCGGTTTTCGATACCCGCTTCGGCAAGGTCGGCATGATGATCTGCTACGACGGCTTCTTCCCGGAAGTCGCCCGCGAGTTGAGCAATCGGGGGGCCGAGGTCATCGCCTGGCCGGTTTGGGGCTGCAATCCGCTGCTAGCCGCGGCGCGTGCGTGCGAGAACCACGTGTACCTCATCAGCAGCACATACACCGACGTGTCGCGCGACTGGATCATTTCGGCCATTTACGGGCACGACGGGCAACCCTTGGCGCAGGCCAGGGAGTGGGGCACCGTAGCGATTGCCGAAGTCGATCTGAACCGGCCTCTATACTGGTATGGGCTGGGTGATTTCAGGGCCCAGATTCCCCGCCATCGGCCGGTTGTCCGGCAACCTTAACATCCGAGCCGATGAGAGGCAATGCCACGAAGCGGCTTGCCAATGCGACGTAGCTTGCGGTAGTATTGCATGCAGCGGAGAGAACTGCCCGCGCCGCTACCCTGCGAATGGTTACGGAACAGTCGTCATAGGGCGCTGCGGCGCCAGACTGCGTCAGGTGATAAGGATGGAATTGACCGCGGCCCAGCGCAGGGTGAGTACGGTGTAGACGGCGCATGCCCACCACGCGCCGATCTGGGCAAAACGGTAGCGGCGCAGCGCCAAGAACACGCACGCTGCCGCTGCGATCATCGTGATCTTGAAGGCCGCAACCGCGATCGGACTCGCCAGTAGTCCGGCGGCCAACGGATTGAGTTCCAGGAACCCGTCTGTCGAAGAATGCTTTGGCCGTTGGTAAGCGTTCACGAGTCGGTGGCGCAGGCTGTTTTCTCCGCTGCATGCGGCCGTTGGCCCGAGAGATGTGCGCGGTACACGCTGTCCCCAGGGCGTTGCCCTCGTTGTTGCACACAAGTCGTGACTGTTTAGCCCCGGAGGGGCGGCGGGCTGTAGCCACGGGTGGAGCGCGGTTCGACGACAGTCGGAGCACGCGCAACCCGTGGTTCCCGGCCCATGGCCCTATAGCCCCGGTAGGGGCGACAGAGGTGCATCCACTGCTGTCGCCCCTGCCGGGGCTAGAGGGGATTTCCGCCCTTATTCCACGGGTTCCGCGTCGATGGCGACGACAGCGCCGCAACGACGCTCCACCCGTGGCTACAATCTCATGGCCCCTCCGGGGCAAAGACGCCAAGGCTTCCCGGTACTCAGTCTTCGGCCGATGCCCTTTGTGTGACTCAAACCTGTGTACAACAACGAGGGCATTGCCCCGGGCTGGAAGAACGAGGCCCCTTCGGAGCGGAGTTCATATCGCGCTGCACGGAACAAGACGCGTCATCCAAGTGTGATGCTAACCCGCCGTGTTCTCACCAACCCAGGGCGGTCCCGTTTGCCATTCTCACGCATTGCGGTTAGACTTCAGAACCGGATTTGCGCCAAAGTGAAGAAAAACCGGCTCTTCCGTTTCTGGGTGCGAACGGTGCTCTGTTGGAGTCCCGGCTTCAGCCGGAAAGCCGAGACCGCCTAAAGGCGGAACTCCAACCCTGGCGGCTTGCACCTAGAAACGGAAGAGCCGAAAACCTGACAACAAGGAGCCCTGGCATGAAACGGTTCTTCAACGCAACGCATGTGGCAGTCGTACTCATCGCAACGGGCTTCGCACTGCCCGCGCCGGCTGAGGTCAGCCTGGTGCGGGATGGCCGGGCCACGGCGGTGGTGGTGACGGCCGACGAGCCGACGCCGACGGCGAAGTACGCGGCCGAGGAACTGGTGCGCCACGTGGAGAAGGCTTCCGGCGTGCGGCTGGCCATCGTGACGGAATCGGACGTGCCGGCTGATGCGAAATCGCGGGTGTACGTGGGCGCGACGGGGGCGGCGCGGCGGCACGGAATCGATATCGACGGCCTGCTGCGCGAGGCGTTCGTCCTGCGCTCGGTGGGCGGCAATCTGCTGATCGCAGGGCGGGAAGATGAAAACGATCCACTGGACCCCGGCAATCCCAACGCAGGCACGCTGTTTGGCGTGTACGAGTTCCTCGAAGAATCCCTCGGGGTGCGCTGGTTGTGGCCGGGCGAGTTGGGCGCGTATGTGCCGCGTGCTGAGACCATTGAGTTCGCGACGGTCGACCGGATGGAAACGCCTGCGCTGCGGTTCCGCGAGTTGGCCTGGGGGCGGATGAGAAGTGTCCTGCGCGGCGGCAAGGTTGCCGAGGAGGACGCGCGGCTGGGCTTCTCGCCCGAAGTGGCGCGCGAGTATGCCGAGGCACTTTCCGTCTTGCTGCGCCGGCACCGGATGGGCGGAATGGACGCCAAGCCGCCGACCGGGCATGCGTTCAGCGGCTGGTGGCAACGTTACGGCAAGGAGCACCCCGAGTGGTTCATGCTGCGGCGCGACGGCGTGCGGGGCGATCCGGATCCGAAGGCCGAGCACGTCGACGTTTGCGTGACGAACAAAGAACTGCAAGACTTCATTGTCGCGCGGTGGGACGGCGAGAGCGTGCTGCGGCTGGGCCCGGTCGACCGGCCGGGCCGGTGCATGTGCGACGATTGCCGCGCGTGGGACGGCCCGCAGCCGGAAACGGTACCGTGGTTCGCCGAGATGGTATACGAGACCGACCCGCGCGCCGCGAACGTGTTCGCAGGCGTTACCTCGGACCGCTACGCCCGCTTCTGGAAGGTCATCCAGGAGAAAGCCCGCAAGAGGAACCCCGACGTCGTGGTGTCGGGCTCGTTCATCTACGAGAACGAGTTTCCCGCACCGGTAACGGGCATCGAGTTGAACCAGAACATCTACGCCGAGTTCGTCCAGTGGCAGGACCCGCACCTGCGATGGTTTCCCATGCCGGACGAGGCATACGCGTGGGTAAAGGAGCAATGGCTGGGCTGGCAGCGGACCGGGCTGCGCATGGGTTACCGGCCGAACTACCTGCACGACGGCTACGTGATGCCCCATTTCGAGACGCGGCAGTCGGGCGAGTTTTTGAAGTTCGCGTACGAGCACGGCATGGAGGGCGCGCGGTTCGATTCGCTCACCGGGCAATGGGCCGTCCACGGGCCCCGGTTGTACATGCACCTGCGCTTGTTGAACAAGCCGGACCTGGAACTCGACGCGATCCGCCGCGAGTACTTCGAGGCGTTCGGCCCGGCGGCCGGCGCCGTGGAGTGTTACTGCGACTACTGGGAAGACTATGCGGTGGCCAACACGATGCGTTTTATCGAGTGGTTCGGCGACTCCCATGCCTGGATGCGTTACCGCTCGTATCCGCTGCACGCCCACCAGGCGTTTCCGCCTGCGGTGTTCGCGCCTGCGGCCGCATTGCTCGACGAGGCGCTGGTTGAAGCCCGCAAGGACCCGCTGCCCGAATATGCCCAGCGGGTGGAGTTTCTGCGGCTCGGGCTGGAGCATGCACAACTGACCGTGCGGCTGGCGAGCCTATTCGACGGGAACCGGAACGTTGCGCCGGACAGGCGCGACGACGCCAAGAAGGCCCTTGCAGAACTGGTGCAGTTCCGCAAGGAGCACGAGCGACAGTATTTTTCCGACCTGTTGTGGGTCGCCAATTTCTGGGAGCGGCCGCGTTTGAACGTGGATGCGTTGTGGGAGAGTCGCTGAGTTCAGCTCAGGGTTGCAGAAATCCCGGCGAGCGGGGGCCGTGAGGCCCCTGTTTCTGCGAGACATTGCGCAATTCAGCGTCGTCGCGACTGACTGCACCCGGTGGTGTGTTTCTGGTTGCCGGGCGCATGGGCGACGACCGGTGTGGAAAGCGGGGCGGAAACAGGGGCCTCACGGCCCCCGCTCGCCTAGATTGCAGCGTTCGGGTTCAGCGAACGCGCTGGACGGTGGCGACGGCGTCGCGGCAGCGCTGTTGGACGTCGGTCCACCGGCCGGCCGCGATATCGTCTTTCGTGGCCAGCCACGTGCCGCCCACCGCGGCCACCGTGTCGAGCGACAGGTAGCTTTCCAGGTTGGCCGTACTGACCCCGCCGGTCGGCACAAACCGGACACCTGCATGCTTGTATGGGGCGCTCAGGGCCTTGAGCATGGGCACGCCGCCGGCGGCTTCCGAGGGAAAGAACTTCAGCGTCGTACAGTCGAGTGCCAGGGCGGCCTCGATATCGGTCGGCGTCACGACACCCGGCACGAACGGGAAGCTGAGTTCGTTCGCCCGCGAAACAACCTTCGGGTTCAGTCCCGGCGCGACGGCGAAGGCGGCGCCGCACGCGCGGGCGGCCTCGAGGTTCTCGACCGTCAGCACGGTGCCGGCGCCCAGGAGCAGTTCTGGCCGGTTCCGGCTGATTGTCTTGATCACTTCGGCGGCCGCCTGGGTGCGAAAGGTGATTTCGATGACGGGCAATCCGCCTTCGATGAGCGCATCGGCCAGCGGCAGGGCGTCTTCGACGCGGTCCATGGCAATGACCGGAATGACGCCAAGTTGGGCGATCTTCTGGAATACTTCGTGGTTCTTCATGGGACATGGGGCGCGACCCTTGGTCGCGGCACTCTCGGGGAAATGACGGGAATCGGCCACGTTCGGCGGAGTATACATGCTCCCGGGTGGCTTGGCAACCGTCCGGCCCCCTTGGCTTGCACCTGCCCGCCCTCGCGGCGATAATAGGCTGGAGTTCACGCTTTAGCGTGTGGGCCGGGCAGGAGCCGAATCCGACACGCTAAAGCGTGAACTCCAACCATAAGAGCGTCTCGCACCGAGCCGGGTATTGTGTGCATTCATTTCTGGGAGAGAACTATGCGCCATCTTCACCGCTTGCGGTTTCGCCCAACCCTCGCGCTGCTTGCTGCTCTCATGCTGACCGCGTATACGACGGCTCCAGCTCCGGCCGACGATGCCGGCGACGTCGAGCAATCCATGCGGCGGCAGCTCGACGCGCCGCTGTTGTTTGTGAAGCGGCATTCGTACACGGGCATCCACATTTACGATACGTTTTACAAATGGCCGCCGGGCGGGGGCGGCATCTACGTGCTGGAGAACCCGGCGGCGCCCCGCGACCAGTGGCGAATCCGCACGGTCATCGACGAGCATACCCCCGGGCCCCTCGGCCATGGCGTCTATACCCACCCAAACCTCTCCTGGGACGGCACTCGGCTGTTGTTCTGTTTCAAGGGCGAGCCGGAGGGCGACACGTCGATTTACGAGATCGGCGTCGACGGCAGCAACCTGCGGCGGCTGACCGACCCCGGGCCGGCCAACGACTTGTATCACGGCCACGGCGGAGGGCAGCACGACGTCGCGCCCGCGTACCTGCCCGACGGCCGGATCGTGTTCCTGTCCACGCGCCCCAGCGGCCTGGTGCCGTGCAACAACACGGGCGTGGCCATCCTGCACGTAATGAACGCCGACGGATCGGACATCCACCCGATTTCGGTCAACAACGTCAACGAGTTCGACCCGGCCGTGTTGCCCGACGGGCGCATCCTGTTCGGCCGCTGGGAGTACATCGACAAGAACGCGCTGACCATTCAGTCGCTGTGGACGATCAACCCGGACGGCACGCAGGAGACGGCCTTTTACGCGAACAACATGGTCTTCCCCGAGGCCATCCTCGACGCCCGCCCGGTGCCCGGCTCGCACCTGATCGTGGGCACGTTCGCCAAGCACAATGCAACGCCGCGCGGCTCGATTGCGCTGGTGGACCCGCGGATGGGAAAGAACAACCCCGGCGCCATCACCAACCTGGAGCATCCCGACGATCCGACGTTCGACCGCGGCAACTCCTGCGAGCCGTGGCCGGTGTCGGAGGACCTGTTCCTCTTCAGCGGCCGGCCTGAAGGCGCTGAGCGGAACGCCATCGAGATGCTCGACCGGTCGGGTAACCGGGCGCTGCTGATGGCCGATCCGGACATCTGCCTGCACTCGCCCATGCTCATCAAGCCGCGTCCCCGCCCGCGGGTCATCGCGGCGACGGCAGACCGTAGGGCGACGACCGGCCGGTTCTTCGTACAGGACATTTACCAGGGGCTCGACGGCGTGCGGCGGGGCGACGTGAAACAGCTTCGCGTCCTGGAGGAAACGTCGCGCGTCAGCGCCAGCGGCATGGGCGGCAGCCCGTTCAACCAGGTGTTCCTCATCAGCGCCGCCCTGGCTTGGAGCCCGAAGAACTTTCTGGGCGTCGTACCGGTCGGTGAAGACGGCTCGGCATATTTCGAGGTGCCCGCGGGCCGGGCCGTGTACCTGCAAGCGCTCGACGCTGAAGGCCGGCTTGTGCAGAGCATGCGCACGTTCGTGCAGGCGGCGCCTGGCACGACCCGCTCGTGTGTGGGCTGCCACGAGCACAAGTCGAGCACGACGGTGGACTCTGCCGGCTTCCCCGCCATCCTTGGCCGCGAGCCCGACCAGCTTCAGCCCGAGCGGTGGGGCAGCGGCTACATCGACTACCCGAGCATGGTGCAGCCTATCTTAGACCGGCATTGCGTTCGCTGCCACGGCGGGGCGGAGGACATCGCCGGCGGCATGGACCTTTCCGGCGGCTGGACCGAGTTTTTCAACATCAGCTACGAGAACCTGGTCAGCCGGCGCGAGACGCAACTGGTGGCCCACTGGATTGCCGGCATCGACTGCATGAACGGGACGGCGTTCTGGTCGTCGCAAATCTTCCCGCCGCGCGGCCACGGCTCCGGGGCCGCACCGCTGGCCGACCGGCTTGTCGAGCGGCACGACCTGCCCCGCGCCGAACGCGATCTGCTGATGGCGTGGATCGATACCAACGGCCTGTACCACGGCACGTGGGACTACACGCCCAGCGGAGCGGCCATTCCGCACTGGAAGAGCACCGTGGCCATGCTCACGGCCGAAATGCAGGCGGCCGGCTGCATGGAGTGCCACGGCGAGGGCAACCGCCCGGCCTTTTTCGAGAGCGATTGGATCAACCTACGCACGCCCGAGCACAGCCGCATCCTGCGGGCGCCGTTGGCCGAGGGAGGCGAAGGCTTCGGCCTGGGATGGTGCCGCGACCGGAAGGTCGACCCGCGCCGGCAGCGCATCCATTTGCTGCGGCCGCATTACTATCATGCGGTCCAACCGGTCGAGGCGTTCGAGCGGCACGAGATTGTGCCTCCCGACCGCAGCGGCGAGCCGGTCGCCAGCTTTGCCTCGACCGAGTCGCCGCACTACCAGAACATGCTGCGCATCATCCGGGAAGCGCAGCACCAGGCGCTGGCCGCACCGCGCATCGACATGCCGGGCGCGGTGGCCGTGCCCGGCGCGTGCCGGCTGTTCGTGCCGCCGCCGCTTCCCGATGCCCCGCCCAAACTGACGGCCGAACCCGACCGCGACGGCCTGGTCCACCTCGCCTGGGAGCAGTCGGCGTGGACGATCGGCCTGGAGGCGGAAGTGCACCGCGGCGGCCGCGCGGAGTTTGTGCCCGGGGAAGATACGTTCCTTGCCCGCAGTTCGCGGCCGCTGTGGATCGACTCCGATGCGCCGGAGGGCACGCAATTCTACGCCCTGGTCCTCGTAAGCGGCGAGAATCGCAGCCGGCCGGGCTACACGCGAGTGGACGTGCCCCGGCCCGCGGTTCCGCCAGCGCCCCCGGCAATCGAGGCCGAACCGGCCTCGCACTCCGTCCGGCTGCGATGGGGCATCCCCGATGCGATTGTGGCCGGCTATCACGTCTATCGCCGCGAGGCGCCCGACGCCGAACCACGGCGGCTGACCGAGCAGCCGGTTACCGGAACCACTTTCGCCGACGCTCCGCTTCAGCCCGAGGTACCGTACACCTATCACGTTCGGGCCGTGAGCGCGCGGGGAGTCGAGAGCGGGCCTTCGCCTGAGGTCACGGCCGCGGCCATCGTACTGCCCGGCCCGGTCTTCACGGCCCGGTTCGACGGCACGCCCACCGGCGTAGTCCACGACGGTTCGCCCGTGGCAGGGCGGCGGCATGGGCCGGCGAAAGGCACCGAGACCGTGCTCGACGTGCGCGAGGGCGGGTTCGCCACGTTCCCACACCGCGGAATGTTCGACCTGCCGCAACCGCTCACCGTATCGTGCTGGGTCTGGTTCGAGAAGCAGGGGACCATGCCGGTCGTCGTCGGTTGCGGCCATTGGAATCAGGCCGGCTGGTTCCTGCAATGGCTGGGCGGCCGATGGCGATGGCACGTGGGCGGACTCGATTGCGACGGCGGCACGCCGGAGCCCGGCCGCTGGATGCACGTGGCCGGCACATTCGACGGGCAGACCGCGCGCCTCTTCCAGGACGGCAAACTCGTGGCGGAACGCGCCGGCCCGGTCAACACCACTGCGTGGCAAGGCGACTTGCACGTCGGGCAATACAGCGGCGGCCCGCGGCCCGAGTTCCAGGTGACCGGCCGAATTGCCAATGTGACCGTCCACCATCGCCCACTGCCGGCTGAAGAAGTGGTGGAGTTGGCCAAGCAAGCGCCGGAGTGAGCCCCCTAGGAGTGCGGCAGCTTGATGCCGCTTTCCGCTTTGCGGCAGCTTCGGTAGTCTGTTGGCAGCGCGAGATTGAAGAACGAGACAAAGGCAGAGCCAAAGCGGCGTCAAGCCGCCGCACTCCACAAGGAGCCTCACCATGATTTTGCGTTGTTCCCTGTTGACCCTCGCGTGGCTCGCCGCATCGTGTCTTTGCCTCGCGGCGGACGAGACCGTGCTGTACGTAGCCACCGATGGCAACGATGCGTTCTCCGGCACTCTTTCCGCGCCGAACGCGGACAAGTCCGACGGGCCGTTCGCCTCGTTTGCCCGGGCACGCGATGAAATCCGTCGCCGCAAGGCCGATGGAGCCAAGGGTACCTTTACCGTGAAGGTCCGCGGCGGAAGCTATTACCTCGCCGAAATGTTCGAAGTGACTGAAGCCGATTCCGGCACGGCCGACGCGCCAATTACCTACCAGGCACATGAAGGCGAAACGCCGGTGTTGGTGGGCGGCAAGGCCGTTGGCAATTTCCAACCGCATGAAGACAAGACCCTGAAGGCCGACCTGGCCGCGCAGGGACTGGCCGGCGCACGGTTCAAACAGCTCTTCCACGGAGGCAAGCGGCAAATCCTGGCCCGGTATCCGAACTTCGACGCGAAGAACCCTTACGCCGGCGGCTGGGCCTACGTGGACGGCGAACCGATCCCCATGTACCGCGATACGCCGGAGGAAACCCGCCGACTGCTGACCATGAGGCCCGAAGACCTGCGCGAGTGGGCTCGGCCCACCGAGGCCGAAATCTTCGTATTCCCGCGTTACAACTGGTGGAATAACCAGTTGCGGGTCGCCTCGCTGGACCGCGATACGCGCGAGGTCCACCTGGCCGGCTCGGCATCGTATCCGATCCGGCCGGGCGACCGGTACTATATCTACAACCTGTTCGAGGAACTCGACGCGCCGGGGGAATGGTATCACGACCGCCAGACCGATACGCTCTACTTCCATCCGCCCGACGACGACTTCGGTCCCGAGGGCGAGGTGGCCGTGCCGACGCTGCCGCAAATCATTCGCGTTACCGGCGCGGCACACGTCACGCTGCGCGGCCTGACCATCGAATGCTGCGAGGGCAATGCTGTTGGACTCACCGACTGCTCCGACTGCCGGGTGGTCGGCTGTGTGATCCGCAACGCGGGCGGCAGCGGCGTGAGCGTTGCCGGCGGCCGGCGCTGCGGGGTGATCGGAAACGACATCTACGCGGTCGGCTCGCACGGCGTATTGCTCTCGGGCGGCGATCGCGATACGCTCACTGCCGCCGAGCATTACGCCGAGAACAACTACATCCACCACACGGGCGTGTTCTACAAGCAGGGCGTGGGCGTGGCGATGGCCGGCGTCGGGTGCCGCGCGTCGCACAACCTCATCCACGACTGCCCCCGGTTCGCCGTCATGTACGGCGGGAACGATCAGGTGATTGAGTGGAACCACTTCCGGCACGTGAACCTGGAAACGGCCGACACGGGTGCGACCTACAGCGGCGGGCGCGACTGGCTGTCGCCGCGCGGCTCCGTCATCCGTTACAACTATATCCACGACGTGTTCGGATTCGGCAAAGAGCACGGCCACACCGGTCCGTGGATTACGCCTCACTACTGCTGGGGCATCTACCTGGACGACAACTCGGCCGAGGTCCACGTGTACGGAAACATCGTCGTTCGCGCCCTGCGCGGCCTGCTGCACTTCCACTGCGCGCGGGACAACCTCATTGAGAACAACATCTTTGTCGAGGGCATGCTGCAGCAGATCGAGATGAACGGCTGGGCCGACTACTCCCAGTGGCTCGAACAGATGGCCCCCGCCTACGAAAAGGTGATGGGCCTGCCCGCGTGGAAGAAGTATCCGGCCCTGCAGCGCGGCGGGCATCCAAAAGACGCCGTCCCGATGGGCGGCAACCGGATCCGCCGCAACATCATCTACTACACCGGACCCGACGCGAAGCTCTATCGCTACCGATCGCAGGCAACGCGGTTCCTCGAAGATTTCGAGTGCGACGAGAACTTGATCTGGCATGGCGGGCAGCCGCTGCGCATCGAGGGGCTCGACAAGGACGTTCCGATCGAAGGGCAATGGGACGCCTGGCGCGGGCTGGGCTTCGATCGCAAGTCAATCGTGGCCGATCCGCTGTTTGTGGACGCCGCCAACGACGATTACCGGCTCAAGCCCGACTCGCCTGCGTTGAAGCTCGGGTTCGAGCCGATTCCGGTCGAGAAGATCGGCCCCTACGCTTCACCCGAGCGGGCAAGCTGGCCCATCGACGAGGCCCCGGGTGCCCGCGAACTGGGCTTCCGCCGCGCGACCATGAACCGCGACGGGCGGGAGTGAGCTACAGCGAGCGGTGCAGCCGTCGCTGTGTCATTCCGAGCCAGTAGCGGCAGAGCCCTTACGCTTCGAACAGACCGTCCGGTACGCGGTGCAGGTGGCCTTTGGACAGGATCATGGTTCCGGCGGACGCCCTGGGGCGTCCGGCGAGTCCTCTGCATTGCAGGAATCCCTCGCGGCACGCCGGCGTTCAACGAATGCCGCCTGCCGTTGGTTGCTTCCCTCTACCGCCTTCCTTGCGTCTTTGCGGCTTCGCGTCTTCGCGTTGAGTGTTCGTCCGTCTCCCCAACACAACGCCTGCCATTCTTAACGCAAAGGCGCCAAGCCGCAAAGACGCAAAGAGAAAGCCTGTTCTTCCCTGCGTCTTTCAACAGTAGGGCCTCACGGCCCCCGCTCGCCGGGATTTGTGCAACTGTGAGGTTCACTCTCCCGAAATCACAAAGTCGTCGAACCAGAACTCCTGGCCGGCGTCTTCGCGCCAGTTGGTGAAGAACTGGAAGCGGGCGAGGTGCTTGAGGTTCTCGTACGACTCGCGGGCCTTGCGCACGTCGAGGGTGATCTCGTGCCAGGCGCCGTCGTCGATGAGCGTGTAGACGCCCAGGTCGACATAGCCGGCGGCGGAGCGGGACTTCGTGCCGCCGAGGACAAACCCGCGCGGGCGGCCTTCGGCGGGAAACGGCTCGATGGCCAGCGCGACGGGAACGCCTGCGGGAATGCGGTAGGCAAACCGGATGAACGGGTAGCGGTCGATGTCCCACTCGCCCGGGGCGATCTGCCCGGCGGTCTGGTTCGCCTTCCGCTCGTCGTAGAACGCGCGCATGCACTTGCCCTCGCCTTCAGGACGCGGGATGTGGGCGAAGCCGGTCTGGTGCGGGCGGTAGAACTTGAACTGGTAGCCCCAGTGCGTTCTGCGGGTGGCATCCTCAAAGTCGGCCTTGACCAGCGGCGTGGAGGGAGCTTCGGGTTCGGTAACGTTGATGAACACCACGTCGACCCCGCGCCGGCCATCGGCGAAGGTGGCGCGGACCGTCACACCGTAGTGGCCGGGCTTCGCATAGGTGTGCGTCGCCGCCGGCTCGTGCGCGAAGGCGCCGTCCTCGAAGTCCCACGTGACCGACGTGGCCTCCTTGCCCAGCGTGTCGAGTGAGAAGCTGACCGGCTGCCCCGGCTCGACGACCGCGGGCCGGGCCAGCGCGACGAGGCGCGTCGGATGCTCGCCGCCGTGCTCGTACGCGCCCAGGTCGGGCGCGTCGCCGGTCCAGGGCAGGCTGACGGGCATCTCGTCTTCCCAGGCGACCTCGCGGTCGAGGTGCAGGATGGCCGGCTGGTAGTAGCGGAGTTCCACGCGTTCGATCTGTGCCAGGTTGTCGCCGCGGCCGACGGCGATGAAGTCGCCCTCCTCGCCTTCGATGTCGAACCCATCGTAGAAACCGCGGCCGTCGCTGACCGGCAGTTGCCGCCCGCGGCCGGAGCCGACGGCGCGGGCAATCGGGGCGCCGGCGTCGATGGCTGCGCTGCCGGGTGCGAGCCGATAGTCGCGGTTGTCGGGGTCGAGGAAGCCGGGCTCGGCGTCGATGTTCTCGTGGAACTCCGACCAGAAGCCGCCGGTGACCGGGGTGTTTTCGTTGGCCTCCTCGGCCGTCCAGTAGCGGCTGCCGTAGGCGACGACCTTCTGGCCGGGCTCGGTGCCGCGGAAGAGGTTCCTCACGAAGCGGTTATCGCGGCTGATGCCGTCGGCCCGCCGCACCTGCACGTTGCCGCCGGTCCAATCATTGCGGTGGAAGATATTGTTCTGGAACAGGTTGGCGCTGACGTTGATGCCGCCGAGGAACCAGGCCTCGCCGATGTTGTCGGCGAAGGTGTTGTTGTAGAAGCGCGAGTGCATGGTGCCGAACGGCCCGCGGAACCGGCCCGTGGGCGAAACGCCCTGCCAGATGTAGCTGCCCATGTTCAGCGGCGGGCCCACGTTGCCGAACACCCGGTTATGGCGGAAGATGCCGTCGTCCCAGAACGAGTGCGCCCGGCTGGACGCCGAACCGCCGCTGTCGCGCGCCCGCGTGATAATGTTGCCCTCCCACAGGGCGCGGCCGAGCGAGTACGTGATGTAATTCCGCCCCCACTCGGCGCGGAACACGTTGGCGCGGATCGCCACGTTGTTGCAGTAGTTCAGCGTCAGGGGGCTGTGGCCGATGCGGGTGAACGAGTTGCCCTCGATCAGTACCTCGCTGCACTCCTCCAGCCACATCATGTCGCCCCCGACGTTGTCGGCGCTAAACATGTTGTCCAACAGAAGGACCTGCCGGCTGTGCGTGATGGACATGGGCCTTGGCGTATCGCGCATCCGGCAATTCCGCAGGGTCAGGTGCCGGCAGTCGGCCGCCCGGAGCCACTGCGCCCGGCCGCGGCCGTCGACGTGCAGCCCTTCGATGGCGATATGTTCACGGCCGTCGAGTTGGATGAGCGGTTGCCCGCTATCGGCTGCCAGGACCGC
Organism: Thermoguttaceae bacterium; assembly: GCA_034005525.1. GTDB lineage: Bacteria > Planctomycetota > Planctomycetia > Pirellulales > Thermoguttaceae > PWXP01. The sequence continues at coordinate 18,047 of JAVEUP010000066.1, read as the reverse complement.
TTCGTACGCGGCGGCGGAGCGATAGGTAATGGGCTCGCCGGCCCCGCCGCTTTGGGCCGGCGCGATCACACCGGTGTACTCGCCGGGCAGCAGCACCAGCGTATCACCCGGGCCGAGCGATGCATTCGCTTTCTCGAGGCTGCGCCACGGCCGCCCCCGGTCGCCGGCCGCGGCATCGTCGCCGTCGGGCGACAGGTAATACTCGGCGCCACGGGCGGGGCACGCCAACACGCACGCGAGTGCGATGACTATTAGTTGGAAAACACGAATGGATGTCTTCATTTCTTGCCCCAATGGATGTCTCCATTTCTTGCCGGAGTGCGTGGGTGAACCCGGCCGCGTTGGACGCCGGAAGCAGAGGGCAAGCGGTCAGTACGCGGCCGGAACCACCCACCCTACGCACTCGCTTTTCACGCTACTTCTCAACGGCCCAGATGTTCCGGTACTGCACCCGGTTGCCGTGTCGCTGCAGATGCAGCCGTTCGGGCCCGGGGCCTTCGGGCCGGAAACCGGGCGTGCCCTTGGGCAGCTCGAAGTCGTCGTGAATCGTGACGCCGTTATGCACTACCGTGATGCGGGCATTGGCAGTCTTGTTGCCGTCGTCGTCGTACTTCGCGGGCGTGAAGTCGATGTCGTACGTTTGCCAGGTGAGCGGTGGGAAGCACATGTTCACGTCGGGATCGCGCAGCAGGTAGATGCCCCCGCACTCGTTGTGCTTCCCTTCAAGCCCAAACGAATCGAGCACCTGCACCTCGTAACGCCCGTCGACGTACACGCCGCTGTTGGAGCGTGCCTGGCCGCGGGCTTGCGGCATCCAGGAGGTGCGGAACTCGAGGTGGAGTTTCCGGCGGTTCGGACCAATCGGCTCTTTCAGTTGGGTTCCGGCATGGAGAGTGCCCAGTTCGGTAATCTCGCCGCCCTCCCACTTGTCGGCATTGGTGCCGTCGAACAGGACCAGGGCGCCTTCGGGCGGTTCGGCGCCGAAGGTCGGGCTTTTGCGTTCGGTGCGGGCGAGCCGGATGCGTTCGGCGCCTTCGGGGTCGGTAACGATCATGGTGCCGTCCTGGATGGTGCCGGCAAGGTTCCGGCCGCTGAGCTTCGTCGCGCCGTCCTCGGTCTTGCCTTCCATGGTGAAGGTTGGCTCGCCCCGCTGCCAGCCGGCGCCGGGCAGACCCCCTTTGTACACAACAACGCTGAACTCGCCGTTGCTGAGTGCGACCACCTGGGCGCCTACCTTGTCGCGGGCGCCGTCCAGCAGGATGCCCTCGCCGAGGTACTCGCCCTGGACGAGGAAATCGGGGTTTTCCTTGGCCGCCTCCGGGTCGATGATCTCCTGCGCGGCACACGCCGAGCAGCAAGCCAAGAGGACGACGGAAAGCAGTTCGATCTTGCGCTTCATGGCAGGGTCTCCTTGGGGGGGAAATGGTGACTGAGCGGTTCATTCTACTGGGCAAGACTGGGGACAGCAACAAGGCGAGCAGTGGAGACAATCTTACCGACGACCTTGTAGCCGAGTCTCTCCGAGACTCGGATCTCGGCGTCTCGGAGAGACGCCGCTACGGCAAATCCACTTTTGGCGCTCCCCCAAGAGGCGAGAAGGGCTGCTCACTATGCTTCGGCCTCGCTGGAAAGCCCGGCAGCCAGGTTTTGATAGCGCCGGTGCGCCTCGCGCATTCCCCAGAACAGGTAGGCGTTGCCGCCGAGCGAGCCGGCCAAGGCCAGGGCCGTGCCCACCAGGAGCATCCACGGGCGCGAGGGTGTCTCCTCTTCTCCAACCGAGTCGGTCGACGGCGTTTCCTCGGTGTCGGCTACCTCTTGTCCTTCGCCCTGCCTGGCCGACATGTACACGGCCTGCCGTTCAGGCAGGGGACGGAGTTTGAGTTCGGGATCAACAGGGCGCGGGGCAGGCTGGCCGTCAGGAGCATCTGCTGGCAGCGCCGGCAGCTTTGGTGGTGGGTCCACGCGAGGGAGGGCACCCTCCCCGATCACGATTCGATACGCCCGCACGTCGCCCACCGACGGAGGGATATCGGTCATCCACGGCTCGCCCAACTTCAGGGCTTCCAGGTCGTTTGGCGAGAGCTGGATGATGTACTCCATCCCCTCGCCATCGGGCAAAGGCTGCCAGCCAACGTCGACCCCCAGAAGCAGGCCGCCAAGCAACAGGCTGTGTATGAACATGATGTCGATTCCTCCATTTCACCCTCAAGGGTATAATATCGCCGTGGGTGCCGCAAGCTCGCGCACACCGAACTCGTCCGATGGACGCCAGGGGAAGGTCCACCAGTAAATCGATCCGCCGGGAAAGAACAAGTTCCGGTCTGTGGTGTTAAATATAAGATTCTGAGTGTGCGAGCAGGCTGTTGGATGGGCCAGACAAGGCATGCTCAGCCAGTGCAAGAGGATCAGACTACCCGGGGGTGGCACACGTGGGATAGGCTTCCAGCCTGTCGATTCCTCTGACAGGCTGGAAGCCTATCCCACGGAATTTGCCGACAGGCCGGAAACCTACGCTAAGCGATCTGTATTCTGCCGGTCTACTTCGGAAAGGGGGGACTCAGCAGGTGGCCGCGAACCGAACATCCATAAGCAATATGCGTAATTGGAGAGCATCGCCGCTCCACGCATTGCTTCTTCTGGCCGTCTTGCCTGCCATGGCGACGGCCGGCTCGCCCGGGGAGCTTTTCGAGCGCCCTTCTGATTGGGCTCCACAAGGGAGGATCGACGAGTTGCTCGCCGAGCGGTGGCGGCAGAGCAGTATCGAGCCGGCCGATCTGTGTTCCGATGCGGTGTTCGTCCGGCGGGTCTATCTTGACGTGATCGGCACGCTGCCCACGGCTGAGGAAGCCCGGGAGTTTCTGCTGGATCCTTCGCCCGACAAACGTGGCAAGTTGATCGAGCATCTTCTTGCTCGCGACGAGTTTGCCGACTACTGGGCGATGAAGTGGGGCGACCTGCTGCGCGTGAAGGCCGAGTTCCCGATCAACCTGTGGCCGAACGCCGCGCAGGCCTATTACCGCTGGATCCGAACCAGCATTGCCGAGAATCGCCCGTACGACCAATTTGTCCGCGAGTTGCTTACGGCCAACGGGAGCAATTTCCGCGTGGGACAGGTCAATTTTTACCGGGCCGTGCAAAGCAGGACGCCCGAGGGAATTGCCCAGGCCGTGGCGCTGACCTTCATGGGCACGCGAGCGGAAAACTGGCCGGAAGATCGACTGGCAGGCATGGCCGTCTGCTTCTCGAAGATCACGTACAAGCCGACGGGCGAGTGGAAGGAAGAGATTGTCGCTTTCGACCCGAGCAGGGAGCCGGCCGAGGCGGAGCCGGCGGCCGGCCGCATGACGGCGTCGTTTCCCGACGGCACGACCGTCCAACTCGCTCCTCGGCAGGACCCGCGCAAGGCCTTCGCCGATTGGCTCATCACGCCTGAAAATCCCTGGTTCACCCGCAACATTGCCAACCGCGTTTGGTGCTGGCTGTTGGGCCGGGGCATCATTCACGAGCCGGACGACCTCCGGCCGGACAATCTGCCGGTGCATCCGGAGTTGCTGGCTTACCTGGAAGGCGAATTGGCGGGGGCGAAATACGACCTGAAGCACATCTTCAGGCTCATTCTGAACTCCCGGACGTACCAGCTTTCCCCGATCCCCAAGAGCGATCGGCCGGAGGCCGCCGAGCTGTTCGCCTACTATCCGGTGCGCCGGCTGGAGGCGGAAGTACTGATCGACGCGTTGAACCAGATCACCGGAACCGGAGAGCAATACACCAGCGCCATCCCGGAACCGTTCACCTACATTCCGATCGGCCATCGGTCGATTGCCCTGCCCGATGGGAGTATTACCAGCTCTTTTCTGGAGCAGTTCGGCCGCCCTCCCCGCGATACCGGCCTGGAATCGGAGCGGAGCAATCGGACCACGGCCGATCAGCGGTTGCACATGCTCAATTCCAGCCATATTCGAGGCAAACTCGAAAACGGCCCCAAGCTTCGGGCACTTTTCGGCGCGGCGCCCGAGCCGCCGCGACGGGCCGGCCGGGGCATGCGAAGGCAGCCTGCCCGCCCCGTCGCCGACCGGCGAAGAATCCTCGAGAACCTGTATCTTACGATCCTCTCCCGCTTCCCGACCGACGACGAGGCGGCGGCGGCCATTGAGTACGTTCAGTCGGCTAACGCGCCGCGCGAGGGGGCGATCGACGTCGCCTGGGCGTTGATCAATAGCGCCGAGTTCCTCTACCGGCATTGATGGCTGTGCAGTCCAATAGACGAGAACAGGAAACGGAATCAATGAACACGCGAGCGCTTTCTTACATGGAATCGCTGATGGGCGAACCCATCTCGCGGCGCGCGGCCGTGCGGAGCGGGCTTGCAACGGGGCTCGGGTTGCTGATGGGCAACCGGCTGGCCGCACGCGCCGGGGTCTCGAAGCCCTCGGCCGAGGCCAAGGCGAAGTCCGTCATCCAGGTGTGGCTCTGGGGCGGCGCGTGCCACATCGACACCTTCGACCCGAAACCTCAGGCCGGCCCCGACTACTGCGGCCCGCTCAACAGCGCCATTCCTACCAATGTGGACGGGATCCAGCTCGGCCAGTCGCTCCCGCTGCTGGCCAAACAGGCCGACAGGTACTCGTTGATCCGCAGTATGACCCACGGCATCAACGGTCACGAGACGGCTTCGTACATGGTTCAGACCGCCCGGCAACCCGGCGGGCGCGACGTCTACCCTTGCGTCGGTGCGGTGGTCTCGTTGCTGAAGGGCTACGACGCCGGTTACGAAGGGCTGATTCCGCCGTACATAGTGGTAACCCAGCCGCAGGGGCGGTTTTCCGAGGCGGGTTTCATGGGCTCGCGTTACAAGCCGTTCGCCACAGGCGGCGACCCGGCCCGATCGCCGTTCGTCGTCGAGGGCGTTGTAGCCGAAGGCATCTCTGAGCAGCGACAAAGGGACCGCCGCCAATTGCTGGAAGCACTCAACTCCTTGCCGAAGGCCATGCCGGACGAACCGGAGTGGGCCGCACTGAAGCAACGCGAAACCCAGGCGTACGACCTGATTCTGGGCGATGCCGGCAAGGTGTTCGATCTCGGTCAGGAGAAGGACGACTTGAGGGAACGCTACGGCCGAACCACCTTCGGCCAGTCCTGTCTGCTGGCCCGCCGCTTGGTCGAGAAAGGCGTCCCGTACGTCACCATCAACTACAGCGGCTGGGACACGCACAAGAGCCATTTCCAAACCATGCAGCGGAAGCTTCCCGAACTGGACAAGGGTCTGGCCACTCTGCTTGAGGATTTGTCCGGCCGGGGACTCCTCGAAAGCACCATCGTCTGGTGTTGCGGCGAGTTCGGCAGGAGCCCCAGGGTGCAATGGGAAGCACCGTGGAACGGCGGACGCAACCACTACGGTAAGGTGTTTTCGGCTCTGGTGGCGGGCGGCGGATTCCGGGGCGGTCAGGTCGTGGGCTCCTCGACCGAAAAGGGCGAGGAGGTTAAGGATCGGCCCGTGTACCCGGTTGACCTGATCGGCAGCATGTACGAGTTGCTCGGAATCGACTTGGAAGGCGCCTTGCCCCATCCACAAGGGCAGGTTGCCACCGTGCTCCCTGCGGCCGCCGACGGCATTCAAAGCGGCGGCCGCTTGAAGGAGATCATGTAAGCCGCGCGGTAAAACGGTGAATCCAATACTTGTCCTGTTCCGGGAACCTTTCCATGCGATATTCTCTGCGGTACTTGATGCTCGCAGTGGCTGCCGTGCCGGCAGTCGCCACGCCCGCCGGCGCACAGCAACGCCAGCCGCACGTCGGTTACGTCTATCCGGCCGGCGGGCAGCAGGGCACGACGTTCGAGGCGGTAGTCGGCGGTCAGTTTCTGCCCGACGTCGACGACGTGATTGTCTCCGGAACGGGTGTTTCGGCGGTGCTGTCGGAAATGGTCAAGCCGATCTCGACGCGGGAACTGAACGCCCTGCGCATCGAGGTGGATGAGCTGATGGCGAGAAAGGCGGTGGTTCGCGGTGATTTCGCGGCGTTGCAGCAGTTCCGGAGTTTCCGGAACGCCGGGACGCCCGACAGCAAGGACGACGAACAGCGCGAGTTGCAGGAACTGAAGAAGAAATACGCCGGCGCCGCATGGACCGCCGACGACGAGCGGCAGCTTGCCGAGGCCAGGCGGAAGATTGCCGCCGGCGTGCGCCGGCCTGCGAACCCGGCGATTTCTGAATTGGCCATCTTGCAGGTCACTGTGGCTGCCGACGCGGAACCGGGAGTGCGCGAATTACGACTCGCCACGCCAAACGGCCTTTCCAATCCCCTGGTGCTCTGCGTGGGCGAGTTGCCGGAGTTTTCAGAGCCGGTATCCAGGAATATCCCGCAGCAGAGGAGCGCCATTGCGGGTACGTCCTTCGCGCCCAGGGGCCGCCGCAGCGACGTGGAAACGGCTGTGACCCTGCCGGCAGCGGTCAATGGCCAAATCCTGCCCGGCGAGGCCGACCGATTCCGCTTCCAGGCGGTCGAGGGGCAGCGGCTGGTCGCGGTAGTCTTCGCACGGCAATTGATCCCTTACATCCCCGACGCCGTCCCCGGCTGGTTCCAGGCCACCGTAGCCATCCTCGACGGGGACGGCAAAGAACTGGCTTACGAGGACGATTTCCGCTTCCATCCCGACCCGGTGCTCTTCTATCAAATCCCTGCCGACGGCGAGTACATTCTGGAAATCAAGGACGCCATTTATCGCGGCCGCGAGGACTTCGTTTATCGCATCACCCTTGGCGAGTTGCCGTTTGTCACGTGCGTCTTCCCGCTCGGCGGCCCGGCCGACGCCGAAACCACGGTTCAACTGCGAGGCTGGAACCTGCCGGTGGACAGCCTAGCGGCCGATTCCCGCGGGCTGGGGCCGGGACTCCACCCGCTTTCTCTTCCGCTGAGCACAGCGAGGTTTGCCGCTGTTCCGTTTGCCGTCGACGCCCTTCCCGAGTGTCTCGATGCGGAGCCGAACAATCGCCCCGCCGTCGCCCAACCGCTCACTCTCCCGGTCATCGTCAATGGCCGGATGGACCGGCCGGGCGATATCGACGTGTTCCGTTTTGAAGGCCGCGCCGGCAGCGAGATCGTGGCGGAAGTCCTGGCGCGCCGGCTCGATTCACCCCTGGATTCCCTGCTGGAACTGACCGACTCGGCCGGCCGTCAACTGGCCATCAACGACGATCACGAAGACAAGGGCGCGGGCTTGACCACGCACCATGCCGACTCCCTGCTCCGTGTGACGCTGCCCGCCGACGGAACGTATTACCTCCACCTCCGCGACATGCAGCATCAGGGTGGGCCGGCGTACAGCTACCGCTTGCGCATCGGTCCGCCGCGGCCCGACTTCGAGTTGCGGGTGGTTCCGTCCAGCGTTACCGCCCGGTTTACCGGTGTGGTTCCCATCACGGTTCTCGCCTTGCGGCGGGACGGGTTCGCCGGCGAGATTACGTTGGCCCTGGACGGCGCGCCGCCGGGATTCTCGCTGAGCGGCGGTCGGATTCCAGCCGGCCAGGACCGGGTCCGACTGACGTTGAGCATTCCACCCGGTGCAAACCAGGCCACGTACCGATTGACCATGCGGGGGCAAGCGACGGTCGACGGGCGGGAGATCTCACGGCCGGTCGTGCCGGCCGAAGACATGATGCAGGCCTTCGAGTACCGGCACCTTGTCCCGGTCCAGGAGTTCCGAGTAGCCGCCTTGGGCCGCGCTCGCCCCGGGGCCGCGGTGAGGATTATCGGCGAAACGCCCGTGCGAATTCCCGCCGGGGGAACGGCCCAGGTCCAGTTGACACTGCCCGCAAGCAGGCAGTCCGGCCGTTTCCAACTTCAGTTGAGCGATCCTCCGGCGGGAGTCTCCATCAAGAGGGTTTCACCGTCGGGCGAGGGCGCCGAGATCCTGCTGGAAAGCGATGCGGCCGAAGTCCGGCCCGGCCTGGAAGGCAACCTGATCGTCACGGCGAGCGCACCCGCCGGAAGGCAGCCGGGCGTTGGCCAACGACAGGGAAACCGGCGCGGTCCGGCGGCCACCCTGCCGGCAATCCCATTTCAGATTGTGGAACGATAGGATAGCGTGCCTCCGGTGTCAGTCAGGCTAGGCTCGATCCATCTCGCCCAACTCCGAATGGAGCATGTTCAACAGCGCTTGCAGAAAGACGACCACCATGGGTCCCACGAAGATGCCGATCGGCCCCAGGGCCTGGGCGCCGCCGATCACGCTCAGCAGGGCCAGGAGCGGATGCAGGCTGGAGCGGCCCTGGAGAATGTAAGGTCGAATCAGGTTGTCGATCGTGGACACGACCGCCAGGCAGTAGACAGTCAACAGAATGGCCGCCACGGGCCGGTCGTGAATGAAGGCCAGCCACAAGCACACGGGAACCCACACGCCTGCGGCGCCGATGAACGGGATCATGGCCAAAAGCACGCTCAGTACGGTCAGCAGCACGACCGAGCCGATACCCACGAAGAAATAGCCCACGCCCGCGGCAAGCCCCTGCGCCAGCGCAGCCAGCACGGTGGCCAGTACGACGGCGCGGGTAATCACGTCGAACTGGTCGATGAGTTGCTGCTCGTATTTGTCGTCCAAGGGCGACAGCCGCATGATGGCGCGGATCATTGCAGGACCATCGGCAAAGAAGTAGTAGACGGCCAGAATCATGATGGCCCCGGAAAGGAGCAGCCGGCCCAGGTAGCCCGGCGTTGCGAGCACCAGGGGCGTGAGGAATTCCTGGGCCCGGCTGATCACGGTTTGCTCCACCTCTGCAGGGTCTAGGGTCCACCCTACCTCGGCGGCCAGTTGCGCAGCCTTTTGCGCCACCTCGCGCACATCGAGCTGCGCACCTTTCAGATGCTCGTAGAGCTTCACGCTTTCGTTGGCCGCAAGCGCCAGCACACCAGTCAAAGGAATCAACACGCTCAGCAGAATGGTGCCCGTCGTGGCTAGTGCCGCAAGACGCACCCGGCCCTGGAACTTGTCCACGAACCAGCGATGCACCGGCCCGAACATCACCACCAGCAGAAGCGCCAGGAAGATGGGCAGAATAAAGTCGGCCATCACCCACAAAAATAGGGCCGACATGGCCAACAGAATGGCTATCAGGATGGTAAAGGATACGATCCTCGCCATGACAGGAGGCTCCCGGTTGGCGCTTGCTGTGAACGGACTGCTGCCGCATTGTAACAGACAGGCGGAGGGGTTGCCGACCGGGCCTGAAACGGAGTAGGCTTTCGTGTGCGCCGTCGGAGTGCGAACTCAAGCGGCCGTTATCGCAACAGACTCGTAGCCGTTCACAGGGGGACTGTCCCGATTTTCGAGGCACAAAGGGCTTCTGTGCCCAATGATCCACCGTTTCCGCCGCGAAAATGGGACTGTCCCCTTCGCATGGAGCAGAGAAAACTGCCCGCGGCGTCCCGTGAATGGTTACACAGGCTCTCACAAGCTGAGGTTCCGGTGAAATACGAAGTCGAGCAGAAGTTCCCCGTTGAGGGGTTTGGCGCCGTACGAACGCGGCTCGAAGCATTGCACGCACGGTTCTCCGCCGGACACGAGGAGACCGATGTGTATTTCAATCATCCGCAGCGGGACTTCCGCGAGACGGACGAAGCACTCCGCATCCGCCGCCGCGGCCAGTCGAACCGGGTCACCTACAAGGGGCCGAAGATCGACTCCACGACCAAGACGCGGCGCGAGTTGGAACTCGACCTGCCCGAGGGCGAAGAAACGGCCGCTGGCTGGGTGGAATTGCTCGAAACGCTCGGCTTCCGGCAGGTTGGACGCGTCCACAAACGCCGGCGGAAGTTTCGGGTCGATTGGCAGGACCGGACGATCGAGGGGACTTTGGACGAGATTGACGGCCTGGGAGAGTTTGTCGAACTGGAGCTGGTGGTCGAGGAGGGAGAGATTGACGATGCCCGCAAGGCCATTGGCGGCCTTGCTGCCGAGTTGGGGCTTTCCACGAGCGAACGGCGGAGTTATCTGCAACTGCTATTAAGTCAGCCGTGATTCGGGTATGGGAGGCTCGTGATACCCGAGTGTCTGGCCCCGGTCGCAGCGCAGCAGGGCTTCTGGTATACTCACGCCATGCACCCCCCGAATCCGAAGGGTTATCCGGAAGCTCCCCCCGCCTCGACCCCCGGCTGGCCCGCTGATCCCGCCGTCGAATTGCACGAGTCGCGGAATCTCGCGCTTCTAGCTTTGCATCAGATCGTCTTCCGGATTGGCTGGATATTCAAGACCGAGAGCGTCATCATTCCGGCCTTTCTCGACCTTCTGGCTGGTCCCAGTTCCGGCATGCTGCGCGGACTGCTACCGGTGATGAACCGTTTCGGGCAAAGCGTTCCGCCTGCTCTTTTTGCCGGTTGGTTGCGCAACCGGCAACTGAAGAAACGTGCCCTGGCCGGGTTCGTGATGGCCATGAGCCTCCCCTTTGCCGCGATGGCCGTCGCATGCTTCGTCGTGGGCGTGTGCCAATGGACCGGTGTTCTGTGGTGGTTCCTCGGCCTTTACGCGTTGTTCTTTGTATTCAACGGCTTGTATCATCTCGCATTCGGCACCGTTCAGGGCAAGCTGATCCGCCCGTGGCGCCGCGGCCGGTTGTTGCTGATTTCCACGTTTTACGGCGCCTTGCCTGCCATGCTCATGGCGTGGTGGCTGCTGCCGGGATGGTTGCGCATGCCGGAAGCGGGATTCGCCTGGATATTCTCCTTCGCGGCCGCCTGTTTCTTCCTGTCAGGATTGACCGTGCTGGCACTGTTCGAGCCCCGGGACGAAGCGAACAGCCAACTGCCCGAGGCAAGACGAGCCAACGTGTCCGAAATAGCCCACGTGCTGCGCCACGACGGGAATCTCCGCCGCCTCACGGTCGTGGCGATGCTCTTCGGCAGCGGCCTGATCGTCTTCCCGCACTATCAAGCCCTGGCGCTGGGCCCAATGGAACTGCCGATGGAAATGCTTATGCTGTTCGCCATCACGCAGAACGCGTCGGTAGGCATATTCAGCCTCTTCCTGGGCCCAATCGCCGATCGTTGGGGCAACCGGGCAGCGCTATTCCTGGTGGTGCTCGGTTCGGCAATTGCCCCGACGCTGGCGGTCGTTCTCTCGCAGTTGCCGGTCGGGGTCGGAGAAGGGGCCTATTGGCTGGTCTATGTTCCCCTGGGCATCACACCGCTAGCGTTACGCATTCTGGTCAACTACACCTTGGAGATATGCGTTCCGCATCAGCACCCATGCTACCTGGCCACCGTGAACCTGTGCCTGGCGGTGCCCTTTGTGTTCGCGCCCCTGGTCGGGTTCATGATCGACATGGAATCGATTGGCTTCCAGGTGGTATTTTCAGTTGCTGCCGTGCTGGTGGCTCTGGGAGCGATTCTGACACTCACCCTCGAAGAACCCCGCAGCCGGTGGATTGACGGCGAACTGGGGGCGATTGGGACCGGCGGGGAAGAATGAACTGCCGCGGTGGGTATCTACCGCGACGGCGGATAAATGGTGGCCTCGGCATCTTCGCCTCGCGCCCCGGGCCGCACGGCAATCACTTCGACCGACGCTGGTCGCGGCGCCGATGCCTGCTGCGGAACGATCACTGTCGGTGGCGCAAGTTCCCGGCCTAACGCGGCGGCGATCTGCTTCCAGATGCCATTGGCCTCGGCCATTGACTTGATCGACGCCCTGACCTGAACGACATGCTCGGCCGTCAGTCCGTGCTCTTCGAGTCTTCGGCGGAGCCTGTCTGCCGCTTCGCCGACGGCGGCAAGACTCGCGCCGTCGCCGATCGGTTCGACAAGATGGAGAACTTCGCCGGGCGGCATCACGGCGACGTGGGCTGAAGCGTAGGGACGCGGTAATTGGTGGGAAAGAAACCGCGTGACCCTGTCGGGTGCTCGCAGTGGCGCTACCGCGACGCAATCCATCGATACCAGCACGCTCGCACGCGGCTGCTCGCCGATGGTCCACGTTGCGGCCGGGTGCGTGGGGCCGGGAAACGCTTCCGCAACGCGCCCGCGGGCGGCTGCCAGCGCGGCCTCGTTGGCGGCGTACACGTTGAGCATCACGGTATACTCCCGCCCGGTGCCGGCTGCGGCCAGTGCCCAGTTTGCATTGGCCAGTACGCGAGCGGCCTGTCCGGCGGCATCGCCCTCGTTGACCACCTCGTCGTCGCGATTCACCGGCAGGATGATCCCGGTGTGCGCCAGTGCGAAGCCCGGCGGAACGGCCACGGCCGTCGAGGTGCCCGTGGCGGGGTCCGGATCGATGAACCGGAGTTCGGAGAAATCGGCCGTGGGGCAAACCGTGCCGCATATCGTGACGATCGCAAGCGCCGGCAGCGAGCATTTCAGTGAAAGAGGTAAACCATGCATGTGCGTTTCCTTCTGTAGGGCCGTGTTGGGGCTGGACGCCCGCCGCCTTCAGCCATGCCGCGTCACCGGCCTCGGCTCGGCCAGGGCGGTCAGTTGCGGTATGTCGAACCACTCCAGCAGTCCGAAACAGAACAGTTCCGGGCTCCGCATTAGGACCGTGTCGCGCTCGATGATCTGTTTGAGGCTCTCAAGCGGCCGGTGCAACTCCAACCCGGCAATCGCTTGCGTTTCCAGTGCGGCGGCCACCAGGGCAATGGTGCTGGTCCGCTCACCGACGCCCACGACGGTCGGCGCCTGCTTGTCGCGGCCGCGCAGCCAACGGCACGCGCCGGCGACTTGCGATGCCTGGATGCCCAACGGCCGCTCGCCTGAGCAACTGACGTTCAGCGACAGCAGGTAATCGCTGGCTCCCAGTGCCGACTCGCCGAAGTAGAACGGATCGACGGCCACGACGCGACGCTGCGCTTGCAGCAGCGAGGCGATTTGCCCGGCCGCCTCGATGCGCCCGCCGTCGGCCAGCAGCACCACAGTGTCCTTTGCGCCGGGGGGAATCAACTCGACGGCGGGAACGTCCCAATCGCGGCCCATCCTCAGACGCCGATAGACCGCGCGCAGTTGACCGGCCTCTTGCTCATCGACGGTCTCCTCTTGCACATCATAGTCGTGGAAGCGGACAATCCGGCGCAGCAGGGGCCGTTTGGCCTCTTGCCAGGCCAGCCGCTGTTGCGGGTCTTTCGGCACTTCGGCATCGCGTGGCAAGCCTTGCATGACGCGGCGGGCCATTGTATTGAAGTTGAGGTTGTCTTCGGGGAGTTCGACGAACAGCTCCTCGTACGACTTGAACTCGTCTTCCACGCCGTCGAGGTCCTGCCGGGGGAAGTGCGGGGCGTTGTCCATGAACAGTTCGCCGATCATGCGGTAGAGCACCTCGCGGTTCTCGCGGCCGAAGTTGTGGCCCCGCGGCTCGGGATCGACCACCATGTTGTTGTGCGCCCGCAGACGGTGCCCCGCGCCGTAGAGGTCGTAAACCGGCCTGCCTGCTTCCATCAGCGGCGGCAGGGCTTCATGCGTTTGGTAGCAGCAATTGTCGTTCGCGTTGAAAGTGAGCAACTGGGCGCGGGGTGCGACCATCGCGGTGAAATGGGTGTAGTCGGCCACGGTGGCCATGTCGTTGGGCGCTTGTTCGCTGTCGCGCAACTGGCGCGTGCGGAGGCTGGCGTGGCCGGCCACCGGGTTTACCAAGGTCACGCGCTTATCGAGTGCGCCCAGGTAGATGCTTTGCCAGCCGCCGCCCGATTGCCCGTTGATGCACACCCGCTCCGGGTCCGTGTTGGGATGTTCGAGGATGATCTCCAGTGCCCGCTCCAGGGTCAGGTAGAACGGTGCGAGTCCGCTGGTGCCGCACAGGTCCAACTGCTGCACGCGATAGTGACGGTAATTCGCCTGAAGCTGGCCGATGTCGGGCCAGTCGGCGGTGAAGGCCAACATGCCGCGTTTGACGAAGTTGATGCACCGGAACTGGACCACGGGCCGGGCCTTGCCCCCGCCCGTACCCACGTGCCCGTGGACGCAGAAAATGGCCGGCACGCGCCCCTGAAGGTTGTCGGGCTCGTACAACAGTGCAGGCATCCAGTAGTCGGGCAGCACTTCATAGCGGACTTTGCGGATCCTGTAGCCGTCTTCCTGGATCGTATCGCTCCACACAACGCGCCGGGGCGACTCGCGCCACTTCTGCGCCTCACCCACGAAGATCACCCGCTCGAACATCTCCCTGCGGATGCGTTCCGCATGGTCTTCCCACTGCTCGACGGAATCCACTTTGGGCATCAGAGGCACGCGTTCCAGGGCGAACCGCCAGGTTTGCTCGCGGGTGACACCGCGCCGGAGCACGGGGCGCTGGAGCAACGCATCCAGTCCGTTCTCACTCGCCTGTTGAGCCCATCCCGGCCGACCCGCCGCCATCCAAGCCACGGCCCCGGCCAACCCGGTGCCGACAAACCCCCGCCGGCTGATCGCTTCTTCTGAAATGCCCATATCCACCTCCGTTCCCGCGCCGAGTGTCGTTCCGGCTACCAAGATATCCTGGGCGACAGGAAGTTGCAACCTTCGCGAGCCGGGCCGATGCGCCTCCTTGGAGTGCGGGGATTCGTTGGAAGGGGGGAGTTCATTGCAACCTACTTCGTCGCACCTTATGATAGGCATACGTCGTTGGAGTTCACGCTTCAGCGTGCCGCGGGCCCACGCCCTCGGTTCGCACGCTAAAGCGTGAACTCCAGCGAAGCGACTGGCGAGTCTAACTGTAAGTCCATGCACGGCACCCTTCAGGAACAAGTTATGAGAATGCATTCGCGACGTGCCCCGAACCGCCTCTACTGGACACTTGCTGCGCTGGCCATGGCGGTGATGGCATCGCCGCGCCAAGCATCGCTCGCCGACGAGACCGACCTGGCCGTGCTCGACGGTCAGGTGAACGACGCACCTGCTGCCGGCATGATGCCCCGTTTTCTTCTGGATCGGGTAAACGAGCAGTTGACCGAACACAGGCAACAGATGCTCGACCGAACCGCCCCGGAGGACATTCGCACGTGGCAGCAGGCGATGCGGCAGTGGTTCGTCGGCGCGGTCGGCGGGCTGCCCGCCCGCGACACGCCGCTGAACGCCCAGGTAACAGGAACGGTCGAGCGAGACGGCTACCGCGTGGAGAAGGTGCTCTTGCAGTCGCAGCCGGGGCTTCACGTAACGGCGGCCCTGTTCCTCCCCGACCCGAAGCGACACGAGCCGCCCTATCCCGCGGTGTTGGTGGCATGCGGCCACAGCGCCAACGGCAAGGCCCTGGAAGTATATCAGCGCGGGGCCGCGCTGATGGCGCTCCACGGCCTCGCCGCGTTCATGTTCGACCCGATCGACCAGGGCGAACGCCACCAGTTGCGCGACGAGCAGGGGAAGCCGCGCGTTTGGGGCACGCAGGCGCACAACGCCTTGGGGGTCGGAGCGATGCTGCTGGGGAACAACACGTCACAGTACATGATCCACGACGCCATCCGCTGCCTCGACTACCTCGAAACACGCCCCGATATCGACGCCGCTCGGTTGGGAATGGCGGGCAATAGCGGCGGGGGGACGCAAACGTCGCTCGTGATGGGCATCGAAGATCGCCTGAAGGCAGCCGCCCCGTCGTGCTATATTACCGACTTCGAACACTGGTTGGCCTTGCTGGAGGAACGTGGCGACGTCCCCGGCGACGCCGAGCAAAACGTGGCCGGCCAGATCGGCGCGGGGCTCGACCACTGGGGCTTCCTGCTCATGCGGGCGCCCATGCCCGTGCTGGTGTGCGCCGCGCAGAAAGACTTCTTCCCCATCGCCGGCACACGGCAGTCGGTTGCCCTGGCCCGGACCATTTTCGAGCGGCTCGACGCAGCCGATCGGATCGACCTGGTCGAGACCAACGCACCCCACGGCTGGCAGCAGCCGCTGCGCGAGGCAACCGTCGCGTGGATGCTCCGATGGCTTACAGGCCAAGAGCGCGAGGTGCGCGAACCTGAGGGCTTGCAGGTGCTCAGCGAAGATGAGATCCGAGTAACGCCCACCGGGCAGGTACTCGACCTGGACGGTGCCCGGTCGGTGTACGATGTGAACAACGACCTGATGGAACGGCTCCGCCGGCAGCGCCAAACCGCGTGGCATGAGCGCGGAGCCGAGGAAATGCTCGGCGAGGTCCGCCGCGTGACCGGCATCCGCAAACTGGAAGAGCTGCGGGCGCCCGATCCAAAGCACCTCGCGACAATCGCACGCGAAGGCTATCGGATCGACAAGCTGGCCATCGAACCGGAGCCCGGAATCGTCCTGCCTGCGCTCGCGTTCATCCCCGACAATGAGCCCAAAGACGTCGTGTTGTGGCTCGACGAGCAGGGCAAGAGCAGCGAGACGTCGCTGGCGGAAATCGAGAAACTCGCGGCCGGCGGCAGGGCTGTTCTGGCGGTGGACCTTCGTGGGTTGGGCGAGACCCAAAGCGCGCAGAACCATTGGTACGGCCCCCGCAACGGCCACGACGGCGCGAACGTCGCGGTGGCCTACATGCTCGGGCGCTCTTACGTCGCGATGCGGGCCGAGGACGTGCTGACAGCGGCGCAGGTTGCCCGCACTCTCGCCCGCGACGACGCGGCCTTGCATCTTGTGGCGCGCGGCGCCCGGGTCGCGGTTCCCGCCCTGCACGCCGCGGCGTTAGAGCGGGCACTGTTCGCCACGGTCGACGTCGCCGGCGGCCCCGAGTCGTTCGAGCAGATTGTCAGCAATCCTTTGGAGTCCGACCAACTCGTCCACACCGTCCATGCCGCGCTGACTGTGTACGATCTGCCCGACCTGCGGGCGCTGTTGGCTGACGACAATGCCTTCAGTTATGAGTACGAGAAGGTCTTCGACTACTACATTATCCAGGCATGGCGAGGGCTGGACGAACCGGTGCCGGCGTATACGTCGGAAATGGTAAAACGCCATACGGAGTTGGTGGGCAAGCTGCCGTGGGTCCGCCCGACGGCAAGCGCCGATGAGCACATGGTGCTCGGACGGACGCCCGGCCGGCCGAAGACTCCCGACTGGCCCGACGACCTGGAAATCCCCTCTCTGCCCATGTACGGCTACCAGATTACCGATCCGGACGTCGACGGCCCGAAGGTGAAGATGGTGCTGGCTGCCCAGAATCACTCCACCGAGTTCACCGGCAGTTGGGTCCTTGAAGGTGCCGTGAACTTCGTGGCCGGCAGCGACCCGCGGGCAGTGTTCCTGCGTAGGAAGGCGATCTTCTACGTTTATCCCGACATCAACCCGGAAGGCCGCTACCAGGCAGTGCATCGAATCGACCTGAAAGCCGCGCCGGACCCGAACGCGGAAACCAACATGCGCAAACGCGGCAACCCGGAACTCTATGCCGCCGGCGAACAGGACCACAACCGGGTCTGGACGACAAAGGGTAAATTCTCGACAGTCGACACGATGACCGCAGCCATGAAGAAGGATACCGGAGGGCATGCCGACTATCTCTGGGACATGCACGGCCCGCAAGAGCCGGCCAACTGGCGTTCCCCGCTTATGGAAGCGCGAATCAACGACTATGCGATTGCCTTGATGCGGCGCGAGCCGGACGTGCTCCGCTGCGGCCCGCCCGATGCCTTCAAACGAAACGTCGGCAGCGGCCCGCCGGGAAAGCTCTCGCTGTGGGCGGCAAGCGAAGAAGGGCTGAGTGTAACCTACCCTTACGTGTACGAGCCCGGCGGCTGGACCCGCGAGCGGCTGCTGGACGCCGGCCGCAACCTGGCGCTGGCGCTATACGACGTGCTGGCAGCCGAGTAGGATGGCCCTGACCCGATCTGCGTTTGGTAGACAAAAGCTAGCGAGGGCTTCCGTCATGGGTTCATGCTGCTATCAGCCGTCCAAGGGCGACTTCCTGTGGTGGTATTGGCTCCTGCTGGTGAGCAACTGCATGGACCTGCTCGATCAATGCCGGTACATCCCCACGATGCGCTGGTTCGGGAAACAGTTATTGGCGGTGTGTGAGAAGAGGTGAAAAACGCGGCGATGACCTTCTCCCTGGCACGAACCTTGCTCGGCTTGACGATATGGGCGGTGTGCCTGGCCGGGGCGCTCTCGGTTGCCAACTTACCCTGGGACCTGGGGCATGCGATTTGC
>JAVEUP010000260.1:0-8759 GCA_034005525.1 Thermoguttaceae bacterium | reverse complement strand
CGGGCGAGCCCGCACCGCGTGCGGTCCCTTCATCGGAAACCAACCGCCCATCAGGGGGAGTCGCCGGCAGTGGATCGATCGGGGGGAGCTGCGCCGGCTCTGGCTGGCGTGCAGGCGGGTCGGTGGGTGCTCTTGCCGGCGGGTCCTCGGAGAGCGCCGCTCCCAGTCGCGGACCAGGCTCTGCGGACGGATTCGCATCCTCTTCCGGCGGACGCAGCGCAGGAAATCGATCGCCTTCACTGCTGGGATATGGCCGCAGAGACTGGCCCGATGCGTCGGCCAGTTGCATTCCGGGGGGGGCTTGCGCCGGCTGCTCGGCATGTGATGCGAGCAAAGCCGGATTCCCGTTTGGAACGTCGCCTGCCGCCGGCACCACGAAGTCGCCGGGCGGTCGGGCAAAGGGATCAGCCGGCCGGCTTTCGGAAAGTTCAGTGGGCGGTGCACCATTGGGAATCCGCCCAGTCAGCGGAGGCTCCAGAAATGGTCGGTCATTCCCGCGGGCTTTGGCCGCCGCTTCCGGACTATCTTCACGCAACGGGTTCTTCTGCGAAGCCTGTTGTGCCCCAGGTATGGGACGCCCGTCGTCGCTATCGGGGGATTCGTCCGTCGCTGCGTTGGATGCCGTATCGGCATCAAGACTGTGACCGCGCTGAGCCTGGGCGATGGCAATCAGGCCGAGAGCAACGACCGTTCCAAGTGCCCCAATACGGAGCATAATGCGTTTCATGGGCGATATCCCCGACGCAGAGGTTGTGATTCCAGAGAAAAGGCGGAAAATAGAGAAAACTCACGGGGCTTCGACAAACGGTGGCGGGAGTTACTACCAAATTCTCCCCGCTGACGAAAGGGCAATATCTCCCTTTTCTTCTCGAACGGGTGCAGAACGAGAGACAAGAATCCGCGTGCTATCAACCCATTCTGCGTGAACAGCCCAGGCTATTCATGATAGGCAATGCAGGGAGAAGCAATCCGCTTCTTTGCTCGCCAACCGGTCGCTAATCCGGGTTATTGACGTAGGGACAAGGTCGCGTAAGTCCTTGGTGGGCCTGCGCAAGCCATGCCCAACGTGGTTTGCACGCCGTGCGCTGGAAGCAGGCCCGGCCAAGCGACCGAAGGCCCACCAGGGTCTTGGCTTGCTGGTCACCACCCTACATCGTCATGAGTAAACCGGGCTAACGCGGGCTACACCTATCGCGGGCCCTCAGCCGACCGTCACGGTGTGCTCCTCACACCGTCGCTGCGAGAGTTCTTCCAGCGCGGCCCACCAGCGGTCGATCTTACGGAAGACGTCTTCCAGGGCGTCCAGCAGAGGCCGATCGTCGCTGAAGGGTTTGAACAGGCACGCTTCTGCCCCGCAACGGAATGACTGGAGCAAGGCGTTCATCGATACGACCCCTGTAAGCATGATAACCTGAATACCGCCATCGTAGGCTTTGATTTCGCGGAGTAGATCGAGCCCGCTTATCCCGGGCATGTCAATGTCCAGGAGCACCACGCGCCATTGATTCTGCATCAACTCGCGAAGGGCCGTGCGTGGCTCATTCAGGGAAGTGACCTGGTAACCGTGCGAACGGAGACGCGCCGCGACGAGCCGGGTTACCTGCGGATCGTCGTCAATGTGCAGAATGGCCTTTTCACAGTTCACGCCGAAGCCCTCCATCTGATAGCCGTACCCTCACGGCGCGCAAAGCCGCGTCGAAGGGGCCCGTGGAACCCTAGCTTGCAGTCTGCCGCCTGTCGAGTTTTTCTGACGTATTTTTTGCTGCAGTGCGTATCATTCCTTATAGGGAGATTGTGCCGGCAGGCTTTCCGGCTGCTGTGGACCCCGTTTCACACGCACGGCCGGGTCCTCGTGTGTTTGCCCGCCGAGGGTTGCGTCTACCACCAACCCTCATCAGGACTGTAAGCTAGGTTTGTTTGGCTGTTATTCACGACCACACCGCAATACAGGAGCGGAATCGAATGGCTTCCACGACTTGCGAAAAGAACCCTGCCGATTGCCTCTACTCGACTTTCGGTACCGACCCTGACCTGAGCGAGATTGTCGAACTCTTCGTCGATGAAATGCCCAACCGCGTTCAGACGTTGGTGGAGCAGTATAACTCCAGCGACTGGGAAGGGCTGCGGCGGACGGCACACCAACTTAAGGGAGCCGCGGGCAGCTATGGGTTTGAAGACATCTCGCCCGCGGCCGCTCGGCTCGAACGATTCCTGGGCGGCGGAGAGCCGGAAAAGGTCATCCGAGACGCCCTGGAGCAACTCGTCAACATGTGTAGCCGAGCCCGGGCCGGCGGTCCGAGGTAACGTTTCGGTGTCTCAATTCGCCCATTCGGCATAACGGGACCACCTGGAGAGGTAGGCCGGCCTCTTCCGGGTTGCCACGGTGGGATCGTTGCAGGAACGCAGCGCATACTTTCCTTGACCGTTCGTTCCTACGTTGCGGGGAGAGTGCCCGCGACCCATACGATCCGCATCTTCGGAATACCCCGTGGCATCCTTCGGCATACACTCCCCCAAGCTTCTCGCCGGCCCGGCCTGGGCTTGGCGCCCGGCGCTCCCCGGCACGCGCGCGGTACATACAATCCATCACATTGGACGTTTCGGGCTTATCGTAGCTGCGGTCAGCCTGGCATGTGCGGCTGCTTTGACATCGGGTTCGGCCCCGGACGTAGCAGCGTCCCAGCCGGTGCTCGATCCCGACCCGCTCGAAACAGTGGCCACGTTGCAGCGAGGGGGCTCCCAGGCTTTGGCCCTCGGCTCGCTGAATGCCCTGGAACGCCGCCTGTTTGCCGATGTGTCTGATGGCCGCTTGGACGAACACTCCTTGCTCGTTGCCGCACTCGCAGCAAGCGGGGTTAACTCGCCGGAAACGCTGGACGACTACCAGCGGCGACTCGACGAATTCGTCGCAGAACTGAAAGGTTCTCGGCCCCACCCAAAGAGGAGTCGCAAAGAGGTTGAAGCGGTCTTCGACTTTCTTCACACCCGAATTCTGCATGGCGGCTACCGGACCGAGTGTACCGATCTGCGTGTCACGATGGACGACGGGCGGTTCAACTGTGTCAGTGCTTCGGTGCTGT
This sequence comes from Thermoguttaceae bacterium, assembly GCA_034005525.1. Lineage (GTDB taxonomy): Bacteria > Planctomycetota > Planctomycetia > Pirellulales > Thermoguttaceae > PWXP01. Next base: position 5,679 of record JAVEUP010000260.1, on the reverse strand, counting down.
TTCAATGCCTGGCCCAGGCATCCGGCTTTGACGTGTGCGCCTTGGAGATGCCGGGACACGCCATGAGCCGGGTCCATCTGCCGGATGGGCCGCTCGACGTCGAGACCACGTGCGCCGCATGGTTCCGGCTGATGCACGATCCGAAACGGCAAGCACAGTCGGTCCGAAAGACCCTGGGAACCGTGCCCGGCGGCACCAAGGCCGCCGCGCGTGAGGTTTCCAGCGTTGGCCTGGTTGCCATGGTGTACTACAACCGGGGTGTCGACCTGCTGGCGGAAGGCCGCTATGCGGAAGCCGCAGTAGCCAACGCCAAGGCCCTGCATCTGGATCCGGGCAACCAGACCGCCCGGGGAAACCTCCTGGCAACGCTGAACAATTGGGCCATTGCACTGGGGCAATCAAAGCAACTGGACGAGGCAATTGCCATGCTCCGGGCAGGGTTGGCCATCGATCCCCAGTACGAGCCGTTCGTGCTTAATTACGCGCACGTGCAGCATCAGCGGACCAGGCAGTTCGCCGGAGACGCGCGATACGACGAGGGCCAACCAGGCGAGTCGCCGGCAATTTCGGCGCCGTGATGCGGGCGGCGAAACCGGGTTTCTCGCTTCGGCTTCTCTCCGAAACGCCGAAAAGCCGGTCTGCGCGGGACTCGGCTGCCAAAGGCGCCGGCATTTTTCGTTTGACGCGCGACCGATTGTGACCTAAGTTTGGTTTGGCCGGTGTTCGCACCGTCTGCACGGGGCTGGTTTTCCCAGACACTCGTCTTCCCCACGCTTTCAAGCACGTTGCCGACGCGCCGTTTTCGGGCCGCGCTGGCTCGTCTTGGGCCGCTTCCCAGTTCAGTCATTCAGTCAGAGGGCCTATGCCAATGGAAATGACGACACTTGAGCCGCAATTGGACCTCCTTCCGGAACCCAACGCCGCGCCTAGCGACGACGTACGAACGCAAGTCTGGGCGCTCTTGACCACCCTGTACCCGAAGCACGAGATGGTCGAGCGGCGGCGCGATACCCGCTATCCGTTCCCCTACCTGATTCACCTTACGCCGGTGGGCGAGGACGGTGTGACTCCGGAAGGCGAGACGATTGTCGTCGTGGGCAAGCACCTGTCGGAACGCGGTCTCGGCTTCTTCCACCCGAAGCCGTTGCCCCACCGGCGGATGATCGCCTCGCTGCAAGCGGTCGGCGGCCAGTGGATGGGCTTCTTGATCGATCTGACCTGGTGCCGGTTCACAAAGAAAGGCTGGTACGAAAGCGGCGGGCGGTTCCTCGATCCCGTCCTGTCGCCCATGGAAAACTCGGATTCCTGAATCCGGTCAATGGTCGGCAACGGGCGTCAAGGCCGCAAGGAGCCGGCCGGAGCACGCAACCACCTGGCTGAAAGCGGCGTCGTCGGTCACTGCGGCGCCGCGCTGCAGTTCGTGCAGCAAGCCGCCCAGCAGTTCATCGGCCAGCCAGCCGGCCAGCCATGCGGCACGTTTCTTTGCGTATTGCGATTGCAGCCGCGAAAATAATCTCGCAGCCGCCTTGCCTACTCCCTCCGTCGTGCCGCTGACAATCGCCTCCCCGCCGCCGGTCAATCCGCCGGTCACTGCCAGTTCGGTTGCGAGTTCTCCGGCGAGGTGGCCGGCCTGCCCCACCAGTACGTCGGCCACACCCCAGCTACTGACTACCAGTGCCACCGTGATCGTCGGGCGGGCAAGCGCCCATGCCTGGTCCAACGACTGGAGCATGAGCACGGCCTTCGGATTCGCCTCGCGCCAGGCGTCGAGTTCCGTACGCAAGAACGTCCGATAGTCGTCGTCCACCGCCGGCAGTTGATCGTGCGCGGCGGTCACCCGCTTGAGCAGATCGGCGCGGCTGCTGCCGGCAAGGAGCTTCTGGAGCCGGGGTCGGAGCGTGTCGTTTCCGGCACTGGCCAGCCGCTGCAACTGGTCGTACATGTCCCGTACACCCGCCAGAATGGCCTCCCGTTCGCGGCCCTTGAAGGTCTCGAGCGGATCGGGGGCGGGACCGGCGACCGCATTGCGTGCGGCTTGAACCGGCCATGTGAGCCCCCGGCCCAAGGTCCGGTAGAACGCATGGATTCGTTTCGACCAGGGGCGGCGCGTCGAATGCCACCATCGTCGGATCTCATCGACCAGCACGCCGGCCGGCAGAGTGGGCCAGGCGAGGCGGGCCAGCTCGGAGGCTTGCAGCGCGCGGGCCGAGGCCTCGTAATCCCCGGAAGCCATCCGCAGTCGATGCAGATAGCCGCCCACGCCGTGTTCCGGGTCGAGTATCCGGCGCAAGGCGCCGCGAAACGTCCGCACCTTGACCGCATCGAAGTGCAGCGCCGCCAGTTCCTCGCGTAAATCGGCCGGCTCGCCAAGAGGTCTTGAACCATCCGGGCCGATTGCGAAGAACGGCAACCGAAGCTCTTCGGCCGCGCGGCGATCGTGTGGAATCGCGTAGACCAACTCCGGCTCCGCGCCGGTCTCGCGGCAGAACGTGGCCAACCAGGCCGGCCAGTACGCCGCGTCGGCCTCCAGGTCGACCTGGTTGAACAAGACGACCACGGGCTTGTCGGCCTCGACCGCCGCCCGGAAGAACTGCTTCACTGCCGCGTCGTTGTACTTCTGCTGCGTGAGCACGGCCAACAGAACGTCGGCCGATTGCCGGATCGCCCGCGCACGCTGCCAGTTCACCTCGGCGTCGCTGTCGACGTCCGGCGCGTCCAACAGCAGGAGCCGTTCCGGCATCTGCGGGCCGGTGCGCCAGAAGAGCCGGTCCTCGGGCGACTCCTCCAGGGCCTCGTCGGGCGAGGTCCATCGATGCAGTTGGAAGGCCTGGAACAGCCGGCCGAGCAGTTCCGGATCGTCAAGCCCCGGCGGCGCGAGGCAGACGGGGTGCTTCGTGCCCGCGGCCAGCGGGCTGACCGCGCTGGCCACTTCGCCGGCAAGATGGTTGAACAGGACCGACTTGCCAATGTTCGTGCCGCCCACGACGGCCGCGATGAGCACGGGTGGGAGTTCAAGTTGCGGCAGCAAGCGCCGTCGAAGCAGTTCGTACCACTCCTGTCCCGCCGGCGGCGCAACGCCCACCGCCGCCGCGGCCGGAGCAAGCGAGTGCAGCGCGCGGTCGAGGTTGCGGAGGTCGTCGGCGAAGGTCTCGAAACGTGTCATGGGGATCCAAGCGAGTGGGTCCATTCTAACGGATGGGATCGGCTTTCGGCTAGCGGTCGGGTGGCACGTGCCTGTGTGCGGCAAGATTCTCTGGCAAAGGCAAAAGGGCGATTCTGAACGCGTGCGGATGCCTGCGGCGAGCGTGTCCCCGCCGGGCTCGCCCCGGCCGGGTTGATGACTGGCCAGCTACAGGGCGCACGCGTGACGCACTTCGCTTCCCGCGCCGCCCCGGCCGCCGCTTTGGCGGCGGCCGGGGCGGCGCGGGAAGCATGAGGGTTCCTCCGAAAAACGGCGGTGGGTAGCCGACCAGTCACGAATCCTCCGGGGCGGGCCCGGAGGTGAGCAGGGTGTGTAAACCGCAACTTCCATGTGATGGAAGTTCTGAGCCAAGCATGCCAGAAGATCTTGCCATACACACGTGCCTCAGGGACGTTCCATCCGCGAAGTGGTCTGGTATAATAGGGGTGTCTGCCTCCGTTCCCTCACAACCGGCGTGAGAAACCCGACAATGAAAAGCCCTTTTCCCGGCATGGACCCCTACCTTGAAGCCCACTGGGGCGATATCCACACCCGCCTGATTGTATACGCCTCGAACCAACTCAACGCGCGACTGCCCAACGAACTCCAGGCGCTCGTTGAGGAGGACGTGACCGTGCTGGCCGACGATTGGACCCGGACCATCTACCCCGATGTCCAAGTGATCGAGCGGCCGCTGGAGCCGTCGGTCGAGGGCGGCGTGGCGACCATCACGCTGGCCGAGCCGTATGTCGTGACCGTGGCTGACGAGCCGCAGACCCAGCGGCGAGTGGAGATTGTCGATACGACCCAAGGTGGCCGGCTGATTACGGTCATCGAGTTCCTCAGCCCGGCAAACAAGGCTGGAACGGCCGGTCCGGAGCTTTACGCACGCAAGCAGCAGGAGCTAATCCGTGCCGGCGTGAACCTGGTGGAAATCGACCTGATTCGGACAGGCGAGTTCGTGCTGGCCATTCCGCAGGCGTGGTTGCCGGAGCCGTGCCGGACGCCGTATTTGATTTGTATTGTCCGGGCAACGGAAAAGGGCCGCTTCGAGTTGTATCCGGTGTCGCTGCGGGAGCCGCTGCCGAACATCCCCATTCCCCTGCGGCCGACCGACAAGGACGTGGCCCTGCAATTACAGCCGCTTCTGGACGCCTGCTATCGGGACGGGCGCTACCATCGACTGGACTACCGTGCCGACCCGATGCCGAAGTTGGAACCGTCCGACGCCCAATGGGCCGACGCCTTGTTGCGCGAGAAGAAACTCCGGTAGCCCGCCGTCAGGTTAGGGCTCGCGAAGGAGTTATTTATTCGCGGGCTCTTACTGCGGAGTAAGCCCGTTGAGCCGGGCTTCCGCCTGTTCGCGCAGGTCGCCTTCAGCTCGCTGGGCGGCCATTTGGTAGTAGACGCGGGCCACGCCGGGCTTGCCGGCCTCTTCCGCAGTGATTCCGCGCTCCAGAAGTTGCGCGGCCTCGCGATTGGCCGCCGCCTGTTCCTGCTGATGCATAAGCCGCGCCTCGGCCACGCTCGGGGCCGCGGCTGCCGCCGTGCTCGCCCGTTCGGGCGCCGCCGCTACCGGCGCGCGCTCCGGTTCAGCCAACTCCGGCGCCGGCCCGCGCGGTGGAGCGGGAGCGGGCGGTGGAGCAGGATCGGGCGGCTGCTCGCCCTCCGCCCTTGCGCGAAGCATGGCCTGCACCCGCGGGTTGCCCTGTTCCGAGTATACAGGCCCTACGCCTTGGTAAGGAAACCCAAACCCGGGTGGTGGAACCATCGGGTAGCCATAGGGAAGCTGTGGAGCGCCGCCGACTACCGGGATGTAGCTGATCACAAACGGGCTCTGCGAGGTATCGGAGAAATAACCCGTTCCACCGTTGGGCAAGGTAATGCTGGGAGTCTGCGAAACCAGGCTGCTGCGGCTACCCTGCGCTGCGATGAAATTGAAGTGCCCACTCCAAGGACCGGAATTCCATGCCCAACCGCCCCGGATGCCGGCGCCGGGGTCCGGGTTGCCGAAGACCGGCTGCCCCATTCCGGGACCGCCAAACTGAAAGAAGAAGTTCGGTCCCTTGACTCCCCACTGCGTGCCGATCTGCTCGAAGAAGCTGGTATTGGTACCCTGGAAAGGGGTGCTGATCGTTGTCTGTTGAGCGAAGGCCGCCGCGTTGGCACAAGCCATGACGAGAAAGGCGGCAACGTACCCGAGCAAAGCGGTTCTCGGCAGAACGCCGGTTGCTCCGCCACCTTGCTGCCGGTCCACACTGTGTGGATGACCACAGTCAAGAACGGCAATCGGCATGGCACGACGCCTGCGAACTCCACCCATTCGACGGCTGAGGGAAACCATTGCGAACCCCCTTCCTTGCTCCGCCACTGCCGGCGCAGCAAAATTCCCCCTACTCCGGGGAACTCCTGCCCTTCACCCATTATTATATCGGCCCGGAGCGCCTCCTGGCAAGCCGGCATGCGCCATTATAGTGCGAGGATGTCCTGGATACCCT
>JAVEUP010000005.1:0-102158 GCA_034005525.1 Thermoguttaceae bacterium | reverse complement strand
GAGATGTGGGTTGCGAGCGTGAAGAACTTCGGCCGCTGGTTCCATCGCGCGGCAGGTCGGGTGGAGCACCTCATGCAGGCAGCCTCGACCGCCGGCAAGCACTGGTTCCAAGGCCTCGCCCACAGCCGCGCCGCCTTCGGCTAACGCCCAACCACGTCCCCCACGACCGCCTTTTCCCTTCCCTTCGCCCCTTCCGCGCGCCGCTTGCGCTCATTTTGTGCCATTTCGCGCAACCGCCCACCTCTCACCACCCCAATCCAGCCAATCCGTCCCCATCTTGCCCCGTTCGGCCGTCGACGGTATAGTATCGAGGGTACAGGATGCAGTCTGGATGTCCCGCCGCCTCCCGCCGCCTCCCGGGCGCCTCCCGCGCGGCAAGTACCTCGACCAATACCGAGCGGGCACGAACCTCGTGCTACTGGCGCCCGACGTCCGCGTCGCCTTTCCGACCGATCAGTCGGTCAACGAAGCCCTCCGCTCGATCATGCAACACGGGCCGGCGGAGCGCTAAGAAGTCGACGCCACCCGCAGGCCGATGGTATAATAGTTTCAGAGGGCAATCCGCTCCGAAATAGCTACTGGGAACATCATGCCGGACGCACAAATTATCGATCGAGGACGTGGTCCGGAGATCGCAGGGACCCGGATAACAGTCTACCATATTTGGGAATTCTACCGAGCAGGCGACAACCGGGACGATATCGCCTTATCATTCGGCCTGTCGTCGCGCCAGGTGCAGGCGGCGATCGACTACATCGAGGCCCACCGTCAAGAGGTGGAGCAGCAGTATGCGAAGATCGGCCGGGCCATTCGCCAAGGAAATCCCGAATGGGTCGAGCAGCGATTACGCCACAACCGTGAAAAACTGCACCGACGGCTGCATGAGCAACGGAAGCAGCCGTCATGATCAGAATCATGTGCGATCAGGACATTCAAGGCCTGGCTTCCGCCGTGCTTGTGCGCTGCCGGGAGGGAGAATGGGGTGAGTTATGGAATGAACTGAGGATCGAGCTATGCACGTTTTCCGACCTCGGACTCGAGCCGGATTCGACCGACGCGGACATCTGGACCGCTTGTCAAGAAAACGAAATCGTCTTGCTAACCGGAAATCGCAATGCCGAGAGCCCCGATTCCCTGGAAGTGACTATCCGGGAACGCAACCAACCCCGCAGCCTGCCGGTGCTCACCTTCGCCGATTTGCGAAGACTTAAGTTCGATCGCGATTACATCGAAACGGCAGTGGAAGGGTTGATGGTGAAGCTGATTGATATCGAAGCATTGCGGGGCACAGGAAGGCTGTACATTCCCTGAGCTGGGGCAGTACTCGAAAGAGAACCAACTGAAAGAGTCGGGGCCAGCGCACGGGCGGGTTATTGCTGAAGGGCTGGAAAGACGGCTCGCTAATCCCTGATCCCGGTCTGACCCAAAGTGTTCTCAAAGTGTCCTGTAACCGCGTGCTCACCTCCGGGCTTGCCCCGGAGGACGGGTGACTGGCCGGCTACAAGCGAACTTCAGAAGACCTCTCGGCTCCCTGGCTCGGTTCGGCCGCCTTGGCGGCCGAACCGGGCCAGGGCATCGGGCGAATCGGGTCCGGTTGTGCCCGGCCAGTCACCAAACCGGCCGGGGCAAGCCCGGCAACCCGCCAACCCCGCTGTGGAAACGCGCCGGTGGGGGCGGGTTGACAAGGGCCTTGGCGGGCGGTGTAGAATTGCGGCATGGAACAACCGGTCCCCCCGCGCCCGGAACCCAACCAGCCGCAATGGGTCTAAGGGAGTGTCGGGGAAGGGGCCGGGAGCAATCCTGTTCGGCTCGAAATTTACGCCACTCTCGAAGGCCGCCGCCAAACGACCGGACCATCCCGTGCGCCTTGTCACGAACGTCCTTGCGGCTCCTCATGCGCCACGCTCGTTGCCGGGAGGTACCGTTCCGCGCGCCCGGCTCGTTGCGCACCGGCTCGGGTGCGGGCGGTGGGGGCAAATACTCGGCGATTGGATACCCCCCATTCTGGAACCCACCACCGCCGCTGTCAACCGGCCCCCACCGACGTTTTCCGCCTTAGTATTGGTACCGGGTCAGCTTCTCTTCTGCGATGACGACGTCTCTCGGTAGCTTCATCGCCCGGTCCCCTCCTCGACGAGCGCCTTGAAGAACGGATCGACGAACTCGCGGCGCACCTGCGTTTCGTTGTACTGGGCCGACCGGTAGGCGTCGCGGTGCAGTTGGAACCGCTCGACGAGCTGGCGTATTTCTGGCGGAGCGTTCATGATGGGGGAAAACGGGTTCGGGGGGGGCCGGAGCGGGCGGTGCTGCGCCGACACGACACATTGACCCTATCAGACCCTATCGTCAGGGTGAAGTACCCCCACGAGCCGGGGCGATAGCTGGCCAGTCATGTCAGGTGTCAGGTGTCAGGTGTCAGGTGTCAGAAACGGCAAGGCGGCCAGAGGGAGAATATGGAGGGGGTGTGCGTCGTTGACGGTAGCTGGCCAGTCATGTTGCATCCTCTGATTAGGGCCAGCCCTTCGGGCTTTTGCGTTGCGTTGGTCCTCCAACCCGGGGTTGCGCCTCGCTCGTGCCTCGCGCCGGCTCCACCCCGGGCTGGATTAGGCGCGTCCCTTCGGGATTGTGGCGTAACCTTCCCCGGCAACTAGTCCGGATTATTCATTAGCCGCTGGGTGCTAGCCCAATGCCCTTTACTTTGTAGCGGCACGGCGCGAGCCGTCCAGTATTACAGTGGGAAAACCGGGCGGCTCGCGCCGCTCCGCTAAGAAAACGCCCCCAAATGGTCCCAAAGCAGGCGGCAGCTCGCGTGATGAATAATCCGGGCTGGCAACTTCCCTCCCACCTACCAATCTGCCGGTGGCCTGTTTTTGCGGGTTGCAGTCCGGTGGCCGATCTGCTAAACTCAGCTATATGTACATGCGTCCACTCACGGGCGGGAGCTGGGAGGGAAGAAGGTGTCAGGTTTCAGGTGTCAGTAATGCCGCGCGGATGGGGGGTTGGACGGGAGGGGTGAATGTGGAAAACCGGAAGACTGCCAGCCAAAAATCTAGTTGTTAGTTGCTAGTTGCTAGGTGCTAGGGGTCAGGCGGGAACCAAGTGTCAGGTGTCAGGAAGCAGGACGCCCAGGCGGCCCCGACACGTTCCCCCCCCAACTCCCATCTCCCATCTCCCATTAAACGAACAGTGGGCGTCGAATACTGGGCGACAATTCGGAACGTATTGCGCCATAGAGGTTTACGACCGTTTTTGCCTCCGGCGGCAGCCGGGGGCCGGATGTCGCGAATGTGGCGGAAACCGTTTAATGGCAACGACTTATGTCAAGATCAGCGAATCAACGAATAGTCGGCCAACCCCCGGGGGCGGGCGGGAAATTCGGGGGGGGTCGATGTCTCTGACCTGGAGAGCCCTGACGGGAAACGCTGCCACGATTAGGATGTGGGGGGAGTTGGGAATGCAGCGGTTTGGCGCGGCATGGTTGGCGATGCTTGGTTTGCTCACGGGGACTTGGCGCCCGGCCGAAACCTGTGAACGGGGATGGCCTCATGAACAGGTCCGCCGGCAGCGGCGCCCGGCACTACTCCGGCGGCGCAGCGGGCGACTCCTGCTTTCGCGAGGCTTGCCGGGCGAGTGTTTGGGAAAGGGCTTCGACCGGGGCGGGATCGAGGTGGTTGTCCAGAAGCTTGGAAGTGTCGCTGAAGAGGGCGGCTATTTGGCGCTGTACGTGGGGATCGGACGAGCGGAGCTGGCTCTGCCGCGTGACCAGCCGCCGGCGCAGGGTTTCGCGGTCGGGAAGCTGCCGCAACTGCGAGAGCAGCTCTTTGGCTTCGTCGGCGCGCCCTGCGTCGAGCTGCGCCTCCGCCCGCGAAAGCAAGACCTCCCGCCGGGTGACCGCGTCGACCAACTGCTCCTGCAGCGAGGTGACGAAGGCTTCGGCCTCGAGGCGTTGCGTGTCGTCGGGCACGTAGGCGGTCAACTCCGCGGCGAACCCGGCAGCCATGGGCAACCGGGCCAGCAACTGCTGGCCGCTGCGCACCAGAAGGATCGCCAGCGGAGTGCCGGCTGGGGCCACCTCGATACTGCCGGTCCGGTCGGTAAGGCCGATGAATTTCGTGACCTTCTCGCCGGGCCGCTGGATGAATATCTCGTAACCTGCGATCGGTTCGCGAGGTTCGCGGCGGGCGAGCAGGGTCAGCCGCGTCGGCTGGGGGCGAGGGACGACTCCCAGGGCAAGCTGCTCCATGCGACCTCGCCGGCTGGCAGAAAGCGGTGCGCCCAGCCCGCTCTGCACGCGGCACGAAGCCTCGGCCGCGCTGACGCTCTCGGCCACCAGGAAGGTCCACGGCACGGGCTGCGGCAGCACGGGGTTGCCGTCGGCGTCGCGCCGGAGCCGGCCTTCCCGGTCATTGATGCGAATGATCGGAGAGAACATCTGCCCTGCACGCGCCAACCGCAACTCGGGATCCCGCATGGGCAGCCCGCCGGCGCGAAGCCGGAGCACGGCAACCTGTCCGCCGTCGTCGGCTCCGACCCGCTCAATTCGCGCCAATGGGCGGAACGCTTCCAGCAGCGCGAGCACCGCCGTATCGAGAAGCTTCGCCGGCTGCCGGACGGGATACGCCAGTACCGGCCCGAGCCGCCACGTGGCGGCGTCCCATTCGCGGACATCGACCCGCCAGCCGTCGGCTGCCAAGTCGATGTGCAGCAGAAGGAGCTTGTCGACGTCGGGCTTCACCCACGCCTCGGGCAGGATCGCAACGTCGATGGCGTCGGCGGGAAGCTGCCAGATGTTGCGAGTCGCCAAAGGAAGCAGTCGCCCGGCCGGCGCGACCTCGATTTGCCATGCTGCGCCGAGGAGGTTTTCCAGACGCGGCAGAAGCTCCTCGGCAAGTCGATCGGAAACGCCGTGCAGTTCCGGCACATTCGATGCGCTAACCAAGAGGCGAACACGGTACGGCGTAAGCTCCCACACCGATTGCGCGCAGACAATCGCAGACGGGGGCAAGAGCAGCCACGTGGCCAAGGCAAGAACGACACGGAGCATCGGGGGGCACAAAGAGGCGCGGGCCGCGCGGCGAGGCAGGCGTTGCGACGGATGTTTCGCGCGTGGGTGAACCCGGCTGCTGAGACAGCCGGAACCACCCACCCTGCGCGACTTTGGAAATGGGACTGCCATCGGACTTCTCAAGGGGAAGCGAAGCGAAACACCGGTCGCCAATCCTCGACGTTCTGGTACAACGTAACAGGCTCGGTGGTCAAGCCTTGAAGCTCCCTGCGGTATGCGAAGTGCTCGGTGAGCTGCCATAGCGGAATAACGCTCACTTCGTCATGCACGGCGCGGTGAATGGTATTCAGCGCCGCGCGAGCCGCCGGCCAGTCGGCGGCATCGGCCAGTCGCCGGAGCCCAAGCTGCACGTAGCCGCTCCCGTGCGAACACAGCCCGCCGGGGCCGAAGAGCCGCGCGGCGTCGGCCACCGGTTCCCAGGTGGCCAATTCGACGTAGAGCAGGTCCACGCCCTCGGGAAACCGGCCCCGTTCGGCCCCGGCAAACTCGGCGGAGCTTAGCGGGCGAGGCGCGACGACGATGCCGACGACCGCAAGGTGCCGCTGAATCAGACTGCAGGCGGCATTGGCAATCGGATTGGCCGGGTGCGCAAGAACAAGCGGCGCGGCAGCCGCGTCCTTCGGCGAGTCGCCGGCTTTCGCTTTGGCTTCGTTACCGTTTGCCGGTGGAGCATCCTCGGCGCCCGTCGGCGCATCACCCGCCCCCGCGTCGGGCGGCTGCGGGCCGTCGAGCGCCGCCAGGGCAACCAGCTCGCGGCGAGCGACGTTCGCCAGCGCGGCGGCAAGCTGGGGTTCGTATGGCCGAGCCACAACCTCGGGATCCCTGGCGTAACCGCGAGGGAACGGACCATCGGCAACCTCGCAGCCCGGTGTGGCACGGTCGGCCGCCAGGCGGGCCAGAATGCGTTCGCGGTCGATGCCGTAGACGAGCGCCCGCCGGAACGAACGCCGTGAAACGAGACCGCCATGGGGACTTGGAACCAGGCAATGCACCAGCGGGAATGCGTAGGGCTTCACATCAAGAACAGCGCCGTCCCGCGATGCCTCTTCCCGCAGTTCCGGAAGCATCCACGGGACAACGCGGTCAATCACGTCGATCGCACCCGCGCGAAGCTTCGCAACAGCCCGGGCCGGTTCGAGAACCTGCTCTGCGATTTCAGCCGGTTGCCCGATCTCCCTGGCATGGTATCGCTCATTGGCCGTGAAGACCGCCTCGTCGTCTTCACGGCTTGCCTGCCGGTAGGGGCCGTTGGCGGGCAGCGGCGCGGGCGGGCCGGGCCACGTCATGGGGGGCACAATGGTCTGCAGCAGCCGCTCCGGACGCATGTGGACGCGACGCAGTTCGACCTCGGTACGATAGACCGCCACCACGTTCACGCCGGCAAGCAGATCGGCCCAGAACGGCTGACGGCCCGGACTGCTCCTCTCGGCCAGCCACAGCAAACGCCGTGATACGTCGTACCCGGTCAGAGTCTCCGGGCCGCTCGACCAAGCCATATTCGGGCGCAGTTCGAAGACCAACCGCCGCCCCAATTCCTCGGCCGCAAATCGGCCCAGGGGGCACATGTACTGGCCGCCATCGGTGCCCGGCGCCACAAGCTCCATGAGTGTCCGATACGACAGGCGCGCCGCGCGGCGCGCGGTCCAGTCGACAAGGCTTGAGGGCCTTGGCTGGGAGACCTCCATGTTCCCGGCTTGCGCCGTTTCGCGGGAACCATCGGCGTCTGGCTGAAGAACGGACCAGTCTTCCGGTGCGGCGTGGCCGAAGACCGCCACGACGACTCGCGGATATTGCCCGTGGACCTCCTCGGCCAGGTCCTTCGCCCCGGGCAGGTCGGGCCAAACGGCGGCCACGTTGCGGCACAGCCGCGATGCCTCGCCGTAACGTTGCTGTGCAACGGCGGAACGAGCCTCTTGAAGCAGTTTCTCAGCTTGACCCTTCAGGCGTGCCTCCCACCGGGAGGCCACTTCGTGGCCCGGGAACCACTCGGCCAGGTTGGCAATCAGGGTTCGGATCGCCGCATAGTCGTGCCGCTCGGCATAGTCGTCCACCAGCTTGCTGGTGGCCAGCCCCATGGCCTTATCGAGTCCCTCGCGCTGCGGATTCCGGCTATAGGTTTCCCTGAGCATTGCCAACGCCAGATCGAACCGACCGGCGCGGTGGGCTGCCTTGGCCTCTTCGTACAGGTAGGTTTCCATTGCTTCGGCCAGGCCGGGCAGCTTGTCGTAGTTCTGCTGGAGGAATGCGAAGTAGTCGTATGCCTCCTCAAGCTCTCCGTCGGCCACCAGTCGTTCGGCCGCCGACAGAACCATCTGTTCAAACAGTTCGACCTTCTCGATGGCTTGCCACGGCACTTCATATTCCACCCCGGGACGCGAAAGCAGGCGAACCCGCAACGTATCGGCCGGCTTGGGATTCTCCGGCAGCCTCCGCTGGGGAAGTTCGAGCGGCTCAACTTCCAGGATCGCGCCGTCGTTAGCCGCGTTGAGCGTAATCCGATCAAACGGCTCATGCTCGAACAGCGGCAGTTCGGCCGGGGCGGCGGGCGCGAGCATCCAGGCGATCAGGAAACATGCACTGCTCATTAGGGCACCTTCACCCGATAGAGGCTCCCGGATCGCCCGCCGACCAGCACTTCCCGGCCAATCGGCACGGGGGCGGTGCCAAGGGTGCGCTGCAATTCGATCCGGCCCAATTCGCGCCCATCGCCCGCATCGATGCGCCAAAGGGTTCCGTTGGCGGTTGCCAGCAGGAGATGGCCGTCATCGAGCACGGTTGCACCTGCCAGGGGAGTGTCGGGCAGGGCCACTTGCCAGCACAGCTTCGCCGCCGCATCGAAGCACAGCAACTTGCCGGCTTCGGTGGCAAGAAGGACATGGTCGCCGACGCGAACCGGTCCCCAAACGCGCAGGCTGTCCAGCGGCCACTGGCCTCGCTGCTCGAGGTCGGGCAACTCGTAGGCGGAAACAACGGATGCTTCATCGACGGCGAATACCATGTTGCCGGCCGCGGCAAGAGGCGCGACGATCGGCTTGGCAAGCTCGATTGCGGCAATCGACTTCAAGTGCGGCTTGGGTTCCGGTTCGATGACGACGGCAAACAGGCTCTTCTGCCCGTCTGTGACGGCCACGTGCCCGCCATCGCCAACGGCCGGCAATCGCCAGTCGAGGCTGCCGTCCGGCGTAAGCGTTGGCTGAAAGGGCTCAGCCAGCATCTCGTTGCTCAGTGGATCGAGCAGGAAGAGATGACCCGGCAGGCATGGAAGCAGAACGCCGCCGTGGAAGGGGACCGGCGAGGTGGTCAGCTTGCCGGGCAACCTGCGCCACGTGTAGCGTCCCGCCTGCTGGCTGGGGTTGAACAGGGCAAGCTGGTCGGAGCCCCGCCCGGCCGAGAGCAGCACGGCGCCGTCGGCAAGACCGATAGCACGGCTGACCGGCTGGCGGAACTGCTCGGTATCGGCGGCTGCTTCGTCAAAGACGGTCTCCTCGCGGACGGCGTCGGCGTCAATCTGGAAAAGCGCGCCCGCACTGCTCGCGGCGACAATCCGTTGCCCGTCGGCCTGGGCCACGGGGCAGTCGGCGGGCGGCACGGCGATTCGGTTGTGCCAGAGCGTGCGGCCGTCGTCGGCGTGGACAGCCGCCACCATCACCCCCGGCTCGCCGATACGCCGCCGCAAATGGAAGACGGCGTTGCCAAGACCCCGGGGAGGTTCGAGAAATGCGCTCTGCTCGTCGCTGACCCATTGCGGTACAAGCCGGCCCTCCGCGGCGCGCACGTCGAACTTCGTCAGCCGGCTATCGGCCAGGAAGAGTTGGGCCGACTGGAACAGGCAGTATCGCACCAGCGGCTCCGTGTCGGCCGTCTCGCGCTGCAGGATGGGAACCAGCGGTTTGTCGGGATCGGCGGCGCCTAATTCGTATGCATAGAGCGCGCCCAAGTCGGTTACGGCGACAATGCCTCGACCGGCCACCACGGGTGACGTGTCGAACTGCCCCCGCACGCGGAACTCTTGCAGCAGGCGCAACGAGTCGCTCGCCGCCGGCTGCTCCTTAGAATCGCCCGGAGTCGCAACGGCTTGCTGGATTCCGGCGGCGCCGTACACGCGCAGCACGGCCGTTCGCGAGCGATCGTTCACCGGTACAAGCAGCACTTCGGCCGCCAGTGCCGGCGCGGCTGCAAGGCTGCCCTGAGAATGCCCCAGATGGACGACATCGAGGCAGCGACCGCTGCCTGATTCCAGTACGAACAGGTTGGAGTGGTCGGCCGCCTGGTAAATGCGCCCTCGCTGGGCATCGACTGCCGGCGCCACGGGGACCGGTTGCGGCAACTGAATTTGGCGGACCGCAGTTCCGGATTCGGCGTCAATCAGATGCAGCCGTCCGCCGCGGGTTGCCACGACGAGTTGACCGTTGGCTAGGACTGGCGAAACGTCGACGGGACCACCCAGCGGGAAGCGCCATCGCAGCCGGCCGGTTCGCACATCGAGTCTCCACAACTCCTCGAATGCCGGCGCCAGCACAAACGCATCGCCGCCGGGGGCCGTGCCTGCGGCGACCGGTGCAATCGGGACGCGGAGGCCGCCGGCGGCCTCGCCAAGGTGCCGCTTCCACAACAGTCGGCCGTCCGTTGCGTTGAAGCCGTAAGCAGCTCCTGCCGCGACCGCTACGAAGACCTCGCCCTCTACGTTGGGCACCGGTTCCTTCGTGGCTCGCTCACCGAAGGTCACCGTGGCCAAGACAGGGCTCGACGGCGGTTCCGTGTGGGGCTGGATGGCTTCCTCGGTCACCTGCACGGCCGACTTCTGCGCCGCCGAGATAGCCTGCGTGGCCGCCAAGAGCTTCGGATCGTCGGCTATTGCCGGATAGCTGCGCAGCAACTCGTGCCGCGTCTGATACGCCAGGGACGCATCGCCCTGCTCCAACGCTTTCCCGATAGCCGCCACGGCGGCTTCCACTTCCGAGCCCTGGCGAATCTGCCGGTCGACCAGCGCCAGTTGCGCTTCGATTTCTTCGAGCTTGGCCGTGGACTGGAGCCGCGAGGGTACAATCATCCGATCGCTTGCCAAATCCAGCGCTTTGGTCGCCAGTGCGAGCAATTCAGTATTGTTCGTCTCCTGCGCGCGGGTGGCCAGGCCCTCGGCAATGGCCGGGAGCATGGCGGCCAGTTCACCCGCCGCTTCCGCAAAGGCATCTTCCGGCTTGATCTCTGCGAGAACCTCCTGAGCCGTTGCCAAAGCGGCAGGCCAATCGCCGCTTTCGAGCGTCTTCTGGCGCAACTGTGCGAGTCCCCGCTTCACCCGGGCGCTGCTGACGCCCTGGTGCCTTGGGAAGCGGCGAAGATACTGGTCGAACTTGTGGATGGCCTGGGTATACGAGCCGGCCCGATACTCCTCGTTGGCCGCGGCCAACACTTCGTCACCCGACTGCCGCCGCAAGGCCCAAAGCAGCACGACTCCCAGAACCAGTAGTCCCAGAAGCACTCCTCCGCTGAGCAACAACACGGGCGAGTCCCAGACCTTCTCCGATTTCCGGGGTCCTGCTGCCGGCCGTTTGCGTTTCAGCCAGCCGAACAGTCCGCGGGGCTTCACGGCCACGGGCATAAGCGGGCCGCCCGCCGCGGCTGCTGCGTCCATGCCGTCGGCAGCCAGCAACCCGTTCAACGGTGCGAATCCCCCGCCGTCCGAATCGAGCGGAGTGAGTTCCTCGTCAAGCAGAGAGCTGCCGGGCGACGGCTGTTTGGACTGCTTGGTTTTGGCCGGCGAAGACTTCTTCGGTTGTTGCTCGCTGGCGGGCGGCGTTGCCGTTGCCGGTGGCTTGGTAGACTTCGCCGTCGAAGGCCGCTTAGGTCCATCATGGTCTTCCAAGGGGGCCAGATCGAACTCTTCCGCATCGGAAGCTCCCTCGGGAGCCGGGGCGGACTTCTTCGGACGCTGCTCGGTAGACGGCGGCGATGGCTTCGCCGGTGACTTCGCGGCCTTGGGCGACGACGCTCGCCTAGGCATGTCATCGTCTTCCAGAGGAGCTAATCCCAGATCATCTTCTTCAAACGCTTCCTCGGGGCCCGCTGCCGGCGTCTTTCCCTTCGGCTTGTCGGGTGGTGAGGCAGCGCCCGCCGCTGTCCGAGCTTTGGCGTCGCCTTCCGAGAGCACGGCCAGCAACCGTTTGGCCTGTGCGGGCGTAAGGTGCCCGGCGTCGATCAGCCGCTTGGCCAGCGCCTCGGGACGAATGGGCTTCGGCGACTTCGCCACTTGCTGCCGCAAACTGGCGAGCAGCTTCTCGGAAAGCAAGTCGCGTTCGGCCAGGATATCAAGGAACTTCTCGGTCGAGGGCATGAACCAACTCGTGTCATTTCACCGGGTTTCAAAATCGTCTTCATCCACCGTGGCCAGCCTCAGGCTCTCGAATCCAATATCGTTGCCCGCGTCCAGCACGCGAATGACCGTTTCATGGCGGCATTCCGTATCGGCCAGCACAAGTAGTTTCGTCGGGCCCTGCTGCCGCGACGCTGCGCCGTCAAAGCGGGCGGCCCGAAGCTTCACCAGCAATTCCTGCTCGCTCGGCGCCTCACTGTCGCCCACCCAGACCGTGTTGTCCTTGTCGATCTGCACAACGACGTAGTCGGCATCTTCATCGAACTCCTGGACGGTCCGCGCACGCTCCGCCTGTTGCTCCGGATCGGGCGTGGGAACCTCGATGGACTTCTGAAGGGTGAACGCGGCGGTAACCATGAAGAAGATCAACAGCAGGAACGTCACGTCCACCATGGGCGTCATATCCAACTCGTCTTCTTCTCTCGCGGCGTCGGCGCCGAACCAGATCAGCGGGATTTCGTCGCCGGGCGTCTCAAGTTGTCTGGACTGTCTATCCATCAGCGTATCTCATGTACGGCCAGATTCAGTTGGATTCCCTCGGCGTCGGCCTCGGCGATTGCCCGGGCCACGCGGGCGACGTCGCGGTGCAGCACGCCCTTCTCGGCCTTCAGAAGCACAGTGGTCAACCCCGAGCGGTGAAAAC
This sequence comes from Thermoguttaceae bacterium, assembly GCA_034005525.1. GTDB lineage: Bacteria > Planctomycetota > Planctomycetia > Pirellulales > Thermoguttaceae > PWXP01. The sequence continues at coordinate 90,080 of JAVEUP010000005.1, read as the reverse complement.
CCGTCGATACGGCGCGACGGATGATCGCCTCCTGTTCGGCCAGGTCGTCGGGCAGCACCACGCCGGCCTCGCCGCGCAACGCCCGCTCGATCGCGGCTTCCTGGCCGGCGAGGTCGGTCGGGATGGGCTGCCCGCTCTTGCCGTCGCTGAGAAAGACCATGGCCGGCCTCCGGCCTTCGCGCTCGGCCAGCGTAATGACAATGGCCGACCGTGGGTTCACTCCCGTGCCGTGCCGCGCCGGCGGCAGGTCGGCCTCCACCTGCATGTCGGGGATCGAAGCGACCAGGAAGAAGATCAGCAGCAGAAACACGATGTCGATCATCGGCGTGATATCGAGATCGACCGACTCGTGCCGCCTGCGGCGCAGAAGCGCGTCGACAATATCCGCCTCGTCCCGTTCCCCGCCGGCAATCGCCTCAAGCGCCATGACCGCCCCCTTCCTCCGCACCCGGCGAGACGTTTCCCCGCACGCGTCCGACGGCCGCCTTGAACATCTCCAGGAATCGCGTCAGCCCGAAACCCACCAGGTCCTCCATCTGGCGGATTCGCACGTTGACGCTGGCCCGCGCCAGCACCAGCGGGATTGCGATGGCCAACCCGCAGGCGGTAGTGATCAGCGCCAGGCTGATGTCGCTGGCCAGGACGTTCGGGGTAATCTTCTCCTGCTGCTGGCTGGCCAGCTTGCTGAAGGCCCCCATCATGCCGATGACCGTCCCGAACAGGCCGACCATGGGCGCGCTCTTGATGACCGTCTCGACCCAACTGAGCCGGTGCTCCAGGTCGGCCAGCACGTCGCGGCGGAAGCGGTCGATCAGCAGGTCGCGTACCTTGGTGAAGCCGAAATGCCGATTCGACACGGCCAACAGGACCAGTTGGGGTAATGCTCGAAGATCGCCGTCGCACGTTTGGCCGACCGTGTCCAGATCGCCGCCCTGCAACTGCTCGTCCAGCCGGTCGAGGAACTCCGACTGTTCCTGCTCGTCCCGGAATCGGACCTGAGCCACGCGCCGCCACACCATGATCACACAAAACGCGCCCCACAAGGCGATCAGCGCCAGTGCCGTGTAAATCAGGATCGCCAAGAAGCCGGTTATCGCTGTAAGGTCCATGGTTCTTCTTCACCTCGTGGATTGTTTTCCTTGAATGGATGCAAAGGAAACCGTTCCCGCGGAACGCCGTCTCCTAGTGAAATGACTGGTCAATCATCCGAAACCGGAACCCCTTTCCATGCGGGCTGATTCCGAAACGGGTGCGGCGCACTCGTTCGATGTCTTCGCCGGCATGGACCTTCTCGAGTTGGACAAGTTGCGACTCTACCTCCGGGGGAAGAAACTTCAAGATGATTCGGCCCTGGCTGTCGATTCCCGCGCGGGCGAGCAGGGCCCGATCCGCCTCAACCAACTCCCCGCCGCGCCAGGTCAGGTAATAGCGGGTTTCGGCGTCGGCGGGTCCCGTTCGCGTGTCGGGCTTCGGCTTGGTCAAGTTGTATGCGTACGTGACCTGATTGCCCGGCTCGAGCACTCCCAATTCGATCTGGAAGAAGTCGAGCTGCCGGGCATAGGTATCCAGGGTATTGCCCTGCATGAACGTCAGTTCCCACCGGCGCTGCACACCGCTGCCCACGCCGCCTTCTCCGCTCCCCGGTCCGCCCGGCCTGGTCTCGCCAGTCATCACCGGCTGCGAGGAGACCGCAGTGGCAATCGACGCCAGCCTGTCGACAATCTCCGGCTCGACCAGGTCCGTCTGGTCGACGGCCGGTGGCTCAAGGTCGTGCTGCTCGCTCAATGGGCTGTCGCCTGCGCCCACTTCTTCGAGCACGACGGGGACCGCCGCCTGCCCCAGAAAGAGCCTGCTCGTAAGCCACAGGGCCAGCAGAACCAACACGGCCGCCCCCACCAGCAGCACGGCCGCCAACACCATGCTCAGAACCCGGTCGTAGTTCGTCACCGTGAGTGCGTACCTGGTGAGCCGGTCGGGGTTATGGGAGGTGGGAGCATTCACGGTAATCACTCAGTTCTCGAACTCGGCAGTGGGGCACACTGCCCGGTACCAGGCCTTCCATTGGCGGACGGCTGCGGCGCGATCCGCGTCACTTGGGGTGTCGGGCAGACCGAACCCTGCCGGCTTGCGGGCCAGCCGCCGCAACGAATCGCGCGCTGCGCGAACCACGCCGACATGGGGGTCGTCGAGCGTGTGGATGAGTAAAGGCACGGCGCTGAGGTCGCGCCCGGCAGCCAGGGCTGTCACCGCAGCAATACGAGCTTCCGGCGAGGCGTCCCGGGCAAGCTGCCTCAAGCGGTCCGGGCGGGTGCCGAATATCTGTTGGGCCTCCTCGGGCGTCAGATCGGTCAGATGCGCCAGAGCCCGGTCGTATTCGTCGGCATCCGGGTCGTCCAGCATGGCCAGCAGTTCCTCGGCGGGGCCGAGCAGCGGCCTGGCAATCACCTGACCACGGCGAACCTCAACCCGGCTGGTATCTTTTGGTAACCCTCGCCCGCCCACCAGAAGGCCGGCTCCCAACTCCTGGGCCTTTTCAATACTCTTCTTCATCGATCGCATCAGGAAGAGCAAGCCAAAGGCAGTGTCGACAGTCGTTCCGGTCTGACCGGTCCAACTCCCCTTATCCTCCTGGGTCTTCACCAGGAAAGCAGCCCCCTGGGAGTACCAGGAGATACGGTGCGAATCGGTTCCATCAGCCGCCTCGCGGAAGCTCATGTAACGTTCGAGGGCGTAAAGGTAATAGTGCGCGTACTGCTTCGGGTTGATTTCGAAGTTCTTCGCTATCCATTGATTGCCGCGTTGTTGCGCAGCACGAACCTGGTTGGCGTCGATACGTGTCTTGGCTCTCCGCGCGGCTGCGCGCTCTTCCCGCACTTCCCGGAGGGCCGGTGGAATGCCTTCCTCCTGCCGCATGGTGCTGTCCGACAGTTCGAGCAGGTCGGCGCAGATGTACAAACTGCCCAACCCGGCGGCGCTCAGACTCAGCCGTACCGAACTCTGCGCAACAAGTTGTCTGGTTGTCGACACCTTGCCCTGGTATCCGAATCCACCGCTGGGATCCTGCGTTCGCAACAGCCAGTCGGCAAGTCCTTCGATCATTGTCTGTGGCACGTTGAACCCAGCCCGTTTCGCTTCCCACATGGCAAGTGCAGCGTACTGCACCATTGAGGTATCGCCCGTCTCGCGGTCCGAGTAGCCCCAGCCGCCGTGTGGCTTCTGGGCACGGCGCAAGATTTCGAGCAGGAGTTCGATTTCGCGGCGGTAAGTGCTCGGATCGAGTTCAACGAGGAAGATCGTCGCAAGCCCCAGAGAGTAGACTTCGTTCCTCGACTTCAGCACCCCCAGGTCGCGTCCTTCCAGCGACTTGGTGATCGTTGCGACGGCACGGCGGATTTGCGGATGGTCGCGATGAGAACCGTGCTTCAGCAACGCCAACCCCACCAGCGCTTGCCCGCCCATCCGACTGTCGCTCTCGCCGCTGTCTTCGATGAACTTCAACGCCCGATCAATCGCTTCGCGCACCTGCGGACTCTCCGGGGTGAGTTCGGCCGCCGTGACCGGGCCGCCAACAATCCCGAACACCAGCATCGCGGCGAAGACCGGCCGGAACAGATACGGCCTTGCAATCAGAGATGGTCCCTTTTGCATTGCCCAACTCCTTGCATCAGAATGAACCCTTTGGGGAGATCGCTGTACACACAAGAGGTAGTTTCCAGCATGTGAACAGCAGCACCGAACGGGAAAAGCGCTGATGGACTCCAATTCCAAAGGCCGATCATAGATGCTTTATGGACAGGTGTCAAGCAGCCGGTACTTGGGTGTGCAGCTTTGTTTCAGTGGGGAATCGGGGCTGGGAGAGAAATTGCCCTCTGGCCAAATTGACGGCTGTCGCTGGCTTGGCTATACTGAGAGTTTGGCCGCACGTCGGCCCGCCAAAGCATCTGTTTGACACCGGCCCGAATGCCTGTAGAATAGACTATAGCGGCACTCGGTGTTATGAGATGTCGTATGCACCATCCCCGGTGAGCTGCCGACGGACATAGCTTACCCCCCCACCTGATTTTGCGAGGCCTGTCATGGCACCCTTGCTGGCTTATTTAGGAATGCCTGGACCGTTCGAGATGATGATCATCGCGGGCATTTTCCTCTTGCTGTTCGGAAACCGCTTGCCGAGCGTGATGCGTTCTCTCGGCAAGGGAATCGTCGAGTTCAAGAAGGGCGTCAAGGGTATCGAAGACGATGTTGAATCGGCCGGTGAATCGTCGGAGCGAATTGCGAAGGAAGGCAACGGCGCGTCCAAGGAGAAGGAAACGGCCAACAGTTAGCGCATCCGGGGGGATTGGCGTCCGGATCGAACATGCTATAATCCATCATTTCAGGTCGAGCCATGAACGTGTTGTTCGCTTTTGGGTTTTCGCCCGGTCCCATGGAGATGCTCATTATCGGGGTCATCGCCGTCTTGCTTTTTGGCAAGCGGCTGCCCGAGGTGGGTCGATCGTTGGGCAAAGGGCTCATGGAGTTCAAGAAGGGCGTACAAGGGATTGACGACGAAATCGAATCAGCCTCGCGTACAGTATCGTCAACCGCGCGGGTCAGTGCGTCGGCCGACGATCGCCAGGAGGCCACCGCGCCCAAGTTCGAGCCCCCGAAGAGCGAGCCTTCGGCCAGTACGTAGCGAGTTGTGGTCTGCATATAGCGTCAAGAACTGGTCGGAGTACAACGGAGAGTATCCGGGCGGCTAGCTCAGTTGGTTAGAGCGCCATCCTCACACGGTGGAAGTCGAAGGTTCGAGTCCTTTGCCGCCCATTTCCGAGACTCGTTGACAGCCGTTGTCAGCGAGTCTTTTCTATTGACGTAGTAAGCACTTACGTCAGCCGCTTCGGTCTTATGCCCCGCTTCGGCGTTCGCGGCAATCTTGCTCATGATTGACTCTAGTGTACAAGAGTTGCCTGTTTCTGGTGCAAGCATTGGTGCAAGCGTTCGCGCCCCCGTTTTGGCGTTCGCGTCGTCGGTGCCCGTCGCCCTCAGTGTGCCGGCTTCGGCTTGCGGTCCGGCGTCGAGCGGTAGCGACGGCAACGCTTCCACGGCCCCGGCGACGTCGAGCAGCTTGGGGTCCGTGTAGGTGTTCATTGTCAGGTCGATTGACGAATGACGCATGGCGGCTTGCGCCGTGCGCGGCGATACCCCGGCGACAGAAAGCAGCGTGCCGTAGGTGTGCCGTATGGCGTGAACGTCGATTGTCCGGCCCCGCTCGTCCACCTTCGGAATGCCGGCCAGCGTCAAGTCCCGGTCGAGAATGCGAACCAACCCGGCGGGCACAGTGAACAGTGGCGTATCCCACGGCAGCCCGTAACAGCCCCCAGAATCGCCCAGAGTGCGTTGCTCGGCGTTTCGGGCGTTGGAGTCGAATGGAACCGTTGCGGCGTCGTGCGCGGCGTTCTCGGCCTTGTCCCGCAGCCATTCCCGAAGATCGGCGGCAAGATCGGCCCGCAGCGGAAGCGTATTGCCTTCCCGGTTCTTTTCCTTGCCGGCGTCAAGCCGAACGTGCGGAACCGGCCCGTCCAATTCCACTTGCCCAACTACAATTGAGCCCAGTTCGCTTTTCCGCAGCCCGGTCAGCACCATTGTCTTGTAGATCAATTGTCGTTCCCAGCCGAGCCGTTCCAGCTTGCGGCGAGTCTCGGCCCGCAGCTTGACGGCCACTTCGCCTTTTCGCGGTCCCCGGCGAATCGTGCCCCTATCGAGCAGCGGCCGGCGGCGGGCAACGTCGAGCAGCCGGCGCAGTTCGGCCTCAGTGAGCGAGCGGCGAGTGCGGCGGCGGTCGGCCTTTTCGTCGGCCTTAGGAACGTGGGCGAACGAGTTGCCCGACAGCCGGCCCGTCCGAACGCACCAGTTGGCGAAGGCAACCCAGCCCGAACGGTATTGGTTCGCAGTTCCGGCAGCCATGCCCCCGGCCCGTTGCTCGTTCAGCCAGCGTTCCAGCGCCGTGCCGTCCAAGTCGCCCAGCCGGTTCCACCCGCACTCGGCACTCACCCGCCGAAGCTGCGAGCGGGTATCGTTCACCCGGCGAGACAGTCCCCTCGCTATCTGGTGGTCGATGAACGCGGTAGTGTGTTCGGCCAGCGGTGTAGTCTGGTGGTCAATCGTCCTATCTTCGGCGGGCGTCAGTATCAATCCCTTCACCTTCTCTGCCCGCTTCTCCAAGTCGGCCAGCACGGAACGGGCAGCTTGTTCGTCGCGGCAGCCCGTCGCCCGTTCCCGAACGATCCCCGAGCCGTCGCGGAACTTGGCGACGAAGGTCTTGGCGGTAACGACAATGCGGGCAGTCCCGTCGCGGCCAGTCGTTACGGGTGCCGTGCGGCGCTTTCCTTTCTTGTCGCGCCACTCGGCCAGCGTTTCGCCTTTGCGGACAATCAGCTTTGCCCCAGCGGGCAGCGGCTTGGTAAACGTCTTTCGGTAAACGGTCCCCATGTCGAATCCCCTTCGCTTTTTGTCCGGCCCGCTCGTCAACGGGTGCGGCGTTTGGTGGTTCGTTGCTTCTTTCGCTTCGCCAGTGTCGGCCGTGCCAGGTTTGCCGGCGTCGGTTCCGGCGGTGTGGCGTTCGGGTCTTGCGTCAGGTGCAGCCCGAGCAGTTCAGCCAGAGCGTCGGCACTCGACAGCCGCAGCCCCCCGTCGCCCGCCATGAAGCGGCTTACCGTATGTTCGGCAATGCCGGCTTGTTGGGCGAGCCGATAGCGTGTCAGCCCGCAGCCCCGCATGGCGCGGCGTAGTGTTTCCGAAAGTGTCAGCGGCTTGCTCATACTGCAATTATCCCCGTTATCGTCCGAAAGTCAACCCCGGCTTTTGTGATTCACGCGGCGCGCTCTCTCTCATTCAAGCAGATATGCCTTGCGCATATCCCTTAATGGGATAGGGAGCGCTGGCGCTACCAGTAACGTGCGCGAAACGCCCCTTGCCGCTTGGGGGGTTTGTTGCGCTCATGCCCCTTATCGCTTGGGGGGTTTGGTTCTAATCGGCATTACGGGGTGAACCCGATACGCGGAAGCACCCCGGCGTAAGCTACCCCGGCGGGCGACGGTCAACAAGCCGGCGGCAACCAGCTTCGTTATGGCCCGCTTGATTGTTCCACGGTGTGCCCCGATCCGGCGGGCAATGTCGGCTTGTGCCGTTGTGGCAACCCCGTCGCGCTTCACGTCGCGCCACAGCGCCAACCACGTAAGGCATTCCGCCCGCCCCAGGTGTTGAGCCGTGAAGTCGAGAAAGGCATTCAGCGTGGCGAACCGGTCCCCGGCCTTTCCCTTCGGCTTGTTCGTGTCCCCGGTGGTCTCGGCGGCCGGCGGCGCGTTCATGGGCGGCGGGTCGTTCAGGCGTCTTGTCATCGGTCCCCCCAATCATCGGCAGCGGGTGCGGTCGAATCCCATGCGCCGGCCAGGGCGTCGGCAATTCTGCCCGTGTTCGGTTGCCATGCGTTCCCGTCGGTGAACCGTTGTATCGGCTTGTCGAACCGCAGCACCAAGTCGCGGCATTCCCCGTGCCGAGCCTTTAAGTGCCGTAGCGTGAACAGGTCGGCCACGTCCTTCTTCCCCGGCGGTGCCAGTATGTAAGCAGAATCCGCCCCAAACTCCAGTTCGCTTGTCTCGCGGAAGCTTGCCAGGTTCAGCCCTTCGGCGTCGTAGCTTGATCGGCCCCGCTTATCCTTCGTTCGTCCGACGGCGGCGACAACAAGCAACCCGCAGCCCGCTTCGGCGAACTGCCGCAAATAGTCCATTGTCCGATTGACGGCTTGCCGGTTGTCCGGGTGACTGCCCGGCGGCGGGATTCGCTGAATGTAGTCGAGCAGCAGCACGTCAGCATGGAATGCGTCGGCACTTGCGGCGACGTTTTCTAAGTCGAACGGCGGCTTGACGAATGCGAGACGATCGGCAACGGCTTCAAGTTGGGCAAGCCCCAGTTCCAGCCGTTCGCCATGCTCAGCCCCGAATTGCCGGTAGCGGATCGTCGTTGCGTCGATCCCGCTCAGCCGTGCCAGTTGCCTATCGAGCAGCACAGCCGGCGGCATTTCCACCGAACAGCACAGCCCCCGCAGTGTCGGCGTCAACCGTAAGGCGTCGATAAGCAACTGCATGGCAAGCGATGTTTTGCCCGTGCCAGGTGCCCCGCCCAACAGCACCACCAGCCCCGGCCCCAATTCGATCCGATCGAGCGGCGAGTCGCCCAGCGGCCAGAACGTCGGCTGATTCCCGGATAGTAGATCGTCGCGCCACGCGTCGATTGCGTCAACAGCGGAAACGAAAGCAGCATTTGTCATCCGTTGGCCCCTCCCTCCCAATTACCCCATCGCAGGAACCGCCCGCAGCCCCGGCAGTCCAGCCGAGTCCGCCCACCCGGTATGCCCACCTCGGCGTAGTCGTGCGCGCCGCATTTCTTGCACGGTGTGTCAAGCCGTCCTTCGGCAACCGTTTGCGGGGGCAGCGGCTTGTACGGCGGCGGATCATCCCACGGCACGGCAGCCGCTTCGCCTTGTTGCGTTGGTTGCGGATCGGTAGCCGGCGGGCACGTGTCGGCGGCCGGCGTCGAGCCCCACAGCGCGGCCAACTTGCCTTGCACGTCGGCAGCCGGCGGGGAATCGGCGACGGCCACCCCCGGCGGATCGTCAGCCGGCGACGGCAGCGCGGCGTCGGGTTCGCCACCACCAACGGCGGCAAGCCCGCATTCCACTTGCCGGCGAACGTCGCGCGGCGGCAGTCCCGAATCAAGCGCGGCCTCTTCTAGCAGCGCCACGGCCAGCGCCGGCGGGCAAGCAAACTCGCCCAGGTTCGCAGCAGCCGAAAAGAGTAGCCGGTGCCGGTCCCCGGTTGTCGCCCCTTCCCGAATGAATAGCAGAGTCGCCTTGTTCAGTGACGGGCAGCCGTTCCCGGCAGCGCGGCGGGCGGCCCTTGCGTTTGCTTCTTCGTTGACGTGAACAGCCGCATTCCGCCATGCGAAGGCAAGCCGGTCGTCAATTCCGGTGGGGCACGGCACGTCGAACGGCGCGGGCGTTTCGGCCAGCTTCAGTATCACGTCGAGCGGCCCGGCTAATTCGTCGGGCGTCAACCGACGTTTGAACAGCGACGTCTTGGGGTGCCGACTATTCGGGGCACGGAAGCACCGTACCCGATCGTAAACCCCCGAGTCGATCGACACGGCGGCGGCTTCGGCCAGATTCTCTGCGAAGCGGCGGCAAACCTTGTGGAAGTCCGCACTCGGCGATGGGTTCCACAGCGCGGTAGGCAAGCCGACGTGGACCCCCTTGCTACCCGAGAAGAACAGCAGCAGCCCGGCCGGTTCCACCCCCGCATTCTCGCCCAGCCATTCCAACAGCGCGGCGGCGTCGGCTTGTGCGTGTGCCGGATCATCTTCGCTATCGAAGTCAAACCAGAGCCAGGACGAATAGCACGGCCCGACAAACCCAGCCGTCGAGCCGGTACTTGTTAGGTGTGCCGTGAAGTCGGCGGCAAACTGGAATGCCGACAGATAGCTTTCGCGTTCGCACTCGGCCCGAACGTCGCATTCGGCGTATGCTTGGAACGCGGCGGCGTGGTCTACTAATCGGCGTTCGTTATGCGTCGGCCCGACAACGCGGAAACCGAATCGGAAATCAGAAGTTGTCATCTTTGCCCCCTTCCCCTTCGGCTGTTGCGTCTTGCGGTGCAAACGGGTCGCGTTCCGGTTCGTCAATGCCGATCACGTCGAATGCCCGAACCCGGTTGTATTCATTGCCGTCGTCGTCGCGGCGTAAAGCCAACTTCACTTGGCAACGAATACCCAGCGGCAGCGGTCTTTCCAGCATGTCGAGCGACACAACGCCCAGCTTGCCCAGGTCGCGTTTTGCCATTGCCAGGGCGGCCGGCGTCAACCATACGTCGTGCCAGAATTGCCGGTCGGTGTGTTCACCTTCCATTACGCGAAACCCGAGTTTATACCCCGGCGTGCCGTTCCTGGTGCTTGTGAAAAGTTCGCCCGACACGATCCGCGCGACGTATTGCCCGGCCGGTAACGGCTCAAAGTCCCCGGCGGCTTCCGTCGTTTCCCATTGCCGAGCAAGATCGTCGCGGCTTCCGTTCTTTAGAATGTCAGTCAATGATTTCCGCATGGTCGATTCCTTTCTTCGTTCGCTTCAGTGTGCGGCAGCAGCGGGTGGTCAGCAGCCCAGCGTCGGGCGGCGGCCGGATCGGCGATTCGCCACACCCGGCGGCGGCTTCCGGGCGTGCGGCCAACCGGTTCGATCACCCCAGCGGCGGCGAGTTCGCGCACGGCAACGCCCACGGCGCGCCGGTGTTCGGGTGGAAGCAGTACGGAAGCCGAATCCACGGGCGAGCCGGCCTTGTCATCGAGTAGCACGCGCAGATACTCGTGCGCCACCACACGCGCCCAGACTCGGCGGTCCCCTTCGCTTTTTTCGTTGTGCGTCATCGTCGGCCCCCCTTCGCAGTTCGGCAGTCGCGGCAGTTGTCGTCTTCCCAGTCGCGCAGCGATGCCAGTGACCACCTTACGGCATTCCCAAACCGAACCGGTCGCGGCACTCGGCCGGCGTCATTCATTCGCCACCAGTGCCGTACCGACACGGCGTAGCGTTCCGCGCAGTCCTTGGCAGTCAGGTACGCGGGGGCAGCCGGCGAGTCGGCCGGCGTCGAGACAGTAGCTTTCATTCGGAAGTCCCTTGTGTTTGGGCGACGATCGCGCAGCACCATGCGGCGGTCAATCGTTTGCCGAACACCACCCGAGAACCGGACAAGAACGGGGGCGGCGTTGTCCGATGCAAGAATGCACTAAGTGCCCACGGCGGCAATAGTTATGACAGGCAGCGACAGCAAACCGGATTCTTGAAAAAATCCGGTGTTGTCCGGTTTAGCGTCCGGTTTGGGCAGAATAGCCCGAGACTTGTCCGGTTCGCAGTGCAGAACGGCAATATCGTATTGCTACTTGTCGCGGTGCCGGTGTTCAATTTCGTCGGCCTTTACGATACTCCGGCCCGTCGGCAGTGCCTTCGCGTTGCGTGGTGTGTACTTCCGCTCACCGAAGTAGGCGCGAGCCGTGCGGAGGTTCCGCGCAAATGTATCAAAGGACGGCAGTCTCCATTCAGCCAGTTCGCCAGCATCGCCCTTCTCGTCGTCGATCCCGTGTTCTCTCAGGTACTCCCATGCTTCGCGGTCCTTTTGCCTCCGTCCAAGCCGTGTCTCAGCGTACTTGTACGCATAGTATGCGAGAATATGACACCTTGACGGCTTCTTGCCTTTCAGTTCGGCGGGGTCGGCCGTCGAAGAATCGTCGGACGTCGATTCACCCGGCGGCGTCGAGCCGGGCAGGCTCCCCAGGGCGTCGGCCACCTCGTCCCATGAGAAGGCGGGAAACTCAGGATCGGCTATCAAGGCGACGTCATCGGTGGTTTGGTCAGCTACCCAGCAAGCGAACCGTGCCCCGTCGGCTTGGAGGGCGTCAGCATCGCCCTCCAAGCGTTCGCCCGCGTCGCGCCATGCCGACAGGACGGCCACCACGTCGGGCGGTGTGTCGCGCCGTATGAGCGCGTCCATCACGTCATTCACCCGCGCCAATTCGGTCGCGTAGGTCAACGGCGACCCCACCCCGAGCACCTCGTCCACGTTATAGACGGCGGGCACGTATTCCAGCCCGGCGACCTCGTCCCCTTCGCTGGGTGCGGCGGCGAGTCGATCCCGAAGAGTCTTGCCCCACTCAGTCAGCACGGGCAGGGCGGCTTCTCGTGCCCGGTTCCATTTCGAATCGGCGTCCGTTGCGACGGCCACCCATTCGGCGCGGCGGTGTAGTTCGGCGGTTTGCTTGTCGGTGAGCCCCCGCAGCACCCGGCGCAGCGTGCGGCACTTCTCTTGCGTCGGGGCAGTTCCGCGCAGCGTGTCATAGTCATTGTGCATTGTCGGTTCCCTTTCGTTTGCCCGGGCGGCCAGCGCGGAAGCAGGCCGAAAGGGACACCCGCTTACCGCGCTGGCCGTGCAGCGGCCCGTCAGCCGCCTACCCGGCGTTTCTTGTTTTCGCCACTCCCCATTCCCTAGGCGCGGCGGAAAACCACTTTTCGCCGTTACCTATTCCCAATACCCGGGCGCGGCGGAAAACACCACTTTTCCGCCATTGCCCATTCTCCAAGCGCGGCGGAAAACATATTGCCCCCCAGCCGCTTGTTGCCCGGACCGTCGTACATCGCACTTGCGACCCTCCGAACAATTGTCCGTAGGGTCCGCTTCAGCCGCTTGTTGCCGGGACCGTCGTACATCGCACGTTTCCCCAAGGCGTTTTTTCGCGAAAAATTCCCGAGCCGTGACCTAAGACATTTGCTCTTGGCGTGGGGGGGCCGCACCCGGCCCGGCTTTCCCCGGTTGTACCGGGCGCGTCCTTCATTCGCTACTACCCCCGAGCATGGCGGCGAGCCGTGCCCGGTCCGCAGCCGACAGCCCGGCAACGGCGGCGGCGAGTGTGGCGAGCGGATCGGTTCCAGGGTTGCCGTCGCCCTCGACTTCCGGCATAATCGGGGGGTTGCCGTTATCGTTTTCCGGTTCGTCGGTGCAAGCATTGGTGCAAGCCGGCGGATCGGCTTCCGTAAGTCCCTTGCCAGTTTGGGGTTCCGACGTGGTGTTTCCATCCTCACACGGTGGAAGTCGGCAGTTCGAGTCTGCCGCCGCCCATTTCGCTCCGTTGGCATCCGCCGTCAACGGAGCACCTCAAATGTCTCTCTCGAAGCCTGCCCGAACGGTCCAGTGGCTCCTGCTCTGGGCCTTGTTCTATTCACTCCTCGCGCCGACCCCGGCTTTCGCCGGCTCGGGATGTGTTGCCACCGTGCATCCGTTGGCCACCGACGCTGGCCTTGCTGCATTGGAGCGCGGCGGGAATGCCGTGGACGCGGCAGTCGCAGCGGCTCTTACCCTCGGCGTGGTCGACCCGAGCAATTCCGGCATCGGCGGCGGCTGCTTCGTGGTGCTCCGGCTTGCCGACGGAACCATTGCAGCCATTGACGGGCGGGAGATTGCCGGCGCCAAGGCTACGCCGGACTTGTACGTCCGAGATGGCGAGGTACAGCCGCAGTTGGCACGAAAGGGGCCGCTGGCTGTTGCCGTGCCTGGTGCGATTGCCGCCTACGATCACGCCACCAGGCAGTTCGGCCGCCTGACGCTCGCCGATCTCCTGCTGCCGGCCGCCGAGTTGGCGGAACGGGGCTTTCCGATCGACGCGGGTTACGCCGGACGGTTCCGGTCGGCGGCAAAGGACTTCGCACAGGATCCCGGCTGCCGCCAGGTGTTCCTGCATGCCGACGGATCGCCGCTCCGCGAGGGTGAACTCCTGAAGCAGACCGATCTCGCGCGTGCCTACCGTGCTGTCGCCGAGCACGGCATCGATTGGTTCTACCATGGTCCCCTCGCTCAGCAAGTCGAGGCGTGGATGGCGGCGAATGGGGGAATCCTTACTGCCGGTGATTTTGCGGCCTATCAAGCCCACCAGCGCGAGCCGGTCGTGGGCTCGTACCGCGGCCTGACGGTCGTCAGTATGCCGCCGCCCAGTTCGGGCGGCGTCCACGTGGTGCAAATTCTGAACATTCTCGAGCAGTTCGATTTGAGGGAGCTTCACCGGCGCGATCCGGTTCAGTTCTACCACGTGCTGGCCGAGGCCATGAAGCTGGCCTTTGCCGATCGGGCCTTCTGGCTGGGCGATCCCGATTTCGCGAACGTGCCCAAGGGGCTTGTGGACAAAGACTATGCCGCCAGGCTGGCCAGGCAAATCCAGCTGGACAAAGTGGCGGAGATCGCCGGCCACGGAGAGCCACCGGGAGCAGACGCCGACTTCTTCCGCAAGCATACGACCCACGTCGCTGCCGCCGACGCGGAGGGCAATTGGGTTGCCCTGACGGCCACCATCAACACCGGTTTCGGCGCCCGCGTGATGGTGCCCGGAACCGGCATCCTCCTGAACAACGAGATGGACGACTTTTCGGCCGCGGCGGGTACACCAAACGCCTTCGGGCTGGTCGGAAGCGACGCGAATGCCATTGGCCCACACAAGCGGCCCCTTTCGAGCATGAGCCCAACCATCGTGCTGAAAGACGGCCGCCCGGTCTTCACTGCCGGCGCCGCCGGAGGGCCGCGAATCATTACGCAGGTCGTGCAGGCCCTAGTCTATCACTTCGACCTGAACATGGACCCTGCCGACACGCTCGCCGCAAAACGGATTCATCATCAGTGGAGCCCAAACACGCTGTACGTCGAAAGAGGATTCGCCCCCGACATTGCCGAGCGGCTCGGAGAACTGGGACATGGGATCACCGTGTCGGGCACCGGCGTGGTGCAAGCAATTGGACAAACCGCCGACAGCCAGTGGATTGGAGTGCACGATCCGCGGGTGCGCGGCAAAGCGGCCCATCGTTAGCAAGGAAGGTCAGCCACGGTATGACGCCATCGGAAGAAGCGATTCGCCGGAAGAAACAACTCTTGCGGGCGGAAATCCGCAGCCGGCGCGTTGCGCTGCCCGACAAAGAACTGCTGAGCCAAGCCATCTGGAAACGGCTGGTCGCGCTGCCTGAATACGGGCGAGCACGGCGCGTGGTACTCTATATTGGCCATCGCAGCGAGGTGCGCACCTGGCCGTTCTTGGGCGACGTCTGGCTTTCGGGCAAGCAGATTGTGGTGCCCTACTGCGAAAACGGCGAGTTGACCCTGTTCCGCCTTGAGCATCGCGACGATTTGGAGCCGGGCATGCTGGGAATCCTGGAGCCCCGGCTCGAACTGCGCCGGACCGATAGCCGCGAGGTCTGCCTCGAACCGTCGGACCTCGTTGTGGTGCCGGGTGTAGCATTCGACCGCCAGGGTGGGCGCATCGGCCAGGGAGCCGGCTACTACGACCGCCTGCTAGCGCAAGCACCGCCGGGCGTTACCGCCGTCGGTATCGCCTTTGAATGCCAATTGGTCGACGCGATTCCAGTCTTGCCGCACGACGTTCCCATGCACAAGGTTGTTACCGAGGCGGCCGTTTACCAGCCTCAAGAAGGCAGCGTCCCACAGCAGACCGGGTAGTGGTTGGTAGAATAGTGCGAGTCCGCAGCGACCCGCATTGAGCCGGCACGCGAAGGACTGCACCAAGCCATACCCCTGGACCGTCGCTACACGAATGTGGAAGGATTCTGTGAAGCAGAAACTCGAGCACAGGTTGGCCGCATACGGACAGGGGCAGTTACTGCGCTTCTGGGATGAACTGGACCATACACAGCGGCAGTCATTGGCCGCGCAGATTCACGGGCTTGATCTCGAGTTGGTTGATCGACTCTTTCAGAACCGGGACATGGAGGGCGACATCCGCGCGTTGGCCAGTCGCGCCGGTTCGCCGCCCGGCGTGCGACTATCGCCTGAGACAGGAACAGTCTTTTCGAATCCTCCGCCTCAGGTGGCACGTCAGGCCGGCCGCGAGGCCCTCGCAGCCGGTGAGATCGCTGCGATTCTGGTGGCGGGCGGGCAAGGAACACGCCTTGGCTTTGGATATCCAAAGGCGATGTTCCCCATCGGGCCGGTTTCCCGCAATTCGTTGCTGCAAATTCTGATCGAGAAAGTACTGGCTGTCAGCAGGCGATTTGGGGTGCCCATGCCCCTTGGCATCATGACAAGCCCGGCTACTGACGGGCAGATACGCAAGTTTTTGGCGGAACATGGCCGATTCGGCCTACCCGAAGACGACGTATTGTTCTTCTGCCAGGGCACGATGCCAGCAGTGGACGCTCAAACCGGGAAGGTCTTGCTGGTCGCAAGAGATCGGGTTGCCCTGAGCCCGGATGGACACGGTGGACTGCTGGCTGCCGTCGCAAGCAGCGGCGTTCTCGATGAGCTTGCTCAGCGCGGAATCCGTACATTGTTCTATTTCCAGGTCGACAACCCGCTCGTGCAGTTCGGTTCGGCCGAGTTCATCGGCTACCACCGGCTGGCTGGGTCGGAGCTTTCCACGCAGGTGATTGCGAAGCAGTCGCCAATGGAGCGGGTGGGAAATGTTGTCGAGGTGGACGGGCGGCTGCGCGTCATCGAGTACAGCGACCTGCCCGACGACGTGGGCGAACGGCGCGCGGCTGACGGTTCGCTCCCCATTTGGGCGGGCAGTATCGCCGTGCATCTGATGGAATTGGCGTTCTTGCGACGCATGGCCGACCAGGCTGAGGCGTTGCCCTTCCACAGGGCACACAAGAAGGTCTCCTACATCTCCGAAGAGGGCCGCCGAATCGAACCGGAGGAACCAAACGCGCTGAAGTTCGAGCGATTCATCTTCGACCTGATTCCCTCGGCCCGAAATGCCATTGTGGTGGAAATCGATCGGAATCAGGGCTTTGCGCCCCTGAAGAATGCGGCCGGTGCTGCTGACGATACGCCGGAACATGTGCAGAAACAGATGATCGCTGAGCACCGGCGGTGGCTCATGGCAGCCGGAGCAACTGTTGGCGAGAATGTTAGCGTCGAGATCAGCCCACTGTTTGCACTCGACGCGGAGGACGCCGCTCGGAAGATCACACCGGGAACCCAGGTGACACAGGACACCTATTTCCATTAAGATACAAGAATCCCACGAAAGTCGAGTGAATCATGTTGTATGCCGTCATAATGGCAGGAGGTACTGGTACCCGATTCTGGCCGGAAAGCCGTGCCCGGCGCCCAAAACAGCTCCTGCCCATGCTGGGCGGTACGACGATGATCCGGACGACGGTGAACCGGCTGCGTGGCTTGGCATCGCGCGACCGGTTGATCGTATCGACCACGGCGGAACTGGCCGCGTCGATTGCCCAAGAGTTGCCTGAACTCCCGCGCGGCTCGATTCTGGCCGAACCATGTAAGCGGAACACGGCGCCATGCATCGGGCTCGCCGCGCACATGATCGTCCGACACGACCCGGACGCCGTCATGGGCGTCATGCCTGCCGATCACGTGATTGCGTCGGAAGAGACGTTTCGCGAGGCGATCCGGTACGCCGAGGCGCTGGTCGAGGAGGACCCCCGCCGACTGATCACCTTCGGTATTCCACCTACCTATCCGGCCGAAGGATTCGGGTATATTGAGCGGGGCGAGGCAGTCGAGTTGAAGACTCGTGCGGAATTCCCCAGCTCTCCCGGGACCTACCGCGTCAGGCGATTCCGCGAGAAACCCGATCTGGAAACGGCCAGGCAATACCTTGAGGCGGGCCGTTACAGTTGGAATTCGGGTATTTTCGTCTGGAAGGCGAGACGTATTCTTGAAGAGCTTCAACGATTCGAGCCGGAAATGCATGAGCGCCTTGCCGCGCTCGCCGAGAGCATCGATACGGCGCAGTTCGAGGGCACGCTCCGGAAGGAGTTCACGGCAATCAAGGGCAAGTCGATCGACTACGCGGTCATGGAACGGGCGGAGGAGGTACTGGTGGTCGAGGCACCGTTCGACTGGGACGACGTGGGAAGCTGGCGTGCCTTGGCGCGACTGAAGGGAGTCGACGAAGACGGCAACACGCTCGACGCGAAGCACCTGGGCATTGAAACATCCGGCACAATCGTGCGCGGTGGCCGCGACCACCTGATTGTCACCGTCGGCCTGGCCGACTGCATTGTGGTCCACACGTCCGACGCCACGCTGGTCGCCCACAAAGACCACGAAGAGAGCATCCGCCACGTCGTAGACGAACTCCAGAAACGCGGCTGGGCGGAGTACTTGTAGCAAGTGGCAGGCGACAGCCAGTGTGGCGGGCATTGTGCCTCGGCCCACCTGGCCTTGCCATGCGAACGGTCGGAATCAGATGCTTCCTCCGCATTGCAGATAGATGCGCGCCCGAAATGGACGAAGCCGTTCATCAGGTCGGTATCGCACACGAAGTGTATAGCGTTCGTTCTCGCGAGTGTGGAAGTGCGATCCGTCTCCGGCCCCGGAAGAAGAGCTGTAGATACCGTAGCCACTTTCTCTGAATGGTGTGCTCCAGGTCAATTCGCTCAGTGGCTTCGCCACACTCGTAATGACATGATCCTGTGAGTCGCGTACTTCAAATTCCCAAACCGCCGTAAGCTCGTCTTTGAGCTTGGTTTGGAGCGTATGCAGATCCATCTGGTCTTCCTGTTTCGCCATCTCATTCGCCTGCCATTCCGATTCTTCCTGCGTCTCGCCACCCGAACTGCTCAATAACAGATAGACACCTGCCTCCCGCCCGATTTGGGGAAGTCCGCTAAACTGAAATGCGGCGTCATACGCGTCACCGGGACAGAACTCGGGAAACACGACTTGGAAGCCCCACACGGGAACACCCACAGAGCGGTGGGGGAAGCGCCAAGAGGTGTCGTCGAAAAACCCGTCGCCTTGGTGCGGTGGAAGGGGCTGCAAAGCCGAGCACCCAGAGGCGATCACGGAAACGAGAACCAGCCGAAGCCGTACGGAAGCCGGCTTCACTTGGGCAAGGATATCCATTACAGACACTCGGCGCCGCAACGGGCAAGGAATAAGCACAGGCAAAGGGGGCTTCGAGGCAAGAGCATACCCCCAGAAAGAAGCCCGAGTCAATGCCAACTTTCCAGCCGACGGAATGCAAGAATGTCAAACCGTTGGCGTTGATTTTGGGATACATGGGAGCCCGAGGCACGAGACCGACCGGCAACCGACAGCCACCGGCCTTGACCTTATGCACCAAGCTGGGCGTCTACCGATCGCCTTCGGGGCCTGCTTCTTTCATGTTGCCGAACGTCTTCAACGGGTTCTCGTCCGAGTCTTCGTCGCCGTGCTCGTGCTCGTGGTCGTCATCCGTCTTCTTCTCTTTCGGCTTGACGATCTCATCCCGGCTTAAATGGATCTTCTTGTAGACCTCGTCCGAGATCACGTAGTACCAGTCGGCGAACCGGTCGTTCAGTTCCTGGACCTTCTTCTTGCCGTCTTCGATCTTCCTGTCGTACTCGTCTTGCTTGCGTTTGTTCTCGCGCTCGATCCGCTCGCGCTCGGCCTGAAGGTCCTTCTCGGCGCCTTCGTCTTCTGCTTGGCCTTTATCAGCGGGCTCATCGTCCGATTCCCCCGAGTCCGGCGGGTCGCCGGGCTTGTCCTCGCCGTCGACCGCATCACCTTCGGGCGATGTGTCATCGGGCTTCTCGTCGCCGGTTTCCGCCTTCGGCGTATCGCCGGGGAGGGGTTCGAGTTCCGGCTTCTCGATCATGTCGGGGTTGAACTCGGCCATGACAAAGATGAAGCGGTTCAGGTCAGTCTCGGGGTCCTCGGTTGTCTCCTCGCCCACAACCCGGCCGCCGCCGGTGCCTGCTGCGACGTTGCCGAAGCGCAGGGTGTATTGCACGCCATCCTTCATGATGACGCGCACCTCACCCTCGCTGGAAAGCAACTCGTAATGCTGCCCACCAACGGGAACCAGGTAGAAACCACGGTTGGCCAACGACATGACGGCCTCTCGGTTCGTGCGAAAGGTGCCCGTGTCGCGCAGGTCGGAACTGAGTCCCTCGGGCTTGGTCGCCACGTCGACAATCTCCAGATCGTCGAACGCGTTGCGCATGGCGTCGAGCTTCGTGGCGTCCAACTCCTGGTCCTCGCCGAGCTGGCGGTCCACCCAGGCTCCGTCCTGGATCACGCGATCTTCAAGCAGCTCCCAACGTGGATCGCCCGTGTCGTTGTACCGGAGCGCGAACTGCCCGCGAATGTTGGGCTGGCCGGCCAACTCGTCGAACGAGTAGTCGAGCGCCCGCACTTCGCGGATGTCCCATGTGCTGATCTTCAGCAGATCCTCCTCAATCCAGTCCTCGAACTTCGTGGACAGCTTATCGGTCTTCACCTCGACGATGTAGACGGGGTCCTCACCCACGCGCCGCACGTAGCGAAGATTCTGCCGGTCTGGAACATCTCTTCCGATGATTAGTGAGACCAGTTCCTTGTTATCCTTATCGCGGAGGATCACCTTTGTTCCCACGCCGGTGGCGCCGGCTCGCAGCCGGGCGGGATCCGGCTCGATAACGCCATACGTTGCATGCTCGCCGGGCGAATCGGCCACCTTGTCGAGAATGGTGAGGCCCATCATGCTTGAGGCCGCATCAGCAAGCTGGTTCTGTGCATCGGCGGGGTAATTATCGTGTGAGGGAATCGACCACCGCACAGTGCCGTCCTTACCGGGCGCCTGGACCACCTTGAAAGGCCGCACGGTCGCCCGCTCCTCATCGAAATCGAATATTTCCAGACTCGTGGCGTCCAGAGGCTGGAAATCGGCGAACAACGACTGTCCCCGAACATCGGTCTCCTCAGTAGCCCGGGGCGGCCGCGGCCGGATCAAGACGGCAACGACCACCACCAGCCCGGCCACAACAACAAACGTTAGAGTCTTCGTGTTTTCATTCATAGTATGGTTTCCGTGGAAATACGTACTACCGCGTCACCGCCGGCGCCGGCCTCCAGTATCGCCTACCGAAGGCGAGTCTTCGCCACGCCCTCGCGCTCCTTCATTCTGCGGGTGAAGAAGACGATCACGGCCAACAGCAGGGGCGGAATCGGTGGCAGGGCAACCGCCCAGAACTTGTACGTGTCCTGAACGCGGCGCACCTCGAGTGCCAAGGTCGTCTCGATCTCGTTCACCTCGCGATCCATCGACTGCTGGAGCTGTTCCAACCGAATATCGAGCCGCCGCTGGCGGTCGTTCAGCACCGTCTGGATGCGCGTGGCAATTTCGACTGCTCCGAGTTTCTCCTTCTGCATCCGTTCGCGGAGCCGCTCGATCTCGCGATCAAGCTTCTCCTGCTCCTCCGCACGGGTCTTCTCGAACTCTTCGCGGAGCCTCTCCCTTGCCTTGCCCGTTTCTTCCCTCGCCACTTCCGTTCGCTCTTCAATGCGGCTTAGGGTCCGGTACTTTGGGCGGCGGGAGCGGATGTCGATGAACCGGTCGTCACCGGCCAGCGCGTCCAGCACGTTGAGAACGAACGTCACGTTGTCGAAATCGAAGTAGAAGCCCAACTCGGGCCGCTGGCCCTCTTCCCGAATCTGGAAGAACTGCGGCGTGAGCATATCCAGATCGGCAACCACCACGACGTCGATTTCGCCGCGGCGGGCGGGCCCGGGCTCCGGTTCGCCGGCCGGCGATTCCACCTGCGGGGCGTCCACTGGCTCTTCTTCAGCCGCAACGGAGGGCGATCCTTCCTCCGCCGCCGGCATTTCATCGTCCGGCTCCGGAGCAGGATCATCCGCAGGAGCACTTTCGGCAGGCGCATCGGCCGCGGCCGGCTGCGAATCCTCCGGCTCGGGTGCCGCTTCCTCAGCCGGTGCCGCTTCCTCAGCCGGTGCCACTTCCTCAGCCGGTGCCGCTTCCTCGGCGGGCATCGCTTCCTCGG
This sequence comes from Thermoguttaceae bacterium, assembly GCA_034005525.1. Lineage (GTDB taxonomy): Bacteria > Planctomycetota > Planctomycetia > Pirellulales > Thermoguttaceae > PWXP01. Next base: position 68,734 of record JAVEUP010000005.1, on the reverse strand, counting down.
CCGGCGGCTCCGACACCGGCTCATCCTCGGCCATCTGCTCGGCCGGCGGCAGCTTGCCGCGAATTCGCGCGGCCAGAACGTAGCTGTTGCCGGTTGGCGTACGCCGCGGGTTCTCGTTCAGTCCGGTGGGCCGGCCAAACATGCCCATGTTCACCAAATCGTGGAAACGCACATTTCCGGTTTCGCTGCCCGTCCTTGCCAGGGGCTTGAAATCGAGTTCGGAAACATGGAGCTTCGACAGGGCGCCGGGGAAGGGGAAGAGAACTTGCTGAAGCCCGCCGGTGATTCGACTGTCGGAACTGAACGTTTCCTTGGCGCCGGCGCCTTCGTCGACGAACACGAACTCTTCGGGAAACGTTCCAGCCTTGCGATACGGGTTATAGCTCTGCCATACGACCTGGTCCGGGATGAAGTCGACGCCCAACAAACGCCAAAGCTGGCCGATATCGCCCTTCGGCAGTGACTGCTGCTGCCCCATCATACCCATCATCGGGTTCATTTGTGGCGGGTTTTTCGGCATGCTAGTGGCGGGCACGCCAGCGGCAAACACGGGGAACGGGTCCTCGAAGATTGCCGTCGGTACTCCGCGTTCAACGGCGGCAATGAAGTGCTCCATTCCGTCCGGGCCAAGACTCGACGGCTGCACAACCAGCAGCGCGTCCACCTCCTCGGTAATCGGTTCATTCGGGTCGATCCGGACAACGTCGTACTGCTTTCGCAATTCGGGAATAATCGGCCAATCCTGCCCGGGCATCATCGACTGCATGTTGAATCGGCCGAACAGCGGAGCATCGGTATCGACAACGCCAATCCGCTTCCGATCCTGGTCGGTCACCGTGGCCACCGAGCGGACCAGTTCATATTCCACAGGGATACCGCGGTCGACAAACGGCAGCACCACCCGCTCCAACCCACAGGTTATCGCCAAACCCATGAATATCCGATCCATGCTGACGGCGCCCCTGCTGAGATCGGGCACCTGTCGCGGCTGAATTTCGTACCGTTTTTCGGCGTATGCGGCCTCTTCGCTGAACGGTTCGGTGCTGTGGATCCGAACCCGAATCTTCTCGCCCGCCAACGCCCGCACCTCGCGCAGCACGCTTTCCAAGTTGGCCTTGGTTTGTACATACGACTCAGGCACGCGGGGGCTGATGAACGCCTCGATTTGGACGGGTTGCTCCGGCTTCAACTCGCCGACGAGCCTGATTGTCTGGGGCGACAGGCTGTTGATTCGTTCACTGGTGACATCGAGGCGGGCATCGTGCCAATCGAACAGGAGGATCGTGCATACCGCCATGGCGCCCAGCGACAGGGTACGGACGCCGAAATGTCCGGCTTGCACGGCCCAGTCGGTTCCGCGAGCCCAATGCCGGCGTCCGATCAGCACCATGCACAGGTATAGCATGATCACGACGACCGTGGCGAAATACACGATTGAGGAAAGGCTGATCACGCCGCTGCCGAAATCGGCGAACTGCTGACCCACGCTCCACGGCTGCACCGCCTGGGCCAACTGCGGAGGCATGATCGAATCGGACCAAACGGCCAGCACCAGCGGCGCGTTGAACAAAGCCCCGAGGATGAACGCCACCGTGAGGTTCCGCGTCAGAAACGATCCCACCATACCCACGGCCAGCATGGCCAGGCCGACGAACCAATAGCCGCAGTAGGTGCCCAGCAGCAGGCCGACGTCCGGGCTGCCCAGCGTTTCCAACACGGCATAGTTACACAGCAGCGAGAACAACAGCGACACTGTGTAAATCGCCACCGCCGCCAGGTACTTGCCCAGCACGACGTCGAAGTCGGCCACCGGAATGGTCAAAAGCAACTCATCCGTTCCCTGCCGCCGCTCTTCCGCCCAAACACTCATGGTAATGGCGGGAATGAACGCCAACATGATAAACGGGAACCAGAAGTTCAACTGGTTCAGGTTTGCCAGGTTTGCATTGAAGAACTCGTTGGTCCAGAAGGCGGCGATGGTCCCGAGGAACACAAAGAGCCAAACGAAGACATACCCCAGCGGACTTGTGAAGTAGCTCACAAAATCCCGCTTGAAGACCGAAAGCAGCACGTTCATTCTCATGACAATCAACTCGCGCAGTGGATGGATCGGTAATCGATTGGCGGCATCGTTACAGTGTTACCGGGCTGGTAAGTTCCCGAAAATGCTCTTCGAGCGGGCGGCCATCGTCCAATAGCTTCCCAACGGCGCCGTCGAACACAAGGCGCCCTTCGTCGATGAACAGCACACGGTCGGCCATCGCCTCGACTTCCTGGAGAATATGCGTGGAGAGTAAGATGGTCTTTGTCTTGCCCAATTTGCGGATCGTATCGCGCACTTCATGAATCTGGTTCGGGTCCAGACCGGCAGTCGGCTCGTCAAGAATCAGCACGTCGGGTTCGTGCAAGAGGACCTGGGCCATTCCCACGCGCTGCCGGTAGCCGCGCGACAGTTTCTCGATGGGCTTGCCCACGACCGCGCCGAGGGAACACTGACTGATGACCGCATCGACGCGTCTTCCGGAAACGCCTCGGGCGGAGGCAAAGAAATTCAATAAGCCGCGCGGCGTCATTCCGGGGTACAGGGGCCCATTCTCGGGAAGGTATCCCAATCGCGTGGCCCCGGCCAACCGGTCGGTAAACATGTCGTGCCCGGCAATGCGCGCCGTCCCTTTGGACGGGGCCAGATAGCCGGTCAGCAACTTCATCGTGGTGCTCTTCCCGGCCCCGTTCGGACCGAGAAACGCCACCACTTCGCCTTGGTGGACCTTGAACGAGACATCCTCAATAGCGGCGAAACGGCCGTAGTACTTGGAAAGCCCTTGCGCCTCGATCATGGCAGAACCTTGCTGCTCGCTCATCGTTGGCGTTGCTCCGTGGTGTGTCGTGTTTCGTGCGCGGTCGTGGGCCGAAAACCCAACCGGCCCGGAAGGAATGACCCTCCATTATATCGCTGGCCCGATAGGGTGCCAGCGGGGGTGGGGACTGGGCGCAGATGGCCCCAGTTCGCACAAGTTGGTTGCCGCACCGGCCCGATGTCTTGCACCGGGTTCAAACAAGACTAGCTAACCGAAAAGCTTCTTGTGCAGCTTACCTAAATCCGCCGCCTTGCCCCTAAGGGCCGCCGGAAGCGATTGGGGATGCGTCCAGATGGGCTCCGTAAAGACTTGGCATGGATATGTGGGGGTATGCACCTGCACGATCTGCCGGAGGAGGACGCGTTGGCCTCGCGTGAGGTTGTGCACTCTGCAGAGTCCGTCGAACAGCCCCGAATGGCTGTTCAACCGGCGCCGGAGTGCGGCACGATGCGAGAAGAACACCGCGACGCTGACTGCTGCGGTGGCGACTGCTGCAATCCCCAGCCAGAGGAGCATTGATCCAACATCAACCTGTTGGCTGTACCCCCCCCCGCGAACCTGTCCGAAGACATGCTGAACAGGATTTGCCAGTTGCAGAACTTCAACAAACGTCATGAAACGATCTCCGTGGAGACTGCGGTTGGGTCTGAGGCGACATGCTGTTCCTGCGCCGGGGCGGCAGAAGCAGCCTCGGCTTCACCTTCAGGTGACCTGGCCCGATCGCTGAGATGTTGCATCAGGGCAGCGCTGATTTGCTGGAGGCTTCCCTCAGCCGCCTCCTGGACAACATAGCTCCGGTCCAGCATGGCGTCGCGTAATGCCTCCCAGGAAGGAACTGATTTGCAGTCGGCCAGCGCCGTTGCGGCCGCCACCCGCACGATGTGATCCTCGTCGGCAAGCAACTCGATGACCCGTTGCTCGATCTTCGAGACCATCCCCATAGCAAGTGCCGCGAGCACGGTGCGGCGGCGCCACACCGGGGAGGGCCGGTTCAACTGGTGGAGAATCTGTGTGAGGCATTCGTCGTCGATCTTGACCACTAGGGCCCCGGCCACTTGGCGCTGCTCGGGGGCCATATCATCAAAGCTTGCCAGGAATTGGCCGAAGTTGAACTCCGGCAATGCGGTCTTCAGCGCCCTCCGCACCTCCTCTGCCGGATCGTCCACCATGCGGATCAACATGGACATGGCGCCAAGAATCTGGCGGTGTCGGAGTTGCAGGATCGCCTCGGCCCGTACGTTGGGGCAGGAATCGCCGAGGGCGTCAACAATGAGTTGGCTCACGCCCGGCTTATCGAAGTCCCGCAACGCCCTGACAGCGGCCCGACGTCCCCCCGGATTCCCATGGCGGCCCAAATACGCGAGGACTGCCAGGACTTGCTCTCGTTCCAGCGAAGAGCCCACCAGGATTTGCACGGTCCCTTCCTGGGCGGCATCGTCAAGTTCGGCGAACACGGGATGCCCGGGCACGGCCCAGGCAATGCTTCTGATGCGTTCGAGAGATTCAGCCACAGTCCGGCTCGGGTTGGTTCCGACAGTCTGCGCCAGGTAGCTTATGAACTTCGCATCGGTGCGGTTGCCGATCACCTCGGCCACAATCAGAGGCGACTTCGGGTCTTCCAGCAACCCGAGCAACAGGCGAACGACGCCACCCTGCTCGCTCGTTCGCAGCAGCGCAACGATCGACTCGTAACTTGCCTCGTCCGGCCGGCTCAGGATATTGCGTAGCGTCACGTTCTTCTGCTTTGCAAGCATGAGCAGGGCTTCAACGGCCTCATCTTGCCGGTGGCGATGAAACTTGCGCACCGCGTCCTCGAGGTCCAGCGTAATGCGGTCGCGCAGCCCGTTCATGTCGCGGCGATTCGGTCGGAACTCGTTCTCGCATAGCTCGGCATAGAAGGACTCGGTGAGTTTCAGGACACTCCGGGCCAAGACAGGGGCGTTGGGATTGTTCTCCCGAACGAGTGCCGAAATGAGCGAAGGTACCGCGTCGTAGAGCCGAAAGTGATCCACCGTGGCGCACGCCCTTTCGACGGCTTTCGGATTGCTGTCCTTGAGCACCTCGGCCACGATGCGGACCAACCGTGCGGGCCGCTCGGCAATGATCTCGCGTTCCGTCTCGTCGAACCTGCCGAGACGTTTGAAAATGGCCCAATGCCCCACGTCATTACGACGCTCCAGCAACGCGCGCAGCGAAGCGTAACGCGTTGGCTCGTGTTCGGAGTCAAGCCCGGCAACGAGCACCTCGACGGCTGCCTCGTTTTCCGTTCTTGCCAGGAACTGGAAGGTTGCCTTGGGGCCTGGTTTCATGGGTGCGAGTCTTCCTAGCTGCGAATCGATTGGTGCGGACCAGCCGTGCCGTTGAAGATGTTGCCGTCTTCAAAGCACAACCGATGGTCTTGTGATCGGGGGGGTTCGATCGTGATAGTCGTTCAGAACAAGCATAGGTCATGTTCCAGCCCAGAGCGGGTATTGTGGGGTTGGCCGTAAAGGTTCTGTGGTCCCTGACGATTGTGTGGCTGAATGCCGTAAGCACAGGGAACAGAGCCCTCCTTTGATTTGCCTACCCGGTTGGGAAGATGTACGCTCCAAAAGGATGCTCTACCCCGCATCTGCCGTTGTCGGTGAGTCTTCCAAGAGGGTGTCATGTCCCAAGAATCCAACAATGCCCCCCACGACGTACTGTTGCGGTTGGAGGCCGTCGACAAGACGTTCACCATGGGCGAAGTTGAGGTTCTGGCCGCGCGCCGGGTGTCGCTGGATATCCGCGCTGCCGAACTGCTTGTGATGGTGGGCCCCAGCGGCTCGGGGAAGACGACCTTGCTGAACCTTGTGGGCGGGTTGGACAGCCCGAGCGCCGGCCGCCTGTTCTTCCGCAACCGCGAGATGACCGCTTGGAGCCAGGCGGAATTGACCCAGTACCGCCGCGATTCGGTCGGGTTCGTATTCCAGTTCTACAACCTGGTCCCGAATTTGACGGCGGTGGAGAACGTGATGGTGGCCACCGAACTCAGCCGCGATCCCATGGACCCGCTCGACGCTCTTACAAAGGTTGGCCTCGCCGAGCGCGCCGACCACTTCCCCGCCCAGCTTTCCGGCGGCGAGCAGCAGAGGGTATCGATTGCCCGCGCGATTGCCAAGAACCCTGAGCTGCTGTTGTGCGACGAGCCGACCGGCGCGCTTGACTTCGAGACGGGCAAGCGCGTGCTCCGATTGCTGGTCGACCTGAGGAACGAGTTCGGCACGACCATTGTGGTCATCACGCACAACACGGCTATCGCCGGCGCGGCCGACCGGGTGGTGCATCTGCGCAGCGGGGAGATCACCGAACTGGAGCGGAACGAACGGCCGCTGCCGCCCGAGGAGATCGTCTGGTGAGCATCCTCAACCGCAAACTCGTCCGCGAACTCCGGGATTCCTGGGGGATGTTGCTGGCCATCGTGAGCATCATTGCAGTGGGTGTGGCGTGCTTTGTGGCGATGGGCTCTTCCTACGGGAACTTGCAGCGGTCGAAGCAGGACTACTACGATCAGTGCCGCATGCCCGACTTCTGGATCGACCTGAAGAAGGCCCCGCTTGCGGAAATCGAGGCGCTGGGTTCGGTGCCGGGCGTCGCGGCCATCCGGCCGCGCATCCGGTTCGCGGCCACAATCTCGCTACCCGATGTTACGAAGCCGCTGAACGCCATGGTTCTGTCCATGCCCGACCGCCGCGAACCGGTGCTGGCCGATATCGTGCTGCGACAGGGGGGATACTTCACCGACCGGCGCGAAAATGAAGTGATTGTCAACGACGCGTTTGCCCGGCATCACAACCTGGCTCCGGGCGATTGGATCCACCTCGTACTGAACAACCGGCGCGAGGAGCTGTTCATCGTCGGCACCGCCATCGCCAGCGAGTTTGCATATCTTCTGGGCCCCGGCGCCATCGTGCCGGACCCTGAACATTTCGGGGTCTTCTACCTGAAACGCACCTATGCGGAAGGCGTATTCGACTTCGACGGCGCGGCCAACGAAGTGATCGGTCGGCTGGCAGGCACGAATGAAGCGGAGCGAGCCGTTCATGAGGCCCGCGTGCTCCAGCACGCCGAGCGCCTGCTACAGCCCTACGGCGTCATTGCCACGACACCGCTGGCCGAGCAAGTGTCGAACCAGTACCTGGCGCAGGAGATCGAGGGCCTTCGCATCTTTGCGTTGTTCATGCCGGCCGTCTTCCTGGCCGTGGCTGCGTTGGTACTCAACGTGCTGTTGAGCCGTCTGGCCGATCAGCAACGCATGGTCGTCGGTACGTTGAAAGCGCTGGGATACTCCAATGCGCAAGTGTTCGTGCATTTTCTCAAGTTTGGAACCACGGTGGGCGTGATTGGCGGACTGACCGGATGCGCAGCCGGCTACTGGCTGGCGGACGCGATGACCGAAATCTACCGCGAGTTCTTCGAGTTTCCCAATCTGGTCAGCCATTTCTTCGTCGGCCTTCACGGAACCGGTCTGGCCATCAGCATTGCGTGCGCAGTGGTGGGCAGTCTGCGGGGAACGCGAGCCGTACTGCGACTGGAACCGGCCGCGGCCATGCGTCCGAAACCCCCGCGGCAGGGCGGAGCCGTCCTGCTCGAACGCCTCGGCTGGTTGTGGACTCGCCTTTCCAGCGGCTGGCGGATCGTGGTCCGCAGCACCGTGCGCAGCCACACACGAACCGCCGCCGGTGTATTCGCCGCGGCCATGGGCTCGGCCGTGCTGGTAAGCGGGTTCATGATGGCGAAGGCTACCGACTACCTGGTCGACTTCCAGTTCCGTTGGATTCAGCGCAGCGACGTGGACTTGGTGTTCAAGGACGAACGCGATGCGGATGCGCTGGACGAAGCCCGGCGGCTCCCCGCCGTAGACGCAGCCGAGCCGGTGCTGAACGCGGCTGGCACGTTCTATCACGGGCACAGGGAGAAGAAGGGCGGCATCACCGGCCTGCTGCCCGGCGCGCGCCTGACCGTGCCCCGGGACCGGCAGGCGCGGGCGGTCCGCATTCCCGCGGCCGGGCTGGCCATGAGCCGCACGCTTGCCGACATCCTCGACGTGCAGCCCGGCCAGAGCGTCACGTTCCGTCCGGCGAAGGGACTTCGGCGGGAGCGGCAAGTGCCTGTGGTCGAAATCGCTGACAGCTACATGGGCACGGCCGTTTACGCCGACATCCATTACCTCAGCCGGCTGATTGGGGAGGAGTTTGCCATCAGCGGCGTCCAGCTTGCCGTGGATCCGCGTCCCATGCAGGTTGACGCCTTGTACAGGGAACTCCGGGAGTTGCCGGCCCTTCAAGGAATCCACTCGCGTCACGACTTGATCGCGAAAATCCAAGAGACGGTCATTGAGCACATGGCGGTCTTCATCGGCTTCCTGGTGCTATTCGCCGGCGTTGTCTTCTTCGGAAGCATCTTGAACGCATCGCTGGTGAGCCTGGCTGAACGCCAGCGCGAACTGGCAACGCTCAGGGTGCTCGGGTACGGGCCGTGGCAAATCGGCAGCCTCATGCTGCGCGAAAGCCTGATCGTCACCCTGGCCGGCACCCTGCTGGGCATGCCGCTGGGATACCTGCTGACCGTATTGATGGCCCTTGCCTACGAGAGCGAGATGTTCCGTTTCCCGGTCGTCAGTGGGCCGGACGTGTACCTGGCCACCCTCGTCTTGGGGCTCGTGTTCACGCTGTTGGCGCACCTGTTCGTTCAACGATCCATCCACCAGACCGACTGGCTTGAAGCGTTGCAGGCAAAGGAGTAGAGGAAACCACCATGAAAGACCACAAATGGCTCATTCTGTCCGGCATTGTCGCGGCGGCCGTCGTACTTGCCTGGCTCGGTTACAGTCTGCGGTCCGGCGTTGCCGTCCGCACGATCGAGGTCCGGGTACAGACCATTCGTGAGTTCGTCGACGAGCGGGGAGAAACCCGGTTGCCGGATACGTACGTTATAACCATGCCGTTTTCCGGCCGCCTGGACAGCAAGCCCATCAACCGGCTCCGCGAAGGGACGCGGGTATCGGAAGGCGAGCCGGTCGCCCGCGTCGTGGCGGAGGACATTGAGCTTGCGGTGCACCAAGCACGAGCAGCGGTGGAGCGGCTTGACGCGACGATTGACGAGAACGCCGACGTGCGGGTCGAGCAGACGGTCGGCGCCCAGGCCGAGAAACTGGTCGAATCGATCGCCGAATCGGTAAAGGCCGTTGCCGCACGGATTGACGCCAGCCGCGCGAACTATGAATACGCACAGGCCAACCTGGCGCGGACGCGCGAGTTGCGGCGCACCAATGCCCGCACCGAGGATGAGTGGGAACTTGCCTGGGCGCAACATGCCGAAGCTGCTGCGGCGTACCGGCAAGATCAGCTTGTGTACGCCGCCATGGTGGCCCTGGAAGGCGGTATGAGGCTCATGCCCGACATGATCCGCCAGTACATCGAGCGGAAGTTGGACAAGAGTGCCGAAGTGCTCCGGCGTCAGCGCGATGAGACCCGGGCCTCGCTCGACCTGGTGCTCCAGGACCAACGGCGAAGCATTATTGTCAGCCCAATCGACGGCGTTGTGCTGGCGCGGCGAGTGAACAACGAGCGGTTCATTCCCGCCGGCGAGGAACTGCTTCAGATCGGCCGGTTGGACGACCTGGAGGTCGAGGCCGACCTGCTGAGTATCGACGCGGTCCACGTCCGACCGGGCGCTCCGGTCGAGATTTACGGTCCCGCCGTCGGCGAACCTTCTGCCAAAGGAACGGTGGCTCGCGTCTATCCCGCCGGGTTCACCAAGCTCAGCTCGCTGGGTGTCGAGCAACAGCGGGTCAAGGTGGTTGTGGAAATCGACCCGGCAGACCGGGCTCGGCTCGTTGGGGAGCGCGGCGTGGCCGTGGGCTATCGCGTGCGCATCAGAATTACGACGGCGACGAAGGACAACGCCCTGGTGGTACCCCGTTCCGCACTATTCCGCGGCGACGACGGCCAGTGGCGCGTGTTTGTCGTCCGCAACGGCGCTGCCCGGAAGCAAGTGGTCGAACTCGGACTGGGCAACGACCAGGAGGCCGAGATCGTCTCCGGACTGGAACGTGGTGAAATCGTCGTCGACGTGCCCGGCAGTACGCTGTCGGATGGAGTCCGGGTAACGGCAGATTCGAAGAATCGGTAGGATGGGTCCTGCTTGCCGAGTTTGTGCTAGAATGGCTTAGAGTGGACCCTTCCCGAGCCTTGGCGACGGGATTGCACGCTCCGAATCGCCTCACTGCAGACCACGCTTGCAATCATCATGACGCCGACCCTTACGATTACCGAAGAACTACAATCGCTTCAATCCAATCCTTTCGTAGAAGACCTACTTTCGGCATTGGACGCGCAGACCCGCGATGCCGTGCTGTGCCTGCTGGCTTCCTTGAGCGAGGACGTCTTGGAAGAGGTTCTCGAGGCGATTGAGCAACTCGACCGCTGCAATGCGAGCGTCGACACGCTGGCCGCTCTGCTGAAGGGCAAACAAGTAGGTGTTGCTCTGGAAGCCCGGCAGCGCAAAGCGTTGGGGACACTTCTTGAAGCTGCTGAGGAGTTCGTCAATCGCTCGTGCCACGGTCGTTGATTCAGCCAGCAAGCTCACACCGGCCTTCCGGTGGCTGGCGTCATCTGAGTTGCCCCGCCGCCCCCTCCGGGGGACGCGCCCCCAGAATCACAGTTACCCCCCCTCGGTGTTATTTCCGATGTCTTCACGACATCGCTCGCGATATTGCGCCCCCGCTGCTTGATTTGCCTAGTTTGCCTACTTATAATGAAAGGAGTGGCTGGCTGACTGCGCGGTGTTGGTATAGTGCCGTCGGATGCCCTTGAAAGCCTATAGCACGCTCCCACCCTCAGCCTGCGGGTTGCTGCGGTGGGAGCGTACCGGACAATCACCTTCTTCTTGGAACCGGAGAGATAGTGGAATGACTTCTCGAACCATGCGGCAATTGATTCTCTTGGCGATTCTGGTGTTTGTCTTGGCGCCTGCATCGACGTGTTTGGCTCAAGTCATTTCCGACGGGGCCACTGCGGGTGTCGCTATCGACGCCGAAGGGGTGCTCCGCACCAGGATGTTCCTCGATCCCGGCGACCGGCTGCTCCAAGAGCGCGTTGCCGCGGCGCGGGCATCGCTCGACCAGAAGCTCTTGCGACCTACGCCAATGCGCAAGATCTCGATTACCCGGCTGGAAAAGGTTATTGCCGAACGAAACGGCGTGGTCACGGACGAGATGCGTTACCTGGCCGGGCTTCAGAGGGCGAAGTACCTGTTCTGCTATCCCGAGTCGGGCGACATCGTTCTGGCTGGTCCGGCCGAGGGCTGGGTGACCGATGCCGCCGGACGGATTGTGGGCATTAGCAGCGGACGGCCTGTTGTTCAGCTTGAGGACTTGGTCGTCGCACTTCGTGCGTTTCCGCCCGGCAAAAGGCCGACGCAACTCATTGGCTGCTCCATCGACCCGACGGCAGAGGGTCTGGCCGCCATGCAGCAGTTCCTGCGAAGCGTCGGTTCGCATGCAACGCCTGGCCATACCCAGTTCATCGTGGACGGCTTGCGCAACAACTTGGGTCTTCAGTCCGTCAGCATCGAGGGGATTCGGCCGAATACCCGGTTCGCCCAGGTGCTGGTGGAGGCCGACTATCGGATGAAGCTGATTGGCATCGGTTTGGAACAGCCGCCGGTCCGGCTGGTCAGTTACGTGGATCGTGCCAATCCCGCCCAGGTGAGCCGCAACGCGATGCAGCGTTGGTTCTTCACGCCCGACTATGAGAGCGTCCGGGTTTCCGAGGACAGGCTGGCGATGGAACTGGTAGGCGATGGCGTGAAGTTGGTTGGCGAGGATGAACTGGTAACCGCCGAGGGCGAGAGGATTGTGGCGGGGCGGACGAACAAGGCGAGCGAGGCGTTTGTCGGCAGTTTCACGCAGAAGTACCCCCAACTTGCCGAGCGGTCGCCGGTGTACGCCGATCTGCGCAATCTGGTCGATCTGGCCATTACTGCGGCGTTCATCCAGCAGGAAGGCTTCTACGAAAAGGCGGCCTGGTCCATGCCCCTGCTGGGTGATGAGAGCAAGTTCGCAGTGGAACGGTATACCGCGCCACGGCAAGTGGAAACGGCGGTAAACGCCATCTGGCGGGGCAATCGGCTAATGACCCCCGTTGGCGGCGGTGTGAGCATTGAGGCTGCCCGCGCGGTACGCGAGGCCCGGCCGGACGAGAAGGGCGAGGTCGCCAAGCTGCGCGGTCAGACCACCATCGACCTGGCCGAAGGCCAGTGGTGGTGGGACTGAGCCGGAGCGTTCAATAGATTTCGATGCTCTTGACGACGCCGGCCGACGACCGGGAGGCGTACACGCACCGGCAGGCTGCGTCGACCATTTCGTCCGGGGAGAAGTTCCGGGGTGGCAGGGCGATGGTTGCCGCTCCCACGCTCACGATCACCTCGGGCACCCGTCCCGTCCAGTGAGCGTCGCGCACCCAACAGTGCAACTCCCGGGACAATTGGTTCCCGTACTCGACGGCCTGGCGCCGTTCACAGTCTGGCAGAATCAGTGCGAGTCCGCCCGGACTGCCCGGCACGCAAATGGCCCCGTCATGGTCCAACTGGCGGCAGCCGCGTTCCAACTCTCGGAACAGCACCTCGTACCCTGCCGTGCCCAGGGCGAAGCTGTCGTCGGCAGGCGGCTCCAGACGGAGCAAGATGAGACTGAGCGCGCGTCGCGAGTTGCGGCATTCGCGGGCAGCGACGGCCACATGCTCAATCAACTCGTGCCCGCACTCGCCCTCTTCGTGCCCCTCTCTGCGTCCGTGTTTGCCGCTGGCGCCTGCGGGCAACTCTCTTCGCGTTGTCGGACTGTCGCTAACCCCGGCAGCTATAGGGGCCTTGGCGGCCACGGCAGGTCCGCACGGCGAGGAACGATAACTCGCCACGGCGCTGGTCAGGTCCTCCAATTCATCAAGCAGCGACTGCTCCTCGGTTGTCAAGGCCGGCTCGTTGTGTCCACGGACGAGACTTTGTGCCACCGACTCCGAAACGGCAGCCAGTTGCCGGTGGGCGCGGAGCAGCACGTCGGTGTAGTTCAGGCCGTCGGGCAGATCCAACGACAGCACGTCGGCCAAATGCAAGACCTTTTCCTCCAGCGTCTCGACAAGCTGCTCGAGTTGCTCGTCGGAGAACTCCCGGTATTGCCGCCCGACGATCAGTAATTCCGCCAGGGCCTCGGGCCGGCCGTCGGCCAGAAATCGGGCGAGCAACTCAGCCAAGTGAAGAATCTGCTGCAAGGGACTGCGAATCCCGACCGCGGCATCGGAAGGGCGGAGGCCCTCGCCCCACGAAACCGACTCGGCGAGCATGGCAGGCAATCGCCAGCCGGCAAGAATGCGCGCAGTCAGGGCCGTGTGATCGAAGCCCATGGTTTCGGCCTCGATGGCAGCCAGGTCGAAACCGCCTTCCTCAATCTTGCTCAATAGCCGGCAATAGGGTTCGCCAAGCTCCTGGATCAGCAGCAGCTCGCCCAAGTCTTGCAGCAGCCCGGCCACAAAAGAATCGTCACCGGGAATCTGCCAGAGCGACTCGCTGATCTCGCGACCGGCCACGGCCTTCGTCAGGGTGTGTCGCCAGTAGCGCTGGAGCACGTCTCTTTCAATCTCGGCGGACAGCGCCGGTGGGAGACTGAACCCAAGCACGAGCATCTTCAGCGGTTTGATTCCCAATAGTGCCAACGCCTGGTTCAAGTCGCTAACCTCACGGCTAAGCCCGAACAGCGAACTGTTGACCACCCGCAATATCTTACCGGTCAGTGCCGGATCGTTCTCAATGCACTCTTTCAGTGAGCGCGCATCGACATTCGGATTGCTGGTCAGTTCCAGCACCTTCATGGCCACGGTGGGGAGGCTGTAGAGCTGCGTTGCCCGGGCGGCAAGGCGGTCAAGTATGATGTCTGAGCTGTTCATGCGTTCAGGTTGTCATCGTTGTCGAACCGGCGTCGGGCGTGCAAGCGGCCTCTCCCCGACTGGCGTCCAAGCCTACGGAAAATGTAGCTTACCCTACAGCGGTTCCTCGTTCTTGAGCTTCGCGATCGCCGCGGTGGTCCCAATGACGATCAGGCAATCGGCGGCCAGCAAGCGTTCGGCCGAGGTCACGTTGGTGATCTGCTCCTCTCGTCGCCGGATTCCAACAAGCGTAACGCCGTACTTCTGGCGGAAGCGGACTTCGGCCACCGTGCGCCCCGAGAGAGCCGAATCGCCGGCGACGCGAATCTCGGCAATTTCAAATCGGTCCGTATCCGAGGCGTCCCGGTCAATTTCCGTCTGATTCAGCATTGCTTCGGCCTCCCGCAGATCCTCCGGAGGCCCCATCAGGAGTAGCCGATCGCCTGGAAATACTTGGAACTCCGCCCCCGGCTCGTAGTGCACGCGTCCCGCGCGACTGACCGCTAGGATCGACACTCCCGTTGTCGCTCCCAGCGAGATTCCCCGAATTGTCTGCCCGGCGACGGAGGCTTCGGCCTGAATCCGGAGGTCCTGGAATGCAATCGGCCAGTTGACGTCGCCCGGTACGAAGTCCATGGCATGGGTCAACGCGTCGGCAGCCTGCTCGGCTGCGTCGGTGAACGGCCGAAAGACTACGCGTGCGCCTGTCCTCTGGAACAGTTGGACCTCTTGCTGGTTCTTCGCGGTCAGCGCGACGTTCCCGTCATACTTGCGGTCCTTCAGATGCTGCACCAGCGCCAGGTTCAACTCGCGCGACCGGACTGTGCTCACAACCCACTGCGCCTGGGCCAGGGGCAGGTGCTCGTGGACTTCGGGGTCCTCCATGTCGGCGTACAGAACGGGCACGTTGCGGGCCCGCCATTTCTCCAGGGCGGCAGGATCGAAATCGACGCCGATGATCGTCTTCCGCCGCCGCAAAAGGTACTCGGCAAGACTGCTGCCGTAGTTGCCAAGCCCGACCAGAATCACGTCGACCGCAGGCGTTTCTTTGAGCGTATCGATAGCAGCTTCCCGGAAGGGGTCGCGCCGCTCAAAGACCTTCAGGGGGCCTGCAAGCAGGCGGTAAAGCGGGCCAGAGTACAGGATCATGTAGGTCGAAACGGAAATCGTCACGACCCCGACCAGGGTAATGAGGCCCATGGTCTCCTCGGTGATATGACCAAGGCTCAGCCCCAGCGCGGCGACAATCAGCGAGAACTCGCTGATCTGTGCGACGGTCAGGCCGGCAAGAAACGCCGTGCGGCGCCGGTAGCCCATCAGGCCCATGATCACTAAGACGATCAGCGGGTTGCCGATCAACACGAACACCGAGAGAACCATCGAGGCGCCGATCTGCATATCCACCGCCGACCAATCCAATCGGGCGCCGAGGTCGACGAAGAAGAACAGCAGAAGGAAGTCGCGCACGCTGGTCAACCGTGCCCCGATGGCGTCGCGGTATCGCGTGGAGGCAAGCGACACTCCGGCCAGAAACGCTCCCACCTCCTTGCTGAACCCAAGCCACTCGCCACCCGCGCCAAGGAAGACCGCCCAGGCAATCGCAGACAGGATAAGCAACTCGTGCGAGTGCGCGAGGCGGCGGGTCAGCTCGGGCAGCACGAACTTCATCAGCAGCGCCACGATGCCCAGCAACCCCAACCCCTTGGCGCCAATCAACGCGGCGGTTCCCCACCCGGCCGCCTCGTCGGCAACCGTCGATCCAAACGTGGTCAGCCCGACCAGGGCAAGGATTGCCGCAATATCCTGGACAATCAGAAAACCGATGGCGATCTGACCATGGAGCGACTCGATCTCCCTCTTGTCCGAAAGGAGCTTGACAATGATGATCGTGCTGGAAAACGTCAGTGCGACCGACACATAGGCCGCATTCATGACCGTCATCCCCAAAGCCATCGCGATGGCAAATCCGATCAGCGAGGTGAAGAGGATTTGGCCCAGTCCGGTCGCCACCGCCACGGGGCCAATCGTGCGTATCAGGTGCAAATCGAGCTTCAGACCGACGATGAAAAGCAGCAGCGCGATGCCAATTTGTGCCAGCAACTCGATCTGGTCGTAGCTGCCGATGATCCCGAAACCCGTCGGACCGGCCAGAATGCCGGTTGCCAGGAACATGATCAGCAGAGGTTGCCGCATCCTCTGCCCGACGACTCCCAGGATCGTTGCCAGACTCAAGATCGCGGCGATCTCAAAAAAGGTGTCTCCATGCGGCATTCGGCATTCCCTCACTTGAGTTTACCGGCGGGTTTCCAGCGGATCGACCAGCCCGGCTTCGAGGAAGCCTTTGCGGCGCAGTTGGCAGGCATCGCACCGGCGGCACGGGCGACCGTGCCCGTCGGGATCGTAGCACGTGCAGGTCAGCGCGTAATCGACGCCCAACTGCATGCCGCGGCGAATGATTTGCGACTTGGTCATGTCGATCAGCGGCGTGTGAATCCGGAATTGCAGTCGTCCTTCCACGCTCGCCTTGGTGGCCAGATTTGCCAGTGCTTCAAAGGCACGAATGTACTCCGGGCGGCAGTCGGGATAGCCGCTGTAGTCGATCGCATTCACGCCGATGAACAGGTCGGCCGCTCCGACAACCTCGGCCAGCGCCAGGGCGAGCGAGAGGAAAACGGTATTCCGGGCAGGCACGTAAGTCACCGGGATGCCGCCGCTGATTTCGTCTTTCGACCGGTCCTTGGGGACGTCAACCCGGTCTGTCAAGGCACTGCCGCCAAATCGCGCCAGATCGACGGCAACCGTTTCGTGCCGTTTCACCCCCAGCCACTCCGCGACGCGCGCGGCCGCCTCCAGCTCGAATCGGTGCCGCTGGCCGTAATCGACCGAGAGCGCGTACAGGTCGAACCCGTCAGCCCGGGCAATGGCCCCGGTGGTGGTCGAATCGAGTCCTCCCGAAAGCAAGATCACCGCCCCGGACGGTTTCATGGCATCCTTCACAGCGGCTTGATGGTGGTGATCCAAATGAGCGGTTTGCCGCCGTCGTCCACTCGCACCTCAAACTTCATTCCGGCCTGGAACAGCACCCTTCGCAGCGCGAGGCTGTAAGTCGTGCGGCTGCGGGGAAAGCTGACCATCCTCTTCGCCGGGTCGATGCCGTGGCGGGCCAGGGCGTTGTGGTCGGGGAGCATGGCCACGTCGAGCTGCTTGGCCAGCGCGTCGATGACCACCTGGGCTGAGACGCCCTCGATGTTCACGTCGCGGAACTCGTAGAGCGCCGGCAGTACCTCGTTAACCGGCTGTTCCGGTTCAAAGCCGACGGGCCAGATGTCCGAGCCGGGCTGCGCCCGAGCTGCGCGGAGCACCACCTGGTCCCCATCCAAGCCCGGCACCAGGCTGTAACCCGCCGGACGCAGAAGATACGCAAGCACCGTCCCACATGCGAGGCCCTCAAGTTCTTCGGCAATGGAGTCGGTTCCCAGTTCCTGCCGAGCAGCGGCATCCATGTGCAAAGAGACGGCAAGCAGCCGGGATATGCGATCGATGGCTTCCACGCGACCGGTGCCCTTGGTCTCGAAGTGGACGGGTTTAGTCATGTCCAGGCTCAACATCTGGAACTGCGTTTCCGTGAGTCCGAACGCGCCGGCCGGCTCGCGCGATTCCGGCGTTCCCTGCTTTGCCAGATCGTCGAGCCAGGCAGCAAGGCGGCCAAGATCGGTCCGGCGGAAGCGCCCCGAGGGCATCTGCAGCTCGGTCTGCGACAGAATCGAGCCGGTCACCACGTAGATGCGGCTGGCATCGGTGCCTCGTTCGCTCACCCCGACACGGTCGGTAGGGCGGGCCGAGCGGATTCGCACGTTCCGTATGCCGGCCTGATCCAATGCCCGTGCCCACTGTTGAGCTGCCATTTGCACTGTCGGCCCTTCGGCAGTCAACTCGACCTGAACCACCCCGGCTGCCTGGGCGGGCTGAGGAAGCAGGAGTCGGCCAACTGCGACTGTCAGAAAGGTCAATAGGCTCACCGGACGCATAGGAAGACTCCAAACGGGGGGGTGTGGCACACGGCTTTTCTGAATTGTACCACAAGCCCTCGTGGTCCGAATGGCAGACGACGTGCTCGCGTAGCAATTCGGCAGGGTTGACGCGGCAGGACCATTAGACCGAGAACGCTCAGCCGATGTTGTCATGGATGATCCCTTCTGCAACACAAATGGGGTTCCGGTTGCCGGTGCAATCGCACTGACTTCCGCTTCACACAGTCTATCCTCACTCAAGCCCTAGTGCAGCCGGGGAATCCAGCTCGCAATGGCTCACGGCGCCTGCGGGCCACGCTGCTCCTCGACGATCCTCCCGTCGGCCGATCCGTGGATTCCTTCGACCGAGTTCTTCTCGATCGTTACGGCGGCTTCTTCATTGTCCACTCGAAAGGCTATTCGCGGGCCGGGGTCCAGGCTCACCGGGTACCAGAAGTAAGCATGGTTGCGCCGCAGGAGCACGGCACCCACCGATCGGGCGACCCGGTAACCGACAAGGGCGTCGCGCACGACGTTGAACTCGGCAATCGTTCCCACGACGGCGTCGGAAGGCTGCTCCTCGCCAGCTGGGCGGTTGCCGGTTAGCAGAACACCGTCGGTCCGGCTTCGAACGAACGAATTGTGACGCAGCACATTCCCGAGGCAGCGGGGAAACATAAGCGGCAAATTGTGCATCTCACCGCTGGTCACGAGCGCGCCGCAACTTGTTTCCTCCGCCCGCGTGCCTTCGACGTGGTTGAAGTACAGAGGACCGATGCCCCGATTCCACGTGGTTGGCATCGACGAGGCCAGCGTGGAGCAATTGCCGTACAGGTACACCGCGGGTTTGCGCATTCGCGCGACGACGTTGTCGCTGACGATGTTCTCGATGCACGATATCCAAAGCTGAATGCCCGTCATGCCGTCCACGGTCCGATTGCCGATAATGTGGTTCCGCCAGAAGGCCGTATGCACGAGGATGAGCCCGTCGGCGTCCGGCGCTACCCGCCACGGCCGGTCCAATTCGTACGTTTCGCCCTGCCGGGCGAGGACCCGCCGCGTTTGGCCCATGCCGCGGCCGCGCAGCACGGTGACGAAATATTCGCCGACAGTCGGTTCGGTGGTGCCTTGATCCACCTCGGGCGGCCAGAAGGGCGTTTCGTTGCCCTCGGCGTCGTACGCAAGCCGTTCCCTCGCGACGCTGCCCAGATGCTCCTCCGGCGTGGGTGAAAGGCGGGCCGGAAGCGAGATATTCCGGGGGCCGGCCGCGACGGGCGGGCCGTAGTAGGCGATGCGCTGGCACGCCTCGAACAGGATCATTTCGCCCACGTTCTGGTCAGTTCCGGCCACGCCGCCGAAACGCGAGGCGTCCTCCCGATTGCCGGCGATCCAGTTCAGGGCGACCGAGCCGCGGCCGGTGGAAAGCCACACCATGCGCCGGCCGGTGGGCCCGCCGCCCGCCGCGCCCGGTGGCGAAGCGCAAACGTTGTCCTCGATAATGCACTTGCGCACCGTGTCGTTGCGGCCGAGAATGTATCCTTCTGCGTTGCCGCCCCACAGCGTGACGGAAACCAGCCGGTTCGCGGTGAAGCGGCTCTCCCGCACGCCGGAAAGAAAGATGGGTGCGCGGCCCCACAACTCGTTGCGGTCGACCACGGCCCGCACGGCATTGTACAGCCGGATGCCACAATTCTCGGCCTGCTTTCCTTCATGCCCCACGACCTTCACACGTTCGACGCGACAGTCGGCAATCCACTGGGGATACGCCGGGCTGCGCACCGCAACGCCCAGGTTGGTCCGCCGGGTGCCGTGGATGGTCAGGTCGGCCAACGAGGCGCCGTCGCCGGCCAACCACACGGCCGCCCGATCGATGCCCGGCAGCGTGCCGTCCTTGGCGTCGAACCGAACCATTTCCTCGCCCTGGACCACGACGATCCGCTCGCCGCCGGTCGGTAGCGGATCATCGCCCGGTTCGTAATCCGGATCACGTGTGAACACGACGGCGTCGATGTGGATGCCGCCGCCCTTGACGTTCTGCCACACGATTTCGCGAGGGCCGGCCTGCACGTCCAACTCGGCGGATCGGCTCCAGCGAAACGCCGCGAAACTACCCGTGTTCGGCAGGTCTTCGAGTGGCACCGGCTCGCCACCGTCGGCCGCGAGCGTCATATGCCCCGAGACACCTGGCAGGTCCCAGCGAGCCATATCGGTGGCGTAACGCAGCCAGACCGTCCACTTGCCGGCGGCGGGAAACGCCACCCGGTACACCATCCGGTCGCCCACAGTGTGGATGCCCGAGGGCCCTTGGTTCCACATCGGGCCGACGACCGAGGCCAGCTCGGCGGCCGGGTCGGTGGGCGAGAGGAGCCTCGTCTTGTTCATGCCGGCGCCTTCGACGCGGACTCCGGCCGGGACGACCAGCGTACCGGCTAGTGGAACGTCGCCCTCGGGCAGCCTGAGCGTGCCGCCGCCGGTGGCGGCCATCCGGTCGACCGCCTCCTGGAGATCGCCGCCGGGGAAGGCGACTGACGCCGCAGGTACGGAAGCGGGCCCGGACCGCAGGCCGAGCGGCAATGGGCCGCCCCAACCGTACTGGCCGCCACTGCCCGCGTGGACCCAAAGCTGATACTCGCCCGGCTCGATGTCCCTGGGCATTTCGACGGTCAACTCGTACTTGCCCGCCCGGAGCACCTTCAGCCACGAGCCCGGCGCGCCCGGATGGGCCAGGTAGACGCTCGCCCGGGCAAATCCGGGCCGCCACGCCAGGTTGCGGCCGAACACGCGAACCGCTTCGCCGCCCTCGGCAGCGACGGGCAGGCACCACCAAGGCTCCGGTGCATTCAAGACAACCGGCTCGGAAAAACCCTTCTCGTTTTCCGCCCACACGACAATCGGCCCGTCGTAAGCCCGCTCAGGCAAGGTGGCGATGAGCGAACGATTGTCGACCAGTTGCACCTGCGGCGCGATCGCACGCCCGGTTTCCGACTCGGGATGGCTGCCCCACGCGGCCAGCTTGTCGGTGAAACCTTCGCCGACCAGCAGGAAGCTCTGATCGGGCCCCGCTCCGGCAGTGTGCGAGTAAACCACCGGCGCTCCCTCGGCACGCGCACGTTCCGGAACGTCGAAGCCGGCGCCCGGCGGCTCCGGTAACGGAACAGGGCCTTCGATTGCCAACAAGGTCACGACCAGCATCGCGAGCGGCGTATTCATAGGGTCGCTTTCTACGAAGTGTGCAAGCCAACAGCGGGTTCATTCCACGGAAGCCATTTTGACCAATTCACAGGCCCAAGGAACCGGGGTTGATGCTTCCCACAGAAGGCAAGGATAGACGAGAGGAACTGGAGAGTCAAGGAATTTGAAGTCGGTCGGCAGGTCTGCGACCGGCCGGCCAGAATCGCGGGCGGCATAGCGGAGCAGGTTGCGGAGCAGGCGTTCCGCCACAGGGTTGGTCGATAATTGCTCGCGGATCGGCAGCGTGTTCAACAGATAGCGGCCGGCGCCCAGACGGTACGCGGCCAGCATTAGGCCGGACGAGTAGTCGAACGAGGCGTTGTTGGCTCCGGCGATCGCCGCGTCCGGTGCGTCCTGGCCGGCAAACACGACGTCGGGGATGATCTCGCGATAGAAGGCGTAGTCCATCATCCCGCCGGCCGGCAAGCCGTCGAAGACCGGGTGTGCCTTAACCCATTCATCCTTGTGGTAGAGCCAGCCCGGGAGCCTCGCCAGGCTTCCCTTGTTCTTCAGCGGCAGCCAGCCGAGTGGCTCGTCGCCCTTCTTGAAGACGTCCGGGGTCAGGAACACGGCCGCCGCGCCCTGCTCGACGCGCCGCCAGAGTTCCTCGAACGCGGGCGGCGTCTTGGATACGAGGATCACTTCGCGTTCGGCGCGTTCCGCCGCGTCGAACCGGCGGAAGCGAATGCCGCGGGCGTCGAGCCATTTCGTTAACTCGGCATCCTCACCGGCCAACACGACTTCAGTTGTGACAGCCGGCATGTCCGCCGGGTCGGCGACGTAGAATGCTTCCTCGCCGCCCGTCGCCGCCCCGCCACGCTCGAACGAGGCCAGGAAACGGTAGCGGCCGGAAGGGCCGTCGATCGCGATGTCCTCCGCCAAGATCGGCACGGCAAACGGCGCATCTTTCGCGATGGTCACGTCCACGGTCTTCTCGAAGATGCGCCGATTCTGCGGACCAATCACCAGTAACCGCACGGGATATTCGCCCGGCCCGAGCGCATCTTCGTTGGCCAGGACGGCCTCCAGTTTCACCCGGCCGCTGCGGTACACGTGCAGCGGCTCGACGAACAGGCACAATCGCAGTGGGGCCAACGCCTCGAACATCGCGTCGGTCGTGCCGGGCTTGAGTTCGCGAAACGTGGTGAACAGCCCCTCGCCGCTCATACCCTGGTCCACCGTCCCGGTCAGGCTGTGCGCGACCAGGCTCGGGTTGGCCCGCAGGGCATTCAGGCCGTACAGGCGTTCCGCCGCCATCTGCCGGATACTCTGGGCGAAGAACTCTTGCGGGTTGGCGAAGCAGTCGGCCAGTTTCCATCGCTCCCAGTCGGCCAGGAAAAGGTCCAGCTTGTCGCGGTAGAACTGCGCGTCCTCGACATGCTCCTTGCCCAACCGCTCGTAATGCCGCGTCACGCGCCACAAGTCCACCGCGCTGCCCACGCCGTATTCCGAGATGAACATCGGGTTGTTGTCGCCCTTGAAGGTGCGCAGCGTCTGGATCACCGCCGCGGTATGGGGCACGCGCTGGTAGGGATGCTGGTCGTCGAGCACGTCTTCCCACTCGGATGAGCCGGGATTGGCAAGCGTGCCGAACTTCTGCTGCTCCGGCGGTTTGGCGGCGCCCGACACATGGGCAACGGTGTAAGCTTGGAACGTCGCCGCATCCGGCCGCGCCGCTGCGGCCAGCCAGCCGTAACTCCACGGGCCGTTGGGGTTCTTCTGCAGCGTGAATTGGGCAGCCGCATCGTGGAGCGTTCCGTCCGGCTGACGAACGGTGGCGGCCAGCGCGGTGGTGTCGCCGCCGTAGTGGCCGTTGCCGAACCCTACCACGAAATCGAGCCGATCGCCGGCTTTCATCGTCAACTTGCCTGTGAAGGACGAACGATGGCCGTGGTCGCCGATGTGGATGCCGCCGTCGTGCAGCGCCTTGCCGTTGTACAGCACGGGGACGTCGGTGGTCGCGTGCCGGGCGATGCTGGCGAACTCAGCGCTGACCTCGTGCTCGCCTGGGGCGGGACAGGTCCACCGCACGACGCTGAACTCGCCAGCCGAACCGGGATGCAGTGCAAGCCGGCCCGGCGCCCAGTGGATGCCCAACCCTTCGATGGGCTTGCCGGTAGGATTGTGCGAGACGTTGGGATCGGCGCCGAGGTCCGTGCGCCGGAACTGCAAGCCGGCCAATTCGGCAGGCTCGGCGGCTCCGCGGCCATGCAAGTCCCAGCGCCCGCTGTTGAGCATGACCATTCGCGTGTCGTCCAGCTCTCGCAGCCGCGGCAGCGCGGCCGCGGCGTGGCGAAACACCGGCCCGTCGTGCGTCTCGTTGAGCAGGCCCCAGATAACGATGCTGGGATGGTTGCGGTCGCGGCGAATCATGCCGAACAGCGACTGGTCGTAGCGCTCGGCCATCTTCGGCGAAGCTTGCAGGCACCACGCCGCGTAAGGCTCCTCGTAGACCAGCAGCCCGATCTCGTCGCACAGGTCGAGCTGATAGCGGGTTGCCACGCCGGCGATGAACCGGATCGCATTGAACCCCATCACCTTGACGTTGAGCAGGTCGCGCCGCAGCATGTCGGGGTCGGGCGGCAACTGCAGACCTACCGGGCAATGGTTGCCGGTGTGCGAACAACGCAAGAACAGCCGACGGCCGTTCAGGCGGAAGTAACCGTTTTCGAATGTGAAGTCGCGAAAGCCGCAACGGACGGCGTGCTCGTCGAACGAGGGGCTCCCGCTTTCCCGGACGCGCGCCGTTACTCGGTACAGATTCGGCTCGTTCAAATCCCACAGCCGCGGCTGGGTGACGTGCAATTCCGTCTCGACAAGCGTGTCGCCCGGCGGCAGGTGCTGATCGAGGACGATGCCCTGCAACGTTTCACCGCTGGCCGCCGGCGCGACTGTGAACTCGATCTGTGCCGCCGCGTCGCGCTGGTCCGCGTTGCGCACCCGGGCCTGCACGCGGATATTGCCTGTCTTCGTGTCCGGCCGGGCGAACAGGTCGTCGATGCGAATGGATGGCACGACGAGTAGTTCCACCGAGTCGACGATCCCGCCATGGTTATAGGAAGCTCCGGCTCGATACGGGATGACCTTGTTCCGGTGCGGCGTTTCGCTAAGCACGATGCCGTCGATCGGCTCATTGGTGGGATTGAGGACACGGACCGCCAGCGCGTTTTTCCCGCCGGCGCGTACCGCGTCGGTCACATCGAGCACAAATGGCGACTCGCCGCCTTCGTGCCCGCCGACATGCGCGCCGTTGAGCCAGACCTCCGCCAGATAATCCACCGCCCAGAACCGCAGCAGATAGCGCCCGCCGGCGTGCGGATTGGCCGGCGCGTCGAACTCCCGCCAATACCAAGCGACGCCGTGATAACCGGGGAAAGCGTCCTGGATGATCCACGGCACCCTGGTCGGCTTGGCCTCCGGCCGCGGCGCCTCGAACCACTTCTCTTCCCGTCCGACGTTCGCCGGATCGGTGGCCAGCAGCCACTGATGGCCATCGAGGGAAATTACAGCGGAACTCACGGGCTGCGGGACGGGGGCCGATGCCACCGGCTCACCAGCATCTCCGCCGGAACCAGCGATCAGCAGTGAGACAACCCACGACACGGTTCGGCAGATCATAGCAGTTTCTCCGTGAATCGGATGTTCCTTGGTCCTGGGGTCTGCAAGACAATGCGCAACTTCAAGATCTGTGCGCCGGGTTGGCGTGGTTCGTTACTCTGTCCTCTTGTACGTGCTCCCGACTGATTGGCTAAGGTCCAGCGGCGAGTTGGGCGGGAGTTCGAAGTACTCCACCGTGCCGTCCCGCCAGTGGTGTACCTTGACCTTCAATGTCTTCTCCACGCCCGGCGCCGGATCGCCGAACAGTTCGGAGTAGCAGCCCAGCGGCGTCACGAGGCGGTGGTGATACTTCGCCCGCACCTCTTCCGTCACGTCGGTATGGTCCGCAGTTTGCGGCACGTTGGTGTACGCGGTGATTTGCAGCGCGGTCGCGTCGCAGATGTGGCTGCCGGCATTGTGCAGGACGAAGTCAATATGCCGGCCCAGTTCGCCCGGTTGCAGCCGCAGCAACAACTCGGCGGCGCCGCACGCGCCTACTCTGCGATCCCTGGTGTTGAACGTGCCAAGAATCTCGTGCCGTGTGTCATCCTGCCAGTGGATAACGCGCAATTCGACCCCGTTGCCAAGATTTGAGACCAGCCTGCCGCTGAGCGTGACGTCCTTGCTTTGCAGGCTGTCGGCGGGCGTCCACCGGAAGACGTTGTAGCGCGCCGTGTCTGCCACCGGATGGGTGTACAGGAAACGGGGGCGCTCGGCGGGCGACAGCACGCGGTCGAACATCTTCTCGGTGTAATGAGCGCGCCAGGCGTCCTCCTGCCGGTCGCTGGGGGCGTAGTCCGACACGAAACCGAGTTGATCGCCTTGGTTCTCCAGCCCGTAGGCGTAGCCCAGTGGCGAACCGAACGCCTTGAACTGCGAGTTCAAGGGCTTGACGTCGCCGGCCGCGGCCGTGGAGAGCAACCCGCCGTTGGTGCAGACGCAACAGGCCCATCGTCCGCCCGTGGCGTCGGGGAAGTCGGCGAGCACGCCGGTGCGGCCGCGCGGGTTGACGTAGTCTGCCGCCAAATCGGCGGCCACCTCGCCCCGGATCTCGAACATTGCGGCGAGGTCGCCGGATGCCTTCGGGCCGTACAGCGCCTTCAGCACGTGCGCATTGGCGAATTCGTTCGGCCGCGACACGATCTCATCCTCCGCCAGCGGCACCGGCGCCGTGTTGGTAAGGTTTGGCACGCGGAAATACACCTCCTGGCCGCTTGGATCGATGAACTCGGTGAGGCTGACTTCAACTTTCTCGCCGGTGGCGTCCGGTTTCAGCCAGGCTTCGGCGATGACTTTCAGGCCGTTGGGACGGATCGAATCATCTTCCACCGGCGCGGCGAGCGAAGCCGGATCGATCACCAAGTCGCGCGGCTCGGGGCACCTCTGCAGCAACGCGGCGTTTTGATCTTTCCCGATGCAATACACGATCGGACCGCGAAGGAGTGCGACGCGGCTGTCTTGCACCGCCCGGCCGCGCAGGAATCGCCACGCCATCGGCATCGAGATTCGCACCACGTCGCCGTCGTTCCAGGTGCGATCGAGGACGTAACTGCCTCGACTCTGCTCCGGGGGGTGAATCGTCACCGGGACGTCACTGTTGACGCGGAGCGTGACGGTCTCGCACCATGCCGGCGTGCGGAACTGAAATGCAAACGCGATCGGCCTTTCCGTGGAGAAAGTCACTGTCACCTCGCCGTCGTTCGGATACGCAGTCTCCTGCAGCAGTGTTACGGTTTGCCCTTTCACGTCGAACGCCTTCCTCGACTGGGTGAACAGACTCAGTGCGATGCCGCCCTCCAGGGTGCGGTAGTAAACCTTCTGGGGCAGTTCCGCCACCGCCCTGCGATAGTTCCCGCAACAGCAGAAGAAGTCTCGCGTGTCGTACTTTCGCTGGCCGGTGAACGGGGTGAAGTAGCGAATCCAGCGTCCGTCGGGCGAGTTGGCGGCAAACAGGGCGTTATGTACGGTGCGCTCGATCAGGTCCCCGTAGCGCAGGTCGCCTTCCAGCCGCAAAAGACTATCGATCCAGCGCAGCACGTAGGCGGTGACGCATGATTCGCCGATATCGCCGCATCCGTTCTGGTCGTAGGTGAAATGCTCCCCCTCGGAGCACGAGCCGGTGACCAGCATCCCGCCCTCGCCCCGCTTCAGCAGCTCGTTGCGCATGAAGTGGCTCATGTTCAGGAGCTGTTCCTCGCCGGTGAGGCGGTAGAGTTCCGTCTGGGCGTAGCAGCGTGCGAGCATGACGTAGACGTGGCAGGGACGGTGGCTGAAATCCTGCTCCCAGGTCCGCAGCGACGCGAGTTTGATCTCGCCGCGATCGTTCCCGTGCGGCACGTCGGCGGCAAAGTCGAAGTAGCGCGGGTCGCCCGTCGCCCGGTAGAGTTCCAGCATCCCTTCCGGCAGCCCCGCCGTGCAAATCAGGCCCGCGTCGTAACACGGATGCTGCGGCGTGGGGAATGTCCGGAGAATGTAGTCGGCCATGACTCGCGCGTGGGCCAGCGATTGGCGGTCGCCCGTACAGCGGTAATGCCGCACGAATGCCAGGTTGATGTATTCCTGTTCGTGGAGAATCCAGTTGATGTGGTTCTGCCGGTTGTCCGGCTCGGCGTTCCAAAAGCCAAGATACCCGTCGGGGTCGCGCGACTTGACCAGCTCCTCGACGATGTAGCGGGTGCGCGCGGCGACCTTCGGGTCCCCCGTGTAGGCGCTGAACAGACTGCCGGCGTCCAGCACCTTGCCGATGCCGTAGTAGACGTGCGAACGGCCGCCACGGTCCGTACGGTGCCGGAAATGGTCGAGCCACTTGCCGTCCAAATCCACCACCATGTAGTTCTGATAGATCAGGTTCCGGAGCCGGCGATCCATTTCCCCCCCAAGTTCCCGCCCATCGAGCGTCACCCGGCTGAGCCTGTCCGGCACCCGCGGCGCGACCACGTCGAGGGAGTCCCGAGACATCTCGCCGGCCTGGCTCGAGAAGGCGAACAGCAGGCCGCAAGTGAGCGGGCCAAGGATCTTGTTCATGGGTTTCCTCCAAAGTTCAGCAGATTGCGCAGCAAGCGTTCGGCAACAGGATGGCTGCCGAGATTCTCGCGGATCAACAGGGTGTTCAAAATAAATCGTCCGGAGCCGTGCTGGTATACCGCCACCATCAAGCCCGATGAATAGTCCTGCGAGGCTTTGATCGCACCGGCCACGGCCTCAGCGGGCGGGTCCTGACCGGCCAGCACCGTGTCGGGGATGATCTCGCGGTAGAACGTGTAGTCCATCAGCCCACCGGCGGGCAGGCCGTCGAAGATCGGATGACGCTTGGCCCATTCATCTTTAAGGTACAGCCAGCCGCGAATCGGCATTGCAGTGCCTTGGTTTTCCAGCGGCAGCCAGCCGAGCGGCTGATCACCCTTTCCAAGAACGTGCGGCGATAGGAACACCGCCGTCGCGCCGCGCTCGACTCGTTGCCACAGGTCCTCCAAAGCCGGCGGCGTCTTGGAAACGAGAATCACCTCGCGCGAAGCCGCTTCGCCCGCAACAAGCGGCCGGCAGCGAATGCCGTGATGGCTCAGCCACTTTGCCAACTCGGCGTCATCGCCGGCCAGTAAGACCTCGGCCTTCACTGCGGGCATCTCCGCCGGATCGGCAACGTAGAACTCCGTCTCACCGCCCGTCGCCGCGCCGCCGCGCTCCATCGCCGCCAGGAACCGATACCGGCCCGATGGGCCATCCACCGCAACGTCTTCGGAGAAGATGGGCAGCGCGAAGGGCGATTCTCCCCCGATGGTAACGTTCACGATCTTCTCGAAGATGCGATGGTTCTGCGGGCCGACCACCAACAGTCGCACCGCATATTCGCCGGGCACCAGCGCGTCTTCGTTGGCCAGCACTGCTTCAAAGCGGACACGCATGCCGCGATAGACATTCACCGGCTCGGCGAACAGGCACAACCGCAACGATGCGAGGCCGTCCGAAATCGCGTCCACCGTGCCTGGCTTCAGTTCGCGGAACGTGGTTGTCAATCCTTCGCCGCAACTGACGTGGTCGTTCATTCCGGTCAGGCTGTACCCGACAATGTTTGGGTTGGAGCGTATTGCGTTCATTCCGAGTGTCCGCTGGGCTGCCATCTTGCGAACGCTCTCCGCGAAAAAGTCTTCCGGCCGCGCGTACAACTCGTCGAGCTTCCAGCGTTTCCAGTCGGCGAGATAGCGGTCGAGCTTGTCGCGATAGAACTGCGCGTCTTCGACCTCCGTTTTGCCGAGTCGCTCGAAGTGCCGCGTCACGCGCCACAAGTCCACCGCACTGCCGATGCCGTACTCGGACAGGAACAGCGGCAGCGGGTTGCCCCCGGCGGTGCGCAGCGACCGGATAATGTCAGCCGTATGCGGCACGCGAGGGTAGTCGTGATGGTCGGTCACGACGTCCTCCCACTCGGCAGAGCCGGGATTGGCAAGGCTCCCGTAGCGCGGCAGCGGCTTGTATCGGGACTCCGTGTACAGGACGAACGTGGCCGAATCGGGCTTGTCGGCCGGCGCGAGCCAACCGCACGACCAGGGCCCGTTGGGATTCTTTTCGCGGGGAAAGTCGGCGGCCACGTCGAAGCCGCGGCCCATTGAGGATTCGATCGACGCCGTCAGCGCCGTGCTGTCGCTGCCGTAGTTGCCGTTGCCCCAGCCGACCACGAAATCCAGCGTGTCGTCTTTCGCGAGCGCCAATTCGTGGGTGTGCCTGGCCGTGTTCGGCTTGCCGTCCAGGTTCAGTTGCGAGGCGAACAGCGACCGGCCGTTGTGGAACAGATGCACGTCGGTGGTCGCGTGGTGCAAGCCGGTGAAGGCGGCAGCGATGCGGTAGCGCTCCGCGGCCGGCGCCGTCCAGCGGACAACACTGTACTCGCCCTGCGATCCCGGGTGCAGGGCCGCCTGACGCGCCGGCCAGGCGAAGCCGAAGGGCGTCGGGACGGGCTGGGTGGATGGGTTGAGCGTGGTCCATGGCTCGCGGCCGGACGGGCTGTGCCAGATGTCGAGCTTCGAGAAGACCTCGTCGTTCACGCCGGACAGGTCCCACCGGCCGCTGTTCAGGAACACCACCCGCGATTCGTCGAGCGCGCGAACCAGCGGCAACGAAGCCGCCGCCAGCCGGAAGTGCGGCGAGTCGCGCACCTCGTTCAACAGCCCCCAGATCACCACGCTGGGATGATTGCGGTCGCGGCGGATCAACTCGGAGAGCGAACGTTCCCAACGCTCGGCCAGCTTCGGCGAGTCCTGCATCGGCCACGACGCGAACGACTCTTGATAGACCATCAGCCCGATCTCGTCGCACAGGTCGAGCTGATACGGCTCCGCGCCGCCCCAGATGAAGCGGATCATGTTGAAGCCCATCACCTTCACGTCGAGCAGGTCGCGCCGAGCCATGTCGGGATCGGGAGGCAGCTTCAGACCGACCGGGAAATGATTGCAGGTGTGCGTCGATCGCAGGAACAGGCGCCGGCCATTCAGACGGAAGTAACCGTTCTCGAAGCGGAACTCGCGGAAGCCGCAACGCACCGAACGTTCGTCATGGCCCACCCGCGCCGTGACGCGATAGAGGAAAGGATCCGTCAGTTCCCACAAGCGAGGCTGGTCGAGCTTCACTTCCGCCTCAACCCGCGCGTCGCCTGGCTCCAATTCCCGTTCAACCGCGACCACTTTCAGCGTCTCGCCGCTGGCCGCCGGCGCGACCGCGAACTCCACACGGCCCCGCACTGCCGTCTTGCCCGCGTTGCGCAAGTTGGCATGAATCCTGATCACACCCGTCTCCGGCTCGGCATGCGCAAACAGATCCTCCACGCGCACTGCCGGCACCGCGAGCAGCTCGACGGAACCGGTGATCCCGCCGTGGTTGTACGCAGCACCGGCGTGGTAGGGAATCACGCGTGCTTGCTTCGGTGTTTCGTTCAGCACGATCCCGTCGATCCGCTCGTGCGTCGGGTTCAGCACCCGCACTGCGAGCAGATTCTTTCCGCCGGTGCGTACCGCGTCGGTCACATCGAGCACAAACGGCGACTCGCCTCCTTCGTGTCCGCCGACATGCGTGCCGTTCAGCCAGACCTCCGCCAGATAATCCACCGCCCAGAACCGCAGCAGCGTGCGCCCGCCGGCATGCGGGTTCACCGGAGCGTCAAACTCCCGCCAATACCACGCAACGCCGTGATAACCGGGAAAAGCGTCCTGGATGATCCACGGCACCTTGGTCGGCTTGGCCTCCGGCCGCGGCGATTCAAACCACTTTTCGTCCCGACCGACGTTCGCCGGATCGGTGGCCAGCAGCCACTGATGGCCATCGAGGGAGATTACAGCGGACCTCACGGGCTGTTGTATGGGCACCGGCAACGGCGGGTCAGCGGCCTTTGTGACTCCGAAACCGGCGGTGACCAGGGCGATGGGCAGCAACCAAGTGCGACATCTCATGGCAGCTTCTCCGTGGAGGGGATGGTCATCGGAAGGTCTCCGTTCACGGCTGGACCCGCTGGTAGACGAAGATCGCCACGCCGGGACGCTCGTGGATCGTCACGGGAAATCCGTCGGCCATCAGCTCGCGACCGCCCATCACTACAGGGTCGCCGCCATCGATGCTGGTCAACTTGTACTGCCCCGCCGATTCCAGGCCGCCGAGCTTCA
The DNA here is from genome assembly GCA_034005525.1 of Thermoguttaceae bacterium. Lineage (GTDB taxonomy): Bacteria > Planctomycetota > Planctomycetia > Pirellulales > Thermoguttaceae > PWXP01. The sequence goes on along the minus strand of JAVEUP010000005.1, from coordinate 37,454 downwards.
AGCGGATTGAATCCGCTTCGGCCTCCGGGCGGCGGAACGCCTGGATGATGCCGTCGCCTGCCTCTGGCCGGTCTAACTGCCAGGCCATCCATACCTTGTTGTCGCGAGTCCAGGGCGTCAGCGGATAGTAGTCGCCGTAGTAATAAGGGCTGATCTGCCGGAACTGATTGTAGAGCCGGCGGAGCATTGCGTAGTCCAAGTCCTTTACGCGAATGTCGATCCCCGAGCCCAGGCTCGGCGCGGCATTGCTCCACCAGGCGTATGGTTCCACTTCCGTCGCGCCGCCGCCGTAATAGGGCGCTGATGCACTGGCCACGGTGCCTGTGCCGTGGTACGGCAGCCAGAACGAAAGCCCATAGGTCATGCACTGGTGGCCGGTGGCCTCATAAGCATAATCGCTGCGCCACAGGGGAACTGCCCGGCGCATCGTTTCCAGATCGTTTCGCCGCCCGCCGGAAGCGCACGAGTCGATCAGCATATCGGGATGCCTGCGGCGCAACTCGTCCCAATAAGCAAGGTAGCCGGTGACATATTGGATCTCGGTGATGCCCTGCCGGTCGGGCGCGTCGGCCGCTCGCCAGAAGGCCAACGGGTCCATGTTGAAATCCTGGCGGTAGAGGTCGATGCGCTGCTCGGTCAGCAGCTTATCCACGTGGTCAGTCAACCATTGGCGAGCGGCAGGATTACCCAGGTTCAGCAGTCGCACGCCCTCCCGGCTTATCTGCCTCGGGCGGTCATAAAGCCGCAGCGTGCTGCTGTCGGGCTTGTCGCCCGGCTTGAGGTACCCATAGCTCCACGGCCCGCCGGGGTTCTGCTCGGCGCTGAACTCGTGGGCCGCGTCGAACGTCTTGCCTGAGGGCGACGTGAGGCGGATTTCCAGTCCCGTTGAATCGCAGGTATGGGAGCCATTACCCCAACCCACGATGAAGTCCAACGCTTCTCCCTTGTCCAGGGCGAGCTTGCCATCGTACGTCGTCTTGTTTCCCTTTCCGTGGAGGTTGACCCAGCCGTCAAACACGGAGTTGCCGCCCCGCAACACATGGACATTGGTGGTCGTATCCCGGTCGATCGCCAAAAACGTGGCTTGCACCGCGTACTCGCCGGCTTCCGCCGCCGTGAACCGCACGACGCTGTACTCGCCCTTGGGGCCGGGGTGGAACGACAACCGGCCCGGCTCCCAGCGGATATTCGCTACGGAGCGGACCTGCGACGTGGGGTTGTAACCTACACACGGATCGCTTCCCCCCAATTCCTCCGCCGACCAAGCGCGCATTCCGGCCAGACTGTCGGTTTGGCCTGATGTGGCGCTTAACAGCCACTGCGGACGGTTCTCGTACAGCCATGTGCCCGGCGCGACCCGCTCCGGTTCGAACCAGACAAGGATTTTGACGCCCTTCGAGTGTGCGTGGTCGCTGATCGGCCGAAAGCCGCGTGGAAAGCGATTGGGATCGACCTCCCACGTGCCGACCTGCGGCCAGCCGTGCTGCTGGATGTACCAGCCGGCGTCCATCCACCAGTAGTCCAGTTTCAGCCCTTCTTCCAGATAGCGGTCGATGTGCATGATCTGGTTGGCTTCGTTGGCACCGATCATCTCCTCGTAGGCCCGCGAACTGGAGGCTACGAACTGCGGCGGCGGGAGCTTGCCGCCCGGCCGCGGCATGCTGTGGGCCATCATCCAGCGGCGCCAGATGTTTTGCGAACGCACGCGGTCGCCATGCCAGAATTGGAGCACGATCAGCGGCGAACGGATTTCTTCGCCGGGCAGCAGTTTGAAGTGGGTGAGTTCCTGCCCGGCACGGATGCGGATACCGGCAGCCTGATCGCGGGCGAACTCGGCCGCCCATTGCCCCGGCCATCCCACAACGATGATAGCTCCCTGCCCGCCCCACTGCAGATTGAAATACGACCAGTCGCTATTGGTGGGCCGACCGCCGGCTGCGCTGATGCGTTTGGTTGCCCCGGGCGTCAGCGGCATTTCCAGGGGGCCGTAGTCGGATCCGTTGGCGGGCGAACCGACGGCGTGGTGCAGAAGGAACTCACAGTCCACGCCGCGCTGCCACACGGAATCGAGCGCCTGAATGTTCTCGATGATGGGGGAGTCGCTCCTCCCTGCGTTCCGGAAATACAGCGTCCATTCCACGGTCGGGAAATCGTGGTATTCGATCGCCTCGCAGCGCAAAGCGACCTGCGACTGCGGATCGGTGTACGTCAAAATGTACTGCGTCCGCTGGTCATCCAGCTTGCGTGAACTGCGTTCGAGCGGCCAGTCTTTCAGCACATCGCGTGAAGGCCGGCCCCCGAAGGCGAAAGAGAATGGCAATGCCGTCGGATCGCCGCCCAGACGCTCAGACGACCAACGCCGCGCGGCGTCCAACTCGTCGTCGCTCGGACTGACTGCCCAGGCCGACCCCAACAGGCATAGTAACATCGCAGCGGTAAGCCTGACGATACAGATGCTATGGTTGGCCTTCTGACCGTCCCGCACAGTGGGCGGGACAGGAGACACCGCGCACAACTTCAGGCTTTTCATGTTCTTTTTCTCCTTTTGGTAGGTCCTTCTGCAGTCTGCGGTACTTGTGCCTCTTCTACGTGGTCACCGCGGACCCAGGTTGGTCGGTGATTGCCACAGCCAAGCGTCAGTGCAGCAGTTCGCATCCGCTCCATGGAACGGCAACTGCGGCGGTCCAACCGGCACAAGCCCGAGGTCGACCTCAATTGAGTGGCCTTGGTCGGCCCGAATCCGCAGACCGTCGGCCAAGAAAGCACACCGCCGTTTATCGTTCGTCCAGACAATCTCTTCCAGTTGCCCCCGGGAAATCGCCTTGCCGTGTCTGGAGCAGGCCGCCAGCAACCGGTCGACGTCAATCCAGCCTTCGGCGTCCAGCGTCACCCCAATGGCTTCGGGATGATGTCGGAGCACCAGGCTCAGGAACTTGCTGGTGGCGACTTGTTTCTGGTTCATGGCAGATCAACTTCGCGGGCGGCGCCGTTTAATGCGGGAGGCCGGAAAACCGCACCGTCATCCGCAGGGGGCGATGGTCGGAGGCAACTTCCTCGGGAATTACCCGATACTCGACGAGTTGGAAACGCTTGCCCGGGTGGAATAGCAGGTAGTCGATACGGCGCTGTGGGTCGGTCGAGGAATACGTGCCTTGCCGGTCGTCGGGCACCAGGTCGGTGAAGTACGACGTGACCAGTTCGTATTCCTTCGAGCCGGGTTGCGCGTTCAAGTCGCCCACGAGTACCGCCGGGTGCCCCAGCGCTTTGGCTTTGGCGATAATCGCCTCAATTTGCGCCATGCGATCCTCCTGGAGCCGATGGTGCAGATGCATGCTGATGAACGTGAGCGGCTCGTCGAGCCTTTCGACCTGTACGGTGATGAAGAGGGCCGCCCGAGCCTCCTCCCCGGGTGTGCCGGGCAGGGGCAGGTTCTCGACCTTGGCCGGCTCAAACCGGCTGAGTACCGCATTGCCGTACTGCCCACCAGCAAAATCGATCGCCTTGCCGAACGCGTGATGGAGGCCCGTCAACTCGCCGATCGCAGCCGCCTGGTCGACGCCATCGGAACGCCGGGTCTGAACGTCCACTTCCTGCAGGGCGACCAGGTCGGGCTTGGTATCCGAAATCACCCGGGCAATGCGATCCAGGTCGATGCGGCCGTCCATCCCCCGTCCGTGTCGGATGTTGTAGCTGGTCAGCCGCAACTGGACTGCAGGCTCGGGCTCCTCGGCCGCCCAACCGTAACTGTAACCGAGCAGCAATGCCGGGAGAAGAAGCAGTGACCACACCGCCAACGGCGGACGGGACTGGTGGGAACTGGCGGATCGATTCCTCGACATGACATGGCTCCTGGGGCAAATATGGAGTACGGCGGCTTGTGTCGTGCGGCGCTCGAGAATCGACACCGGCGCGGCACTTCAGGGTCGACAGGGGTCGGCTGTGGGGAAGTTCTATGCGCCATTATAGCGATGGTTGAAGTTGAGTGCTGGGTTATGCTCGCCACGGGCACCGATCCGAGAGTCGCATTGTGTGGATTGTCGCGAGCCTGTCTGAGCCCCGGGAGCCAAATTCATCGCCAGGACGCAATCACGGGCCTCTTGGGGCCTCCTACGGGTTCTTGGCGTGGCGACCCGACCGATCGTCATCACTGCCCGCCCCCGAACCCACTCGGAACCTTCTCTATGCTTATCGCGATGCACGACGCTCCCACGTCGCGGTACGACCTTCGGAATCGCCCGGCCCGACATTTCTTCGGTCACCTGCGGCAGGAGCCGGCCCTGCATCTCCGACCAGAAGGTCCGGTATTCGTGGAATCGCATGGCTGGACTCCGGCTGCTCCGAATTGGGGCTTGTCTGAGTTTTGGACTGCCGATGCGGTCTCGTTCAGCATCGTGGCCCCGGCGGCCACCCGTATCAGCTGGGCAGCGGCTCTACTTGCCTGACTCTGGCACAACCAGGACGACACGGAACCCCAGATCGAGGCCTACTTGTCCCGGTTTGTCCCGGAGGCGGATGGCTGTCCGGCTACCCAAGGCCGGAAGGAGCCAACTTCCGCCACGGGCCACGCGCAATGTGCCGGATGCCGGGCCTTGAGGGTCGTCCGTCGGTGAATTCGCGTAGTAGTCGCTCTGATACCAGTCGGCGCACAACTCCCAGACGTTTCCATGCATATCATAGAGGCCCCAGGCGTTCGGCTTCTTGAGGCCCACCCTGTGGGTCCGTTTGTCTGAATTGCCGATGTGCCATCCGTATCGGTCCAACTCGGCCGGATCGTCGCCGAAGCTGTACCGGCTGGTTGTGCCCGCTCGGCAAGCGTATTCCCACTCGGCCTCCGTCGGCAGACGGTAATCTCGCCCCGCCGACCGCTCGGCCTCGATCGCAGAAAGGCGTCGGCAGAACTCCATCGCATCCTTCCAACGTACCCGCTCTACCGGAAACCGGCTGGTATCCTGGTCCAATACCTGATCGCTCCCACGGCCGTCTCGCGAAAACCAACTCGGGTTGGCCTCCATCACCTCCTCGTACGCTTCCTGGGGCACCGGGTACGCGCACAGATAGAACGGCTGGGTTATCCGAACACGGTGCCGGGGCCCCTCATTATCAATCGACTCTTTCGATGCCGTTGCCACTTCTTCGCGCCATCCAAGAGCGTCCACTTGTGCTTTGGCCAATTGCCGCTCGGAATCCGACGCGCCCATCATGAACTCGCCGGCCGGAATCAGCACGAACTCCATCCCAATGCTGTTGGCAACCTCGACAGGCTTCTCCAGGCATTCCGACCACACGTCTTGGTGGCGACGAGCCTTCTCTGCGTCAAACGGCGCCGTGGCGAGAGCCGGGAGATCGTCGCCGCCAGCCCGTACACTCTCGGGGGCCAGCAAGACGGCGGCTGCCAACATAGGATACGCGAAGCAACGGCTGGACATGGTCTGCTCCTTGGTCATTAGTCAATTTCAATATGCCTGCCCCCGAACTGGGACTTGTACGAGTCTGGGGCTGACGTCAGTCGCTGCCGCACGAAAGGCTGGCCAAACGCCGGGCCACCTGGACGATTTGGTCCCGGCCGCCCGGCCCGTTCTCGATGTTATCGTACCAGCGTGTCGGAATCCAGGACCGGCCGTGCAGGGAGCCGGCGAGCGTGCCGAACCTCGATCTCGCAATGGGCAAGTTCGACGTCCGCACCCGACATCGGCACACTCGACGGGAAGAACAGGTGTCGGCAGCAGTGGAGGATCGTCTCGGTAATCTCGAGGGACAGCATCTCGGATTGAGGTGACGATTCGACCGCCTTGATCACATTTGCAGGAACATGGTGAACTGGTCGCCGGCGCCGGGCCAAACTGTCTCGACCTTCCGCAGTTACACCGACACTTCATCGAGCATGATCAACGTGGGCTCGCCCTTAAACAACTCGCGCAGGGTGTCAGCACCGGCAGCAACGTGCTTTCGGTCGGCCTCCTGGACGCGCCGATACCCCTCGACACCGGCCAAACGATACGCCAGTTCGCGCCATAGGCTGTACGCGAGCAAATCGCCTTCGAACAGACTGGCTTGCTGATCACCCAGGAAGACTAGCACCTGATTTCCGACCGCGATCGGGCGGAGTCGGACGCGGCCGTGCTGGAATACCGGGCCAGGCAAGGCGATGCGACGGAAGAGGATGAAGAGGACGAGTGGTTCTGATCACGGATGATTTGTCGCGCGGCGCTTGAAAATCGGCACTGGCACGGCTCATACCGCGAATCGAGATGTTCGTCACCTTCGGCGGTTGTCCGCGGTACCGGACGAACTGCTGGCTGGACGGCAAACGGGTGCGGATTGATCACTCGTCAAACTCCACAACCACCGGCGCATGATCGGACGGCTTTTCGCCCTTGCGCTCCTGACGGTCGATCTCGGCCGCCGTGCAGCGGCAGGCCAGCGACCGGGTGGCGAAGATGTAGTCGAGCCGCAGCCCGTCATTCTTCGGAAAGGCGAGGTTTCGGTAGTCCCACCAGGAATACAGCCCGCCCTCCCGGTGCTGCTCGCGCAGGACGTCCACCAAGCCCCAGTCCAGCAGTTCCTCCAGGGTCGCCCGGCTGGTCGGATGATACAGCACCGAGGGCTCCCACTTCGCCGGGTTGGCAACATCGCGCTCGTCGCGGGCGACATTGAAATCGCCGCAGAGCACCAACGGGGTTTCGGGCGTGAAGTGCCGCTCGAGGAACGCCCGCAGCCGCCGCAGCCAGTCGAGCTTGTAGGCATATTGCTCCGAACCGACGACCTGGCCGTTGGGCACGTACGCGCTGAGCACCCACACATCGCCGACCTGGGCCGCCAGAAAGCGGGCCTGGGGATCGTCCACGCCATCGTCCATGCTCTGTACGACGTTCTCGGGCTCAATCCGGCTCAGAACGGCTACGCCGTTGTAGGTCGGCTGGCCGAATACAGCCGCACGGTAGCCGGCCACCCGAATCGCCTCATAGGGAAACGCCTCCTCGCGCACCTTCAACTCCTGGAGGCACAGGATGTCCGACTCGGTCCTCTGGAGCCAAGCCAGCAGCCGTTCTAGCCGGGCACGGACGGAATTGACGTTCCAGGTGGCAATCTTCATAGCAGGAGTTGGAAGTCCTGTTTGGGGCTTCGGGGCCGGTTCATACGGCAGCGATCGTCCTTCATCGTGGACAGGCCCCGTGCGGAAATCCACCGTGACACTCGCGGCTGCAGTAAGGGCACCGCACATCGGTTTCCAGGATCATCTCGCCGCAGAAGCTGCACGGCGTTCGCCGTGAGGGCGGGCGATCGACAAGATACGCGATCAACCCAACAGGCCCCGAGACCAGTGTGCCCAACCCCCACAGCCAGGCGTTGGGAAGTCGGCGCTTCTGCGCGTTGCTGAAAACGTACACGGCTGCGCCAAGCCATAGTCCACCCACCACCAGAAGAAGTGCAGCCAGCAGGAGAACGATCACGAGGCCCATAGTCACACTCGTACGGCCGTACCCTGTGCGGTGGCCATCAGCAGCGATTTGCCTTTGTTGCCGATGCTCTCGAAGTCCAGCCGAAGTGCAATCACGGCGGTGGCGCCCATCGTCTCGGCCCGTTGACGCAACTCACTGAGCACCTCCCGGTACATATCGTCAATGACCTCCTGGTAGGAGGCTGATCGTCCGCCAAAGATATCACGGAAACTGGTGAAGAAGTCGCGTATGATATTGACGGCGCGCACGTTTCTGGCCACGACCGGGCCGAGGTACTCGCGTATCTCCACGCCGTCGAGAAGCGGCGCCGTCACCATCAGGAACTTGTCAAACCCTTTCTTCTGAACCATTTCACCCCTCCTGGCCCCGTGAGGTAAGCGCCGGCAAAAAGGCTTGCCGCCGCGCTGGTGTTCCAGCTTCGGTGGTCTTCGTGGACCCGACCATTACCAGTATGGTTCCCATTATAGCCATTGCAAACGAGGCGACAACGGATACGACCAAATGGACTCGTTGTGCTTATTATCGAAGACTGTGGCCGATCGGGGTGGTAGCAGACGCTGGCACCCTGCAGCGTCCAACGCGGGTATTCGACAAACCCGCCCAAAAGGCCATTAGAAAGTCCGTGGGTAAGAATTATCTCAATGATTTTTCCGGTGTTGCGCGATTCGGCAGCAATCCCGGCACGAGCATCCCCTGCCGCTGCTTAACATAACGGCCGGTTTCGTAGCATGTAGTAGTGATCGAGCACCCGGTTCGATCAGCCCCGCTGCGGCGCGCCAACAGGCTGCGGTGGGGCTTTTCTATTGGTATCTGTGGCGTAGGGAGAGAAGCGATGCAAGGTGTCAGCCGGACGGCGGCAGCCTCGGCGCGTCGTGCGACGTCCGCGTAGAACTCGCCGCCGCCCAATGGACGGGCGATCCCAATGCGTTCCACCGCCACGTCCGTAACGCTTATGCCGCGTGCCGCCAGGCGGAGAACCAACAATTGGCGCGGCAAACGGCTGGCCCTCGACCGGTGTTCGTTTCAGCAAGAGGCGGCCAGAGACGTTCTCTTGCCGATTCCTTCTGGCTGCGCGGGTTCGCGCCGTCAGTGGAAGAACCACAGCGGCGTTGGAAAAAAGTCTGTCGCGGGTTGCCACAAGCGCGTCGGGGGCCGGTAGGTGTGGGTCATGACGGCGCGGGGCAGCGGAGTGGCGATATCAGCCTGCTCGCCGTCGCCGCGCGCCAGCCCGTGGCCCCAGGTGAAGGCGAACCCCTGCCGATGAAGCGCGGCACCGAAGTTCCCGCCGGCGGCGATGGCGATCCAGCCGTCACTCATCGCCCCAAAGGCGACGGGAGCCGGCTTGATGCACTCCTCCGGTGTCTTGCGGGTTGGGGTCGCCGAGTTTGCCGTGTTCGTTGTCCCGCGCCCAGGTCCAGATGCGGCCGTTCTGGTCGAGAGCGACGCGCAGGCCAAAGCCGCCGGCGATGGCAATGATCTTGGTCAGGCCCGGGACCTGATTCGAGAGGTAGTCGGCTGCCGGCTTCTCGGCGCTGATGCCGAGTTGCACGCTCTTGCTTGACTTGCCCCAGGTCCACACCGTGCCGTCGGACTTGAGCGCGACGTACACGGTGATCTTCCAGGCTCGCATCATGGCCCGACTCCCTACGGGCGGAAAGGTGCCGTCGCTCGCCTCATCCTGAGTCTATGATTGTACGCGCGGCCGCCGAGGCTGCAAGCCGCCATTCGACTTGTGGTTCCCCAAAACCCCATCCGGCAATTGTACCAGCCGCCCGGCCGCGCGTCACGTTGGGCGACCACCGATAGAACGTCCACGAAGAAGCCCTCGCTTTCGCGCAAACAGGGCTGCTTTACCATCACACGCAGACCGGTAGCCGATGCGATCACGCAGCACGCCGCGTGTACCGATGGTGCAGCCCGCCAACCTGCGGAATCGCAACGACTTCACCTTCGGAAGGCGGCTCGACGCGACGTGGGATCGGCGAGTTGCGATGCAACGACAAGTGGGGGCGGCTGCCGTGATAGTACTCCAAGTAGGAAGCCAGAATCCGCTTCAGATGTCCTTCGTTCAGGTCGATTCCACTCGCCACACCGAATTCCAACTGCTCCCGCCTGGGCGATAGAGTCTGGTCGTACCCCCCGCCTGCCGATCCCGACGCGATCCTGGGCATCCCACGAGGATCCGCCTAAGCCATCTCGGGCCGGTGTAACGCCCGTGCAACGAATCGTGGGGTGTGATACCGCCCATACAAGGGGTGTACCTGCTCGGATAGCGTATCAGCGGGCGAGCATCCCTTCTGGCGGCCATTGCAGCCACGTTGCACCACTATCTCGCCGCTATTTCAGGGCAGTTTTGTTACACCGATGTTACACGGATGGGCAATGCCAACAATAAAGGACTCACGCCTTCTCGACGTAAGTCCTTATGTGGTAAGAAGTGCGGGAAACAGGACTTGAACCTGCACAGGGTTACCCCCACTAGGCCCTCAACCTAGCGCGTCTGCCAATTCCGCCATTCCCGCGACAACTGCCAGCATTGCGATTCTACCCCGACGTGGCAGGTGGTCAAGTGGGGGTTCGTTTGACCAGGAGCAGGGTGCGGTCGTCGGCCTTTGCCGTCTTCGGCTGACGCTCCAAGCGGTCTTGGACCATCCGGACGAGTTGCTCGGCCGGTAGGTGGAGTCTTGGCACCAGGGCGTCGGCAATGCCGTCGGCGCAAGAATTGGCCGACGTACCGGGCGCTCCGGCCAGACCATCGGTCATCAATACGAGGGCTTCGCCAGGGGCCAACTCGCAGCCAAAGGGGTCGAAGACGGTCTCGGGGCTTTCGCCCAACCGTGGGCCAGGCTCATCAAGGGATTGCCAGCCGTCGGGCCGAAGCAAACGGGCGCCGGTTCGTCCCGCTGCGGCACAACTGATCCGTCCGGTCGCCGTCTCGATCAGTCCAAGGAACATCGAGGCGTATTGATCGCCGGTCGATCCGGTCCAGAGGGAGAGGTTGAGCCTTGCGAGCGTTTCCTGGGCTTCGCGGTGGTAGGGAGCGTGAGCCCGCAGCGCTGCCTTCAATGCCGTCGCACCGAAGGCGGCTTCCAGGCCGCGTTCCAAGGCGTCGCCGACGGCCACAGCCAACAGCCCGCCCGGCAGGCCGAACCAATCGTAGAAATCGCCGCCGACCGATTCGGACTGCTGGGTCCAACCAGCCAAGTCCCAGCCGTCCAGCAACGGCGAGATCGACGGCAATTGTCCTCGCTGAATGCGCTGGACGGCGGCAAGTTGGCGCTTCAGACGAGCGCCGTCGGTTCCTTCACGCCAGAGCATTTCCCGTTCGAGGTCGGATGCAATTCGGCCTGCTACCACTTCGAGGATGTTCGTTTCGTGCCCGGAGAACCCGCGGCGCCGGTCGGCGAAGAACCAGAGCGTGCCGAGAATGGTCGTAGGCGAACTGACCGGCACGCATACCGCGGCCGCGAAGTCCTCGGGCGGGTTCCAATGGCGAAGCGAAACATGATCGTCGAGCACGACGGCGTGGCCCAGCATGGCTTCGAGATCGGCGACGGCGCCTTTCAGCGTGCGCGGGGGGGCGGTCAGCCGGTCCAGCGGAAGCCCCCAGCAGGAATGGAGCTTCAATTGTGTAGTGGCTTCATCGAGCAGGTAAAGGGCCGCCGCCTGGCAACCGACCGCGTTCGCGCCGCCTTTGAGCACCGCCTCCAGTCGGTCGGCCAGGTGGGCTTGCTCATCTGCGTGGGGCACCACCGGCACGCCCGCGGCAAGCTCGGCCTCGCGCAACCACAGCGCCCGCTGAGTGTGGAGCAACTCGCCCAGCATGTCGGAAAGCGAAGACGCGAGTGCTTGTGCGTTGCTCCGGTCGATGGCCGGCCTCCTGCCGTTTGTCACCGTAGCGTCGGCCGCAAGCCGGAGCTGTCCGGGAGAGACTCCGACGCCCGGGGATTCCGGGGCAGACAGGTCCGGCTTGCCGGCGTCCGACGGCTCTGAAGGGAGATAACAAAGTTGCCAACCGGTTGCCTTCTGGAATGCCCGAAGAACGGCCGCCAGGCTGCCAACAGCAGGTTGCGGGGGTCGGACATCCTCGGTCGAGGACGAAAGATCGGGGAAGACTCGGAGTTGGTGAGGGCAGGATTCAGCCACGGGCATGGTACTTGGTGCAGGAAGCAGGTGGGTGAGGGCATCCCATCCTTGGCCGAATCATCGCGGCGTGCGGCCACTTACTGGAATAACCGCTTCCATCGGCAGTTCACGACTTTCTGTCGTAGAACCGCCATACACCCCGCGTTACGCATCATCCGTGACCGTTACGGGTTATCATCGGCGCCGGCAGGCGGCGCCGTGAGACGCGACCCGTTCGGTCGGAACATGCCGACGGAAGCGACGGCGCAATCTCCCGGGGATTTCCTAAACCTGCTCGCAGACGTTCACGGGGTGGCGGCGCAGGCTGCTTTGGCGAGTGGGAGAAACGATCTTACCGACGACCTTGTAGCCGAGTCTCTCCGAGACTCGGATTTCGACATCTTGGAGAGACACCGCTACAGGAAATCGGTTCTCGCCGCTTGCCTCTCTCCGCTGCACGCAAGAAGGACGACCCGTGATCAGTCAGCATTCACGCCGTCATTTCTGCGAAGTTTCGCAAGATACGCAGCCCGTCCGCCTGGCTCTTCTCGGGATGGAACTGCGTGGCAAAGAGGTTCTTGCGCCAAACGGTCGAACAGAAAGGGCCGCCGTAGTCAGTCGTGGTTGCCACGATTGCCGGGTCAGCCGGCACGACGTAGTAGCTGTGGACGAAGTAGGCGTACACGCCGTCCGCCAGCCCGGCGAGAATCGGGGCGGGACGGCAGACTTCGAGTTGGTTCCATCCCATGTGAGGTACTGAGAACTGGCGAGGCAAATCGAACCGCCGGACCTCGCCGGGAAAGACTCCCAGACCCTCGTGCCGGCCGTTTTCATCACTCACCTCGAACAGCAACTGCAGGCCAAGGCAGATGCCCAGAAAGGGCTTGTCCGTTTCAATGGCGTCCAGGATGGGACGCACCAATTGCCGGCGCCGCAGTTCGGCCATGGCATCTTCGAAAGCACCCACACCGGGCAACACGACCTTTTGGGCTGCACGAATAGTATCCGGGTCACTGGTAATTACGGCTTCATGCCCTACCCTCTCAAACCCCTTCTGCACACTCCGAAGGTTGCCCATGCCATAGTCGATAATTGCGATCATACTGGTTCAGCGGGTCTGTTCGGGATAGACGACGAGTTCCACTCGGCGGTTGCGTTGCTTACCCGCGTCACTGGCGTTCGAAACAACCGGATGGTTCGGCCCGTGCCCGACGACGAACAGTTGCCGTGGTTCCAGGGCGGTGCGGCTGGCAAGGACATCGTACACGGCCATTGCCCGCGCCGTGGAGAGTTGATGGTTCGACCGCCAGCCGCCGCCCACCACGGGGTCGGTGTCGGTATGGCCTTCAACGCCGATAATCTGACGAGGATACAACCTCGCCAGTTCGGCGGCAACCCCCGCCAAGGTTTCCTCTGCGCCGGGGCGTAGGCGGGCATCGCCCGACTCGAACATCCGCGCACCGGAAAGCTCGACACGAATCACCTCGCCGTCGCGTCGGACTTCGACGCCGGGCAGGCCGATTTGCGGCAACTCACTCAGGCCGCTCGTATTGGGGGTAATGAGCACGCTTCCCCGTTGACGGAGCGATGCCTGGAGTGCCTTGACCTGATTGTCGGCGCTTTGACGTTCCTCGCGGACTTCGGCAAGCTGTGCTGTCGCGCTGCGAAGCTGCTCACGAGTTGCCTGGAGCTGCTTCTCCAGGAGGTCCGCCTGCTGACGCGACTGGGCCACCAGGGCCTCCAATTCCTGGTTGTTCTGGTCGAGCGCGGCGGAGCGCGCCTGCAATTGCTCTTGCTGCCGCGTCAAGGCGACCTGTTGCTGTTCAAACTGGTTGAGCTTACCTTGCAGTACGAGCGGATTGTCGGCACAGCCCGCCAGGCCAGACAAGCCAAGCAAGATCGTGACGAGACCAGTCCATGCCGCCGCCGACGAATCGGCCTGGAACTTCCGCACCCAGCCCACAGAGGGGGACGAGCAAGGAGTTCGTCCTTTCGCTAAAAATGACCCCAATCCCCGATCTGGTGGCTGACCGGTCCTTTCACAAAGCTCTTCAGGCTCCGTGCCACGAGAACCGGGACAGTCCTTTTGGACGGTTGGCATCACACAATCCTCCGGCCAACGGCCAGTGAAGGGAAGAGGCTCGGGCTCCGTTCCAGGCGAAGGCCCTCAACGGGCACTGAACGCAGGATAGCCCCAGTAAATAATCGTCGCAGATCGTAACAAGACCCCCAATGGGAGGCAAGGCGAGTTTTTTTGGGGTAAAGTGGTAGGAGAAGAAGGCAAGGCTCGCCCATTAGGCGTGGTCTCGCAGTCGTGCGGTCGCGCGGTCAAGCTTGGAAGGAAGGAGCGAATGTGATGCCGATACGAGCGAACATCAGTCAGGGCTTCGTTTGGCGGCTTGGGCTCGTCGCGCTGTTCTGCTTCGGAATGGCCCTCTGGTTCCTCTACGACGGACTGGTGGCCTGGCCGCGGCAGCGGGAGCGAATCCTGGCGGACCCGGAACTGAGCGAACGAGCGGAACTCTTTCAGAAACTGAAAAAGGAAGGCCGGGAAAAACACGACTGGCCGAGCCTTGCCCAAGAACGCGGGTGGCCAACCAACGATCCAGAACTCCCAAGAACTGAGGTGGAAATCCTTGGTCAATATGTCCTGGCGGGCATGCTGGTTCCGCCGGCTCTCTTCTTTCTCTTTCGCTGTTTGCGTGCGAGGAAGCGATGGGTCGAAGCCGATGAAGCCGGCCTTCGGGCGAGCTGGGGGCAACAGCTTCAGTTCGACCATATTGTCTTGCTCAATAAGAAAAAATGGGCCAAGAAGGGCATTGCCAAGATTACCTACGAACAGGGGGGTCGCAAACGGCGTTTCGTCCTGGACGATTGGAAATTCGAGGCCGATCCGACCGTGTCGATTCTGCGCGAAGTCGAAGCGAGAATTGCAGCGGAACAAATCGTCGGTGGACCGCCTGAGCCGCCTCCGGGCGAAGAAATCGGTGGTGACAGTGAGGAATGCGAGGCAACTGACGACCAGTGAGGGGGGGATATAGAAGATGCGTGCGAAGCGAATCATCCCGAATTGCGTGGTACACTTGAGTTGTTACCCCCACTGGGCCGCGCGCTCGTTTTTGTACCCGAGCTGCGTTGCACAGAGGGTCACCCCCTAGGCTCGCCACTCCCGTTGCCTGACCGCTTGGGAAGACGAGGCGAAGTTGCCGCGTTTCTTTCCGTCTTGATTGTGCCCAACGGGCCAACGTCTTGCACCGTGCTGGTGATCTGGATCTTTGGCCAGCCTGGGCTGCCTTAATGGAGCGACATGGACATGAAGGCAAACACCCCCTCCGATTCCACAGAAATCCTGCTTGCGTTGCGAGGTCTCTCCCACGACATGGGGGCTTCTCAGATGATGCTGGACCACTCATTCGGCCGGCTGAAGACACTGTTCTTGCCGAGTCGGGAGTCACCTCCCTCAATGGAGGATATTGGCAACTGCCTTTCGCAGGTCGAGGCCTGCATGCGTGCGTCGAAGGGTTACCTCGATGACGTGATTCGCCTGTCTACCTCCGGTGCAGCCGACATGGAGCCGGAACCAATTGAAGTGGCCATGGTAGTAGACCGAGTCCTCACGGAGCAGACGCCGCTCCTCGACGAACGCGCCGTACGCGTCCAGGTGCGTACGCCGCTGCCTGCGGTCTGGTGTCATCCGAACCAATTGAAGCAAGTACTTACCAACCTCGTACGAAACGCCGTGCTTCACGGTTGCAGTTCAACAGCACCGCAAATCGTCATTAGCCAGTGTTTGCCTCCGCATGGCGACGACAGCATGGCTGCCGTCCGGGTTCACGATAACGGGCCCGGTCTCGACCCGCGTCGCCGTCGCGAGATCTTCCTACACGGCCACCGGCTCTCCGGTGCGCATGCGAACGGTTCTGGTTGGGGGCTTCCCACGGCCCGTAGAATTTGCGAGCTTTTTGGAGGCAGCCTGGAACTCGATACGAACTGCGCAACGGGAACGGCCTTTATTCTGGCGTTGCCCGACGCTGCCGACGCCATGGGGCAGTCCGGTGATTTGGCCCCGGTCGAAGATGGACGCCAGTGGCGACTACAACTGGATGCCAGGCACACGGGACCCTCGCGGCACGAACACAGCCATTTGGCAAATGACGAGTGCCGAATGACAAATGTCGAATGATCCGCACAAAGACCGGGACCCGTTCACGACGGAACAGTGGCGCGGATAGTCTTTTCTGTGGCACGTGAAGGGGACAGCCGCAATTCTCGCGGGACGAAGGGGCGTCTGCCCAATCAGCCAATCCTTCCGTCGCGAAACTGGGGCGGTTCCCCGTGGATGGTTGCTACGTCCCTGGGGCACGAAGGGTGTTGCCGTACACTTCCGCTGCGGCTACCCCCTTGCAATTGATTCGGATTGGCGTACAATCTACGGTTTCGTGAGTGTTGGTGGTCGGCTTTTCCGTCTGGAAAGGCCGACGAACAGGGAACCCGGTGCAATTCCGGGGCGGTCCCCGCCGCTGTAACCGAGCAGCATCGCCACGCCCGACTCGAACGCCATTGTCGGCTTTTTGTGCCGGCGAGAAGGCCGGGCGAAGGCGGCTCGGAAGCCAGAAGACCTACCAACGCATGGCCAGTAGCCCCCCGCGCGGGACGGAGGCTGCGGAACACTGTCCGTTTGGAGGCGTCCGGTTTGCCCAGCCTGCCCTCGCTTCGGGGGGGTTACTTCGTACCCCCTTGGTTGCGATGTGCCGCTTGGGGCCGACGTGCTGCCATGAGTGAATTCTCAGAGACAAGGTCTCGGAAACGACCGCGGCTTGACGTGCGGATAAGCTTGGCCGCTACCGCGTTCAGAACCGCCCACCCTACGGCTCGGTGTGCCGCCATGCTTTCTCCGCCGGGGAGTCACCGTCGGGCTGGAGACGGTTTTACTTTGGTTGAGCTTCTGGTGGTTATCGCCATTATCGGCATCCT
The DNA here is from genome assembly GCA_034005525.1 of Thermoguttaceae bacterium. GTDB lineage: Bacteria > Planctomycetota > Planctomycetia > Pirellulales > Thermoguttaceae > PWXP01. Next base: position 20,895 of record JAVEUP010000005.1, on the reverse strand, counting down.
GATTGCCCTATTACTGCCGGCGGTACAGGCCGCCCGCGAGGCTGCCCGGCGCATTTCGTGCGGCAACAACCTGCGCCAAATGGGCATTGCGTTGCAGAGTTACCATAGCGCGCTCGGTTCGTTTCCGCCAGGCTGTATCGAGCCGGCGTTCCAGAAGACCGGCGGACGGCAGTTTGCCTGGTCGGCCTTGCTTCTGCCCTTCCTGGAGCAGCAACCGCTTCACGACTCGATCAATTTCTCGCAGCCGTGCTACGCCGAGGCTAATGCCGAGGCTGGGGCCACAGTCCTCTCCGTGTATCTTTGCCCGACCAGTCGGCGTTCGTCGCCGCTGGTGCGCGGTTTGGGGGCATCCGACTACGGAGGTCTCTACGGCGAGGCCATTCCGCCGATTCCCACCAACGGAACCTGGAATGCCGCCAACGGCATGATGCTGTACGACCGGGCGATCACCATTGCCGAAGTCCGCGACGGGACATCGAATACCCTGGTGGTGTCGGAGGACACCACATCGAACGACGGGCAGTGGATCAACGGCCTGAATATCTTCGATCAGAAATACGCGATCAACTATACCCCGGACGATCCCAGGCTGTGGGAAAACGAGATACGCAGCGACCACCCCGGTGGCGCGTACGGAGTGTTTGCCGATGGTTCGGTCCGATTCCTCAACGAAACGATGGACTTGAGAATCCTCAAGGCGATCATCACTCGGGCAGGCGGTGAGATTGTTCCTGATTTCTGAGGATCGATTGCGGGATGGGAACCGCTGTTGTGAAAGATATGATAGAGCGCTGTTTCCGGTTGCAGCGCCGTGACGCCCGTTGGCCTCGATCCCCGGCCAGGGGCGACGGCGCACCATGCACCCGGCTCAGCGCGGTTCGATGACAGAAACGGGGGATCGAGCCCGGCAACGCCGGGCAATGAAGGAGGCGGAGTCTATGTTCCAGTTTCGTATGTTCAGCAGCCGAATGACGATTGCTGCGATTGTTGCCGTGGGGTGGCTCACAAGCCCCGTATACACATGGGCACAGTCCGACATCATCATGCCGCAGGGCGATTTCCAGGCGCGCGACATCCTCACGTCACTCAATCCGCAGGGAATGGATGTGTGGGGAGACTATATCGCCGTGTACGATTCGGGGCTGAAGGTCTACGACCGCTTGACCGAAACGCTCGTATCCGATTTGGGAAGCTTTTCCTACGGCCAGAACATGCAGTACAACTCGTTTGTAACGTTTGAGCCTGGCGGGAACGCGCTCTGGGTAGGCTATACTGTGGGCGGCAATGTTGACGACCGCATCTACCGTGTGGCATTAGCCGATGCAACTTGGACTTACAAAGCAACACTGCCGGCGAACTTCGACCTGGCGTTCCACGGCGCTACGCCCTATGTCTCAGGGCTCAATAGCACAGTTTGGGGCGGTCCAAACAGCCTCTGGCAAGTTGATCCAAGCGGTGGCAACAACCACAGTCTCGTCGCCAGCGTCGGCGGATTTGCCGCGGGACTGGCTTTCGATGCAGACGGCAACCTGTACTATGCCACGAACCTGGGAGCGAACGATGGGCTGGTTCGCTTTTCGGCCGAACAGGTCGCGCAGGGCAACAAGCAGCTTGCCGACGCTGAAATACTGGCTCCGATACCCCACCCCGGCACGGCAGTCCATGTCGACTCGGCCGGCAATTTACTGGTAACGTACAACGAAGTTCTCTACCCAAGTTGGGACCAACTCAGCAGCACACTCGCTCTGTGGAATGGTGAACCTGATCTGACGATTGTCGGTGATGCCGCTGAAGACCACTGGTACACCTTCGTGAAGAGTGTGGGCGACGTTACTCAGGGGGGCACGATGTACTTGGCCGACGGCGGCGCCTGGTTCGCGCCGGTCCTCGGTGTCGCTGAGATTCAAGTCCCGATTCCTGAGCCCTCCACTGCCCTTCTGTTGGCGTGCGGCATCCTTGGCGGCACGGTGGGCTTCCGCCGCCGCAGCAGCCCACGAACCGCGTAACCGGCGAGTCCGAGGGCAAGGACGTACTCGTTGGCGGTGAGGACTCGTGGAGTTTGGGTAAGATCAAGGCAAAGTCTGCGGTCCATGGCCCCTCACCCTAACCTTTTCCCGGAAAGAGAGGGGATGTGGATCCGAGCCTTTCCGGATCGCCTCTCAGCCCCGGTCGGCTCGCGCGACCTGCTCGGCGATAAGCAGGAACAGGTCGTCGCGGTCCACCAGCGAAACGAGCCGGAGGGCGGCGGCGGCCAGAAGCGGGGGCCAGGCCTCGGCGTAAGGTAGATGGTCGCCCGACACGGCGCCGCCGACGCCCGAGTGGAACGCGTTGATGGCCGCACTGCCGGCAAGGTGCATCACGATCAGCCGGCCACCGGGTTTCAATGCCTGGGCCAGGTTCCGCAGTGCCCCCGGCTGGTCGCGGAAATGCGGGAAGCTGTGGAAGCATAACACCACGTCGAAGCAGTCCGTGCCGAGATCGCCGCCGCATACGTCGGCCACGCGGAATTCAGCCGGTATGTATTTCGTCTGGGCCATCGCCACCATCGCAGGCGCAAAGTCGACGGCTACCACCTTGCCCGGCGATGCCTGCTCAACGAGCCAGCCGGTCAACTGTCCCGTGCCGCAGCCGACCTCCAGCACGTCCTGCCCGGGCTCGATCGCCAAGTGGCCGGCGAGTTCAGCAACACGCCGCACGGTCTCCTCCGGCGATTGCTCATTGTGGTCCCAGCGGCCGGCAAGATCATCGAAGAACGCAATCCGGGGGTCAGACGCGGAATCGGGCATCGGGGCAGGCTCCGAAGTTGCGGGGGTCACGTTTGGCTTGAGTATGGTACCAGTCAATACACCAAACGCCAAGGGCCCGCAACGGGGAAAGCGTCTTGTTCCCCATGCCATTCCGCACAAATCTCCGGTCGCCTCACGCCGTGGACGAGGCCCGGCATGCATGTTCCGCAACGACCTTCAGCAGGCGGGCGCGGTCAATGGGCTTGGTGGCATAGTCGTCGCAGCCGGCGTCGAGGCACTTGCGGCGGTCGTCGGCCATCGCATGGGCGGTCAGTGCGACAATGGCGCCCTTGTATCCGCGCTGGCGAAGCTTCTGCGTGGCCGCATAGCCGTCCATCACGGGCATCTGCATGTCCATGAGGATTACGTCAAATGGGCTCCCTCGCTGCTCCGCGGCCAGAGCTTCATCCACGGCTGCCTGCCCGTTTTCGACCACCGTGACGTCGGCCCCGGCTTTCTCAAGCAGGTGCGCGATGAGTCGCTGGTTATCGGGACCATCTTCCGCCAGGAGAATACGGCAGTCGAGGCGGGAGTGTTCCGGCAGGGAGTTCTCGCCGGATAAAACTGGTGCCAATTGGCTCAGGTCCCCGGTCTCGGAAGGCAATTCGAGCAGGGCCACGCCGGCGAGTGACCCCGTTTCGATGATCAGACTGAAGGTGCTGCCCACTCCCGGCGTGCTCGTTACGGTGATATCGCCGCCGAGCACCTCCGCCAAGCGCTTGCTGATGGTCAGCCCCAGCCCGGTGCCGCCGAACTGGCGTGTTGTCGACGAATCGGCTTGGGTGAACGGCTGGAACAGCCGCGCGATCTGCGGTTCAGCGATACCGATGCCAGTGTCGATCACGTCGAACCGGAGCCTGGCGCCTCCGGGAAGATCGTTGAGGAGCTGGACAACGATTCGCACGCTGCCGCGCTTGGTAAACTTGACGGCGTTCCCCACCAGGTTGATCAGTATCTGCCGGAGGCGCAGCGGGTCGGTATCAATCCATTCGGGAATCAGCCCCTGGTACTCAACGGTGAGCGGGAGGTGCTTTTCCTCGGCGCGGAGCCACATGAGCGCCCGCACCTCGGCGAGCAAGTTAGCGGGAACACACCGGGTTCTGGCCACGTCAATCTTGCCGGCCTCGATCTTCGACAGGTCGAGAATGTCGTTGATCAGCGCCAGCAGGTGTTCGCCGTTGCGGCGAATGGTTTCGATTGCACGGCGCCGTTCGGCCTGCGTGCAATCGGAGTCGGGTTCGTTGAGCAGGGTTTCAGCGAAGCCGAGGATGGCAGTCATGGGTGTGCGGATCTCGTGGCTCATGTTCGCCAGGAACTCACTCTTCGACTGGCATGCTGCGTTTGCCTGCACGGCCAATTCCCGACTGCGACGGGTTTCTTCCAGCAGCATCTCGTTAAAAGCCAGGGCCTCCTGCCGGGCTGCCTCGGCCTGGCAACGCGCCGCCACGAGTTCCGACACATCGATCACGTTCAGCAACACGCCACAATAGACGGCGCCATTGTAAATGGGTTGCATGCGCATCATCACTTGTGCCCCATGCAACGCCCGGTGAATCTCAAGCGGTGGCGCATCTTTCGAGGTGCGGAACAACTCCACAGCTTGCAGTATGCGGGCACGGACCACGCCGCGATGCAGATCCGCCAGCGACTGCCCGATAATCTGCTCCCGCGACCGGTTTACGAACTTGCAGAAGAAGTCATTCACTTCAACGACAACGTCTTGCGCATCGGCGAACACCACCCCTTCATTCATGCCGGTGATCATGGCTTGAAGCCGCGCCGACTGTTCGGAAGCTTGGTGCCGGGCGGTCTCGGCGGTGTCGGCCATGCACATGGCGTCTTGGCGGGCGCACTCCGCTTCATCCAGTGCTTCCCGGATGGCCAGGGCGCCTTGCTTGCGCTCGGTAATGTCCTGGAAGGTCTCGATCGCGCCCACGGTTTGGGCGTCCGCCCCGCGGACGACCGCGGCGGTGAAGTGGAGCCATCGGCCGGACTCTCCCAGTGTTTCGAAGAAGGATGTTCCCTCGAAGGCTCCTTCGAGCAAGGGCGATTTGTCACAGGATGCCCCGTACCAACGCGAAATCAAGTCGGTGCTGCCATCCACCAGCAAGTCGGCCAGGCAGGGACGTTCAGCGGGGTAGACGCATTTCCAGTGCCGGGTGGTCCCGAGAACGTCGCCGGCCGGGATGCCGGTCAATTGCTCCAATGCCCGGTTCCAGTGCAGCACGCGATGGTTGTCGTCGATGACGAATGCGGGAATAGGCAAGCCCTCGATAATGCTTGCCAGCTTCTGCTCATTTTCGCGGAGAACGCGCTCGGCTTCTTTTCGTTGCGCGATGTTGCGGATGAACGCATAGTTGTATTCCTGCCCTTCAAAGACATGATGGTTGGTCGAGACCTCCACCGGCACAACCTCGCCGTTCTTTCTCCGGTGGCGCGTTTCAATCAGCATATGCCCTTTCTGCTTCAACTCCTGCCAATGGGATGGCCACCGGTCGGCGATGAAATCGGGATCGAAATCCCATACCGACATTTGCAGGAGTTCATCCTTGGTGCGGCCGAAGTGCCGGCAGGCGGCATCGTTGGCGTACCGGATGCTGGCGTTGCTGCTGATCCACAGAATAGCGTCGGACGCCCGGTCCATGGCAAACTGCGTGCAACGGAGGGCATTCTGTGCCCGCCTACGGTTTGAGATGTCCAGCATGACGAGAATCACGATGCCGGCGAGGAAGAGAAGACATGCCAGGATCGCCGCGAGCATGTGTTGCTGCAGTCGCGCGTTGGCCTCCGCGTAGTAGGCGTCGACCGGCAACGCGACCAGCTCGAGGGACAGGTCTCCCGGCGACCGTCCGAACCCCGCCTCCGAGCCGTATCGTTCCAGCAGCGCCGCCGGCGCATCCTCCGGGCGGCCATGGCAGGAGAGGCACTCGGCCGTGAATGCATAGGGCACGCCCCGGACAAAGTACTTCTCGCCCGCTTCGCCGTACGTCATCCTGCCGGCCCAGAGTTCGGCATCCGGATGCTGCTCAGAATACCGGATGATCGCTGCTTCTCCGGCCGTGGCGCGATTGACCGGATTGCGCGGGTTGGTGGAAGGGAATCGGAGGATGCTTTCGGGCAGGGCTTTCCTTACGCCGTCAAAGATGCTGCGGGAAACAAAAGAGGTCGACATTACCTCGGGAATGAATGTACCCGGCTCGACATGCTTAATGATCTCCGGCCGGATGTACTTCCGAACGTACGTCCTGATCGCCCTGTCGAACTCGATGGCCAATTGGGCCTGCCGGTCGGCTGTTTCGTCGATGTGCCTGTGCGTCCAGTACCACGTTTGCACGAGCACAACAACGAGAAACGCTACGCCAACAAGGCCAATGCCGATCAGCAGGCGGGCGCTTGGGCCGCGATAAACTGCCCCCTTCCCTGTCAGCCAATCCGAACGCTTCGACATAATCTGCCCATTCGCTGGAAAATGCACAATCGCAACCTGGCAAACCACCGGAGCTGGGCGGCTTTCTGCGAATGCAATATCGCGTGAGCAAATATAGGTCAGAGTAACTAACGAGGCATCGATTTCCCAGTCACTTCCCAGGCCCGGACAGTGCGGCCAGGAATGAGAAAATCGAGCTTCACATGCGACTTCGGGTCTCTGGCTTCCTGGTTGCCCTGCCCGTTGGGGAGCAACTCCGTGACGTGCGCCTCGCCTGCCAGTCCGTAGGGGGCCAGGGTGTAGTCCATTCCGGTTGCCACGGGTTCGTCTCCGACGTTGACTACCAGCAGCACGAGACGTTCCTCGCGAGGCAGCCACCAGGCACCGGCCATGACGGCATCGGTCGTGACCGGCCAGTGCCCGCTCCATTGCCAATCGGCGGTAACGCGCGGTATCTCGCCGCTGAGTTCCGGTGGGCGGGCCATTTCGCCTGCGTAGAAGTAGCGGCGCAGACGCCAGCGAAGATCGATAATCTGGCGCAGAAACTCAGCATTTTCACGTTCCTTGATCACCTCCGGACCAAACCAGCCAATCTGCTCGCCGAATACGAGCTGCTCGCCCGCCTTCATACGCAGCGCGAGGTTCTTCGTCTCTCCGCCGCGATACGCCCGGCCGAACATCTGAATGCTGCCACCGTAGACTGCCGGGAAGGCGGGCACTTGCCCATCGTGCTGCCAATGCCACGTCAAGTACCCGTCGAACCATCGTATGTACGGCTCGGCGTTGCATTCGGTGGTCAGCATGCGATCGGCAGGCATGTCGTTGCGTATGCGTTCGAGCATGCCCCAGTAGGCGGCAGTCCACCAATGGCCGCCGCCAAATGGATGCCCGTGCGCCGCGTCGAAGCAGAGGACCGGCCTGGCCGCGGCAATCTGGTCTATGTACACGCCTGCGACGTGGCACTCCGTCATCAGCCGCAGCACGATCGCCCGCTGACGCTCCTTCCAGAGTCCGGTTGCAGGACACATCACGGCCAGACGCACGCGGCTTCCGTCGGTTTCCTTGCTGCTGTAGGTTTCGATGTACGGCTCGCCTGTTTCGTCCTTCGTAGCGGCGGGCAGAGCAATCGAGGTGAACTCGAAGTCATCCAAGCCGCGGTCCCGCGTGTCCCAAAGCCGCCCGTTGATGTAGGGCATCACGTGCACGTTCTTCTTGCGCAGCAAGGCGACTGCTTCGGCAAATCCGTCCCTCGTCGGGAAATAGTGCGGGTAGTCGTTGTCGAAGGGGATCTGGTGCCAGTTGTACCAGTGCACGCCCACGGGCACGCCCGCGAACTCGGCGAACTCCTCGATGGCCGGCACGAAACCTTCGGGCGCGCCGCCTCCGAGCAGCCATACGGGAAGCTCTCGCATCCACAACGGCGTGTCGGCTCGACCGTCCGGCCCCAAGTCGGGCCACCACCGTGCCTCGTGGCGGACCCAATCGCGGTAGATTAGCGCGGCGTCGAACCAGTCGCCCCGCAAGAGTTGCCAGACGGCGCAGCCTTCAGGCTGGAAGTCGTTGCCGGGCCGGCCCATTTCGGCCGCCGGATGATCGAACGCGAACACCACGGCCCGATCGGAGGGCCGGCTTTCAATGATAATATCCTTCGTGCTGCCGCACGGATCGTGCATGCCCACGTAGAGCCCCGTGTTGCGTCCGGCGTCGTAGGCGGCCATGAAGGCCATGGTAGTCCAGCCGTTGGGATACGTGCCCTGGTGCCGGTATTCACGCTGCCACAGCCCGGTTTGCACTTCGCCCGATCCCCGCGGCAGAAGTACTTCAGCGTCTGGACCCAAGTCGGCAACCGCCACCTGGGGAAACACGGTCCGCCAGGTCGTCCACCGAGTGGTTGGGTTTTCGACCTCGATGGTCCAGCGGAACGCGTTCTGCTTGTGGTCGGGTACGACGCGCGCGGTCACGCTCAGGTCGCCGAGCCTCGTATCGCGCGGGCGCCGCCAGGTGATTTGCAGCCCCTCGACGGCCGGCAGAACAACCTCGGCCTCCTGCCAGCCGGTCTCGGCAGAAAGGCGACATACTTCGGGCTGGGCATCGGCAGTGCCGTTACTCTGTTTGTCGACCGGTTGGCCGGGCGCCGGCGGCTCAGCAACCTCCCGCATGGTCAACTCGAACAGCGGGAGCGGCGCGACGGTCAGGAGGTTCCGGCCGCCGGCCCGGTCGATGAGTTGTTCAAGACGCACGCCGCCATCGCTTTCGCAGAGGATCAGTCCCAACTGGCCGGCAGCCAGCACGTGCCAACCTTCGGGCACGGGTCCCTCGGCGGCGTCGAGAGCGGCCGCGAACCGGCCTCGCCGCTGAAGGGTATCAACCATGGCAGCCCGCCACCAAACGTCCTCCGGTGGTGCGCCCTCCGTGGCCCGAAGCGCCTTCAGACGTTGTTGGACCGATTCGACGGAAACGGCCGCATGCGCAGGCGGGGGCACGCTCTGTTCCGCGGCTTCAATGGCCCCCGCCGGATCGTCGTCGCTGGTAATGCACAACCAGGCGTCCACCCGCCGCAACGTTCCTCCGAACCGGCTCCATGCAAGGCCCGGGCGGGCATGCAGGTAGTTGCCGTATTCGCCCCGGCCGTCGTAAACGAGCACATTACCCGAGCCGACCACGGCGATTGCGTTCCGCCCATCCGATAGCGTAGCGTAGCGGGAAAAGCTGGTGCCTTCCTTTGAGCCTGAAAAGGCTCCTTCCCGCCGCGGATCGCCGCCCAGAAAGCCGGGGAACTCGTCGCCCGGGAAGTTCAGTTCAAGAAAGTGCCACTCGCGCCACTCAAACGGCTGCGTTTGAGTCTGAAGTGCGGAAACGAACACCAGCGGCCGATCATGGAAGTAGTACCAGTCGTACACCGCTGCCGGCTGGCTTTCCGGCCGGTCGCTGCCGCGCGTGCACCGCGCCTGCACGCGGATAACCGTACAGAGCGGTCCCTCCGAAAGTTTTTCGACCGTTGCCTCCTGGTCGTCGCGGAACTGGTATCCGCCCCGCTCCGGGTGATGCACCCGGTCCTGCCAGCGGAAGTTCTCGAACACCTTGCCGGTCTTGGGGAACGCGATTTGGCTGGGTAACCCACCCTGGGCCTCGCGTCTGTGCTCGACCGTGTAAAACGGCGTGCTTACCGTGCCGGAGAAGTCGCTGACGGATTCGGACGGCTGCGCGGCCCGGTCGCCGAGTGACAGCTTCAGTTCCACCTCGGCTTCGCACTCGAGATGTGCCACAACCGTGCCGGCAATCCGCGACGTCGGATCGTAGTCGGGATCGGGGATGAACTGCAACGTCGCGGGCTGGCCGTCGGACGTTCGCGTCAGGCGAATTGCACTGGCCTCAACCGGCCCCAGTTTGGCGTAGCCTGCCGCCGCGGTCAGGTCAACCCGGGCGATGGTCGGGCCGCTGTCCGGCACATCCCGGAAAGTCACGAGCACTCCGTCTGCATGGAGCGGCAGCGCCGCAAAGCCCAATACGAGCAAAAAGCATTGAATTAGCGAAGTCGACAGCCGGCGGAGATTCCTCATGGCATGCTCTGGGAATGGATAAACGGGGCTAAGTCTTTGCGGCTTGGTCAACCGCTTATGGTTAGGTGGCACGGACCCTCAGCGATCAGTCGGGCAGGTGATTCTCTCCGATCACTCCCCCTTCGGAAGTCCCGACCACAGTGCCGTTGCGGCCCGAGGCAACAAGGTTGTCTCGCACCATGACTGCCTTGCTCTTGCCTGCAATCTCGATTCCCGCAACCAGCGGTGCCGGATCCTCTTCCGCCGTCACGAGGCAGTTTGCGACCTGCACGTTGGCGCTGTCCCGGATGTAGACTCCGCGGAACCGCGGGGCGAGCACCTGGCAGCCCGTCATGGTCACATTCCGGCTTTCGACGATCTCGACGGCGCCCCCTCCCTCCGGACTGCCCAGAAGCGAGCCGTCCACTTGCACGCCGCTGAGGACCACGCCCTCGCTCCGATGGACGGAGAGCCCGTTCTGCCATGTCTGCCTGGCAGAGATGTAGTCGGTGTTATTGTCCAGCGAATTGGTCCCCACGACAATGTTGCGGCATTGCTCAATCAGCATCGTATGGGTGCCGCCCCGGATGAAGCTGTTCCCACTGATCGTCACCCCGCGCACGTTCTGCAAGTGGAGGTTCACTTCCTGGCTGCTGATGTGGTTGCCGGTGACAGCAAAGAGGCCGATTTTGTCAGGCGAGTCGGGGGCGCCGAGCAATCGGATGTTTGCGCCACCCGGCGTACGCACCGCCTGGATCGTATTACCGACAATCGTTCCCTCACGCACGCTCCCTCCCTCGCGAATATCGACCAGGATGTCGGCCGACTCTTCCACATCGGCGTCGTAGTTGTACTCGATGTCGTTCCCGACAATCTGGAGATTGCGGATCGAGGTGCGTTCCATGCGGATGCCGCCGCGTTTGCAGAAGCTGATGTGGCTGCCGGTGATGTTGGCCTGGTGTAAGTCGACCATGTCAAAGAAGACGCCCGCCCCGCGGCAGTCGTAGATGTGGCTGTCGGCGATAATCACGTTGCGGTTGCTGGTCACGATCCTTTCACGTCCGGCGTCGCCGGGTGTGAATCGGACGCCATGACGAACGCGATGGATCAGCACGCCGCGCACGGTCGGCTGCATGACGAAGCTGAACTCGAGTCCATCGGCTTCCGGATGGGTGCCGGTGATTTCCAGCCCGTCCACCTGCGGCATCCGCTGTTGCTCGAACACGCCCGGCTCGAAACTGCTTGGTCCCGCGGTTCGCCGGTGCGTGCCAGCAAAGTGAAATGCCGGACCCGGCCCTTCCATGATCACACGTCCGACGCCGCCCCCTTGCAGCGAGACCCTGCCGGTCTGCTCCAGATCGATCCGGATTGTTTCGGTAGTGCGGTACTCGCCCCTGGGAAACTCAACGATCCCATTCGGTGTTTCCCGCACCGCCCGGCGAATCGCCTCGGTATCGTCCGCAACCCCATCACCTTCCGCCCCGAACGCCTTCACACTGGCGCCATACGCCTGCGGCACGAGCACCGCCAGCGCAAGCATTAGCCCAAGAATACCGCACATGCCGACAGGGTTCCTCAGAGACACCATCATCGCATCACCTCCCAATGCTGTAGAATCCAACCGAAAACAACAGACCCACGCGCGAGTCTACCAAGGCTGGCGGCGGATGTCAATTTGTGCGGCACCGCTGAACCAAGGGGCAGGAACATTTGAACAGAGTGTTCGATTGCGGCCGTGGCCGTGTCCCCGTGTGACAGTCTCCACGCGTCACGTGGATTCATCTGTGTTGATCCGCGGTTTCCTACATCGGGGCTGTGTCCGGAGACCAGACAATCCGTTTCCTCAAAACTCACCTTCCCGTGGTTGTTGGATGGCTTGGTACAACGCAGGCTGTGGGCGGCTTGACAAGCCATATCCCGCGGGGCAGGATGCGCACGTCGATCAGCATACACTGGAATCGCTGGCGATAATCATACTCATGTGCTTCTAGCCCGGAGCAACGCACCCAGCGCGTAGAGCGAAGGCGCCGAACGGCTCGCCGGGCATGCGTTCGCGGGCGTAGTGGTTGAGCACGGTTCGCAGAGCGTCGAGCAGTTCGGCCTCGACGAGTTTCTCGCGATAAAGCTGGTTCAGCCGCCGACCGGCAGCGTCGCCGCCCAGGTACAGGTTGTACTTGCCCGCGGCTCTGCCAACGATGCCGATTTCGGCCAGGTAGGGCCGGGAGCAGCCATTTGGGCAGCCGGTCATGCGCACGCCAATGGACTCACCTTCGAGCCCGGCTTCCGCCAGAACGGCCTCGAGCTTTGTGATGAACCGTGGTAGATACCGCTCCGACTCGGCTGCAGCCTGACCGCAGGTAGGCAGCGCTACGCAGGCCAAGGCGTTGTGCCGAACGGGCGATGCCCGCGTGCCGTCGTCCAGTTGGTATTCGCGAACAAGCTGCTCGATTCGCGGTCGATCGTTGCCGGGCACGCCGGACACGACCAGGTTGTGGTTGGGCGTCAGGCGGAATTGCCCGCGGTGACGGTCGGCAATCTCGCACAGGATGCTCAACAGCGGATAGCCGTCGACGTCGGCCGCACGCCCGCACTCGATGAACAGCGTCAGGTTGTGTGTTCCGTTGGGGCCTTCGGTCCAACCGAGCGGGTCGGCACCGTACTCAAATTGGTAGTCGCGCGGCGGCCGGAGCGTCCAGCCCAGGCGGGCGTGCAACTCGCCCTGGAACCACTCGACGCTTCGGTCGGCCAGAATATACTTCAGCCGGGCATGCCGCCGGTTGGTCCGGTCGCCGAAGTCGCGTTCCACCAGCAGCACCTTTTCGGCCAAGTCGATCACCTGTCCGGGTTCGCAGAAACCGATCACCTGTCCGAGAGCGGGGAACGTCTCCGCCTTGCCGTGGCTCATGCCCAGGCCGCCACCGACGGAGACATTGAAGCCTGCAATCCGGCCGCTTTCGATGATGGCGATGAGTCCCAGATCGTTGGTGAACACGTCAACGTCGTTCGAGGGGGGGGCGGCTACGGCGATCTTAAACTTCCGCGGCAAGTAGGCCGGGCCGTACAACGGCTCTCGGTCGTCGCGTGGTCCGCAGCCGGGCGTCTCGGCCAGCCAAAGGTCGGCATATGCCGTGGTATGCGGAGCCAGGTGGTCCCCGATCCGCCGCGACCAGTCGACCAGTTCAGCGTGCAGTTCCGGCGGCTGCGGGTTGGCCGCGCACACGATGTTCCGGTTCACGTCGCCGGATGCCGCCATCGTGGTCAGGCCAGACCGGTTGATGGCCTGGAACACCTCTCGCAACTCCCACTTCGACACGCCATGCAACTGCAGCGATTGCCGCGAGGTGAGCCGGATCGTGCCGTTGGCGTACTCGCGGGCAATGCGGTCGATGGCCAGCCACTGCTCGGGCATCAGGACTCCTCCCGGTACGCGGATGCGCACCATGAACTCGTACGCCGGTTCGAGCTTCTGCCGCGCACGTTCCTTGCGCAGGTCACGGTCGTCCTGCTGGTAGGTGCCGTGGAACTTCAGTAGATGTGTATCGCCCTTTGCCACTGCGCCGGTGAGGTGGTCGGCCAGCGACTCGGCAATCGTGCCGCGCAAGTACCGGCTCGACGTCTTGACCTGTTCCACTTCGGTAAGGGGCTGCCCGGGGGTATCCGGCATGAGTTGTCCTTCAGTAAACGTCCCGTTGGTATCGGCCTTGCTGCATGAGTTCGGCAACATAGTCGTGAGCTGCGGGGCCACTCAATCCGCCTTCGCCGACAACGATCGTCTCCAAGGCCGTATGGACGTTCGGGGCCATGCGCTTCTCGTCGCCGCACACGTAAAGGTAGGCGCCGTCCGCCAGCCAGGAGAACAACTCGCGACGGTGCTCCATCATGCGGTGTTGCACGTAGGTCTTCTGTTGGGTATCGCGTGAGAACGCAACGTCCATCCGCGTCAGAATGCCCATGTTGAGCCAGCGCTGCCAGTCGGTCTGGTAGAGGAAATCGGTGCGGAAGCGACGGTCGCCGAAGAAGAGCCAACTCTTCCCGGTTGCGCCGGTCGCCTCCCGCTCCTGAAGAAACGCCCGGAACGGCGCAACCCCCGTGCCTGGGCCGACCATGATGATCGGCGCTGCGGAATCAGCCGGCAGGTGAAAGTTCCGGTTGTCGTTCACGAAGACGCGCAGACGGTCGCCCACCGCAACGCGCCCGGTACAATATGTTGAGCACACGCCGGACCGGCTCCGCCCATGGACGCGAAACGTCACGGCGGCCATCGTCACCGCAACACGGTTCGGATTCGCCCGGAGGCTGCTTGCGATGGAATACATCCGGGGCGGCATGCGGCGCAGCATGGGCACAAATGTGTCCGGCGGCACGCCCGACAGGGAGAAATCGCGCACCAGGTCCAGCAGGTCGCGGCCGGCCATGGCTGCCTGAAGCTCTGGCTCCTTTCCGGCCTGCAAGAGATCGGCCAACCCGCCCGCTCCCAAACGGGCGGCCTGCTCCAGCAGCGGCCTGGTCAACCGCGTGATTTCGTAGTAGCGGAGCAGTGCCTCCCACGCGGGTCGCGGCTCTTCGCCCGCAGGCGCCAAGGTATCGTCTTCCCAGTGCATCGCGCGGAGTAACTCGTCGACCAGGGCAGGATCGTTTTCCGGATAGATTCCCAAGGCATCGCCGGGGGCGTACTCCAAGCCGGAGCCTTCTAGCGACAACTCCAGGTGATAGGTTGCCTTGTCGGACCCGCGCCCGTTGAGCAGGATGCGGTCGGTCAACTCGGCGGGGAACGGCCGGTCACGCGAGTAGTCGGCAGATGGGGACGGCGTGTAGCCGGCTTCGGTAAATGGCGGCGTATCCGGCCCCGGCTTTCTTCCGGCGGCGTCGGCCTCGCGCAGCAGAACCGACAGGACCCCTTGCATCCAGGCTTCGGCTGGCTCGGTGTAGTCGACGTCGCAATCGGCACGGGGGAATAGCCGCTCGGCGCCCAGTTCAGCGAGACGATCGTCGAACCGTCGGCCGGCCGCGCAGAAGTGGGCGTAGCCAATATCGCCCAAGGCCAACACGGCGAATCGCAACCGGTCCAGCCGGGGGCAGTCCGCGCCGTATAGGAACTCGTGAAACCGGACAGCCTTATCGGGCGGATTCCCCTGGCCGTGGGTGCTAACCACAACAAGCAGGTTCCGCAACTCGTCGAGTCGTTCCACCGGAAACTCGCTCATGCAGCTCAGCGCAGCCCGGAATCCCACCCGCCGCAGCCGGCGCGTCAGATCGGCTGCCAGCCGAGCCACGTTGCCCGTCTGCGAGCCGTACAGAATTGTGACGTCAACTTCCACGCTGCAATCAAGCAATCATTTGCGTAAGATTGAGGTCGATACAGGCTAGGCGCCAGGCCGCTGGATGACAAGGGGGGAGCCCGAGTTGCAGCCCGACGCCGGTTCAAGCATAATAGCGGCATGAACGACAAGACTTCTGCAACCAACCTATCGCGCCGCGCCCTTCTCGCCCAGGGCGGCGCGTGCCTGGCCACCACCGTGCTTGCTCAGGCTGCTTTGGGGGCAGAGCATCCCACACCAGAACCGGCGGCCGGGGTCGGCACCGCCGCGCCGTTCCGGCTGTGCCTGAATACGGCGACCATCCGAGGACACAAGCTGCCGATTGCCCAGGAGGTCGAAATCGCCGCCAAGGCCGGCTACGACGGGATCGAGCCATGGATGGATGGAATCAACCGGCATGTCGAGGCGGGCGGCTCCCTGGCCGACCTGGGAAAACGCATTGCCGACCTGGGCCTCGTTGTCGAAAGTGCGATCGGCTTCCCGAATTGGGGTGTCGATGATCCCGAGAAGCGGGCTGCCGGGCTTGAGCAGATGCGCCGCGACATGGAACGCGTGTGCGCCATCGGCAGCAAGCGAATCGCTGCGCCGCCGGCCGGGCTTTGGAATATCGAACCCGTCGATCTGCGCAGCCTCGGCGAGCGATACCGGATCGTGCTGGAACTGGGCGATGAGACGGGTGTTCTGCCGCAGTTGGAGATCTGGGGTGGGGCAAGGACGCTTGGAAGATTGAGCGAGGCCATCTTCGTGGCCGTCGAGTCCGGGCGGCCCGACGCCTGCTTGCTGTTGGACGCATACCACCTGTACCGTGGCGGTAGTGGCTTTGACGGCCTTCATCTGCTCAACGGCGCAGCCATGCACATGTTTCACATCAACGACTACCCGGCCGAACCGGAGCGAGAGCAGTTGAAAGACTCGCACCGCCTGCTGCCCGGCGACGGTGTATGCCCACTGCCCGAGATGCTTCGCACGATGCACACGACAGGTTTCCGCGGCACGCTCTCGCTGGAGCTGTTCAACCGCGACCTTTGGGATATGGACCCGCTGGAGGCTGCGAGACTGGGGCGCGAGAAGATGGAGGCCGTCATTGCGGCGGCGGGGTTCTAACCCCGGCCGGCTCCCCGTCCTCGTCCAGCCCGCCGCGCCCTTTCGCAAACGAGAGCATGGCCTCGACCATCAACCAAAGCGACATGGCCAGCACAATCGCGGTCACGCCAATCAGGGCCCAGCGCCACGGCTGCTCCGGCCTGGTCCAGAACCCGATCATGCTGAGCACCATCGCCCAAATGGATACCACCAGCATGAGGATCATGGGCACCAGGGTGTAGACAATCGGACGGCGCAGCTTGAACAGGAACACGCTGACCACCAGCAAGGTGAGGCCCGCAAGCAGTTGGTTGGTCGTGCCGAAGAGGACCCACAGCACCGTGCCAACGGGCACGAGTCCGAAGAAGGCAATGCCGCCCACCGCCACGGCCGAGGCGAAATAGCGGTTCGCCAACGGCTCGGCGTGGATGGAACGGCATATCTCCTCGACGTTGAACCGCAGCAGCCGCGTGGCCGAGTCGAGCGTGGTCAGCGCGAAGGCCACGATGGTCACTGCCAGAAGCGCCATGCCATACTTGGTGGGAATACCGATTTGAGTGAGGAAGTTCGCCCCGCCGCGGACCACGGCGCTTAGTTGCGTGCCCAGCCCGCCTGCTTGAATCCCGCCCCAACTGGAATACACGCCTCCGGCTTGCCAATGGACGGCACCCAGCCCGGCGGCGCAGGCGAGAATCACCAGGATCGCCAGTGCCGCTTCCGTCAGCATGCCGCCATAGCCGATGGGCAGCGCGTCGGTCTGCCGGTTGAGTTGTTTGACGGTCGTGCCGCTGGACACCAGCGAATGGAACCCGCTGACTGCGCCGCAGGCGATGGTTACGAACAGGAACGGGAACCAGGGCAGCGCGCCGGATACGTTGGGACGGAACGCTTCAGCGTCGATCCGGCTTTCCGGCGCCCCGGTTGCCGCCGCCATGAGCAGGCCCAGCACCATGGTGGCTAGGGCGAAATATAGCTGAAAACTGTTGATGTAGTCGCGCGGCTGCAGCAGAAGCCACACCGGAAGCACCGAAGCCAGGAATCCGTAGGCCAGCAGCGCGCCGATCCACCAGTACCGGGCGACCTGAACGGCCCGGCCCACGTCGTCGGCCGCCGCTATGTTGCCCACCGCGGTCAGGCGGGCGCCCGCGGCGGCGGCGCCGTACGGCGATTCAAACGCCGCGACCGTGACTTCACCGGTTTCGTTTCGCACTTCGGGTTTGTCGCGCTCGGCGGCAAGAGCCTCGCGCGTTTCGGACGTAGTAAACCACTGGTAGGTGGCCACCGGCTGTTCCACCCCCCAGAAGATCAGCGCCGCGAATGCAGCCAAGCCCATCACCGTCGCCGGCACCAACGGCACGTTCAGCTTGTACACCGCAACGCCCATCGCCATGGCAACGACCATCAGCCCGAACGATGGAATAATCGCATCAGGGTTGAAATTAACGAACAACGAGGAGATGGCGTTAACGAACGCTCCCATGGCTAGGGACATGAGGAAGAAGATGATCAGCAGGGCAAGCAACCTGGCTCGAGGCCCCATCACATGGAGGCACACCTCGCCCACCGACCGGCCCTTGTACCGCAAGCTCACGGTGAGCGCCCCCAGGTCGTGCACGGCGCCAATGAAGATCGAGCCGATGACCACCCACAACACGGCGGGGAGCCAACCCCAAATAACCGCCACCGCCGGTCCTAGGATCGGTCCCAGGCCAGCGATCGACGCAAAATGATGCCCAAACAGGATGGGTACCCGCGTGGGTACGTAGTCGACGCCGTCTTCCAACGTGTGGGCCGGCGTAGCCCGGTCGCCTTGAAGCTGGTAGACACGCCGGGCGATAAACCGCCCGTAGGTGAAGTACGCAAGAATCAACAGCGCGAACGAGACAACGGCAACGAGAGCGGCGTCAGCAGGCATGTGCAAAATCTCCCAGCAGAAGAAGGTCGCTTGAAGGGACATCCAGAACCACGGCCGTCAGGACTCCCGCCTCCGTATTATAGCGTCGCTGCAGGGCCGCGAGAATCCCGTCCGATTGTACCGTTTCGTCCGGTTATCGCGGCATGCTTCCGTTTCGCCACGTGAAGGGTTGACAAAATACCCCATGTTTCCAAAACGGCATGGTACGATTTGGTAGTGATTGGATAGGCGAACACGCCGCGAACTGAGGAGTCTTTCCGCCCGAGGAAGGGGCCATGAGCGCGCTAAGGACGAGCCGCCGACTGCGGTTAGTAGCGCTGACGCTGTGCGCCGCGCTCGGCTCAGGTTGCGCCCATCTTCAAACGCCACGGATCGATCCGACCGGCCAGCGGATCTTTGCGCAGCCGCCCATCAGCACGCAGCCGGTGTATCGCGACCCCATGAGTGCCGCGGCGCCCTGGGATGCCGTTGCGGTAACCCTCTCCCCCGCGACAACCGTGGCCCCCGTGGGCAGCGAAGTCATCCTCGTTGCCGGCGTGGTCGCCGGCGACAACCACTACGACATGAACCGCCGCTTGGAATGGCACCTGGCCGGAGGTAGTGTCGGACAGTTCATTTCGGTGGGGCGGGGTTCGTTCGTGGACATGCTGCTGGGCGACTTCAACCGGCCTCGCAAAGTGGACGCGACGTATGCAATCGGCAGCACGTCGCGCCGTTATGAGCGGCTGTCGCGGGGGTTGGCGTCCGCGGGAAGCGACGTTTGCACCGTGCCCGGCCAAGGGTGGATATCCGTTGGCTCGCCCGTCGAGGGAACCAGCTACGTTACCGTCCATGCGCCGGAAGTGACCGATTGGAACGCGCGGACCCGCACGGCGGTAATCCACTGGATCGATGCCCAGTTCGCTTACCCGCCGCCGTCGATCAGCCGGGCAGGCACGACGCACCCGCTTACGACGACGGTGACAAAGCAGAGCGATGGAACGCCGTGGGAGGGCTGGACCGTGCGGTATCGGGTAACGGCAGGGCCGCCGGCCGGATTCGCGCCGGACGGAACCGACATGATTGAGGTGCTCACCGATGCGTCCGGCCGGGCAACAGCGGAACTAATGCAAACCGCGCCCGGGCCAGGCACCAACATCGTTGCCATTGAAGTATTCCGACCCGCGGGGGCCGTCGCCTGCCCAACGCCCGTGCCGGGACCTTCCGCCGGGCGGCTGCTGGTTGCAAGCACTTCCGTCACAAAGACGTGGTCGGCGGCGTCACTGGCCGTCCAGAAGACCGGCCCGGCCAGCGCCACCGTTGGGGCCGCGGTGACCTACCGGATCGTCGTGAGCAACCCGGGCGATCTGCCGGCCGAAAACGTGCTGGTCACCGATCGGATGCCCGGGGTGCTTGAGTACCTTAGCAGCAATCCTCCGGCACAACTGGTCGGCGGCCAGCCGCAATGGCAAATCGGCCGGCTTGGGCCGCGCGAGCAGCGGGTGCTCGAAGTCCATTTCCGTGCCCGGTCGCAGGGCACTGCGACGAATTGTGCCGACGTGACCGCTGCCGGCCAGCTCAGTGCGACCGGTTGCACGACGACTACCATCGGGGCCGAACTGCCCGCCGACGTCCGATCCGCCATCGACGTCCGCATTGAAGGCCCGCGACAGGCTGCCGTGGGCCAGAAGGTCAAGTTCCACATGCTGGTGACCAACCGCGGCGCCGCCCCCTCCGGCGAACTGACCATTAAAAACCGCTTCGACGAAGGGTTGCAGCACGAGGTCCATGATCCGAAACGTACGATCGAAGCCAGGCTGGGCGGTCTGGCCCCCGGCGAAACGCAGCAGGTTGACATTGACTTCACGGTCGTCAAGGCGGGCGAGTGGTGCCATACAGTCGAAGTGCTCGGACCGGCTGGGACGCTTGCGACTGCCAGGGCGTGTCTGTCGGCTACCGGCATCGTACCGGAACAACCGGCTCGCGAGGCCACAATTTCCGTGCGAAAGACTGGACCTGCACAAGGCACCGTCGGCCAGCTTGCCGACTTCACCATTGACGTCACCAATACGGGGCAGCGCGCATTGACGAACGTGCGAGTGATCGACCGCTACGACGCGGGCTTGCTGCCCAGGCAGGCGACGGAAGGATACCAGTTGGAAGACGGGAACCTTGTGTGGACCTTCGCGCAGCTTCAGCCCGGCCAAACGGCGCGAATCCAGATCCGATGCAACTGTCTTCAGCCGGCAGCCAAAGCGTGTAATCGTGTAAGTGTCACAAGCAACGAGGGAGCCCGAGGCAGCTCGGAGGCTTGCCTGGAAATACGCCAGACCACGGACAAGCCGGCACCGCCCGGAACCAGACCGGAAGGAACACTAAGCCTTACCGTAACCGACCTTCGCGGCATGGTGGCCGCGGGGAAGGAACTGACGTATGTCGTCCAAGTGGTCAATAACGGTATCACGCCCGACCGTCAGGTTGTGGTTACCGCGACTCTACCCGAAGGCATGACCCCCGTGCGTCTAGGTACGACGGGTCCGACAGAGCCGTCATTCGATGCCCAGACCGTGCGCTTTCCACCGGTCCCGGAAATCAAACCGGGGCAAACATTGACCTATCGCGTGCGCGCGCAAACCAAGAAGCCGGGTAAATCCGTCTTTCGGGTGACAGCCACCAGCCAGCGCCAGCAGGAACCTCTCGTGGCTGAAGAGACTACGGAAGTATTCAACTGACGGGGGGCATGTGCGAGGCAAGAGTGGCCGTCGTCGCGGCCAACTCGCCGGCTGTCTGGCCCGTGGGGTTGCGCCGCGGTACAATTCGGATAGAATCCAGGGGCTTCTCGACGTAC